>PNKW01000025.1 GCA_013822695.1 Erythrobacter sp. | reverse complement strand
AGTTCGAAGTGGAGGGGCATTGTCTCTTCCTAACCCCCCTCCCGCTTGCGGGAGGGGCTGGGGGTGGGAATGGGCCGGTGGAGGCCCACCCCGCTGCGACTAGCCAGCAAGCTGGCAAGTCTCGCTCCCCTCCCGTTCTCCAGATAGTCGGTTGGCTGGTGCCAACCTCCGGCGGGAGGGGGAAGCGGATTAAGCCTCTTCGGCCATCTTCTTGGCCTTGGCGACCACATCGTCGATGCCGCCGACCATGTAGAAGGCCTGCTCGGGCAGGTGGTCATATTCGCCGTCGACCACCGCCTTGAAGCTCTTCACGGTGTCTTCGATCTGCACGAACACGCCCGAAATGCCAGTGAAGACTTCCGCGACGTGGAACGGCTGCGAGAGGAACTTCTGGATCTTGCGCGCGCGGGCGACGATCGTCTTGTCCTCTTCCGACAGTTCATCCATCCCGAGGATCGCGATGATGTCCTGCAGGCTCTTGTACTTCTGCAGGGTTTCCTGAACGCGGCGGGCGGTTTCGTAATGCTCGGCACCGACGACGCGGGGTTCGAGCACGCGGCTGGTCGAATCCAGCGGGTCAACCGCCGGGTAGATGCCGAGTTCCGAAATCGCACGGTTCAGCGTGGTCGTCGCGTCAAGGTGAGCGAAGGACGCAGCAGGCGCCGGGTCGGTCAAGTCGTCCGCGGGAACGTAGATCGCCTGCACCGAGGTGATCGAGCCCTTGGTAGTCGAGGTGATGCGCTCCTGCAGCTTGCCCATGTCGGTCGCCAGCGTCGGCTGGTAGCCCACCGCCGAAGGAATACGGCCGAGCAGCGCCGACACTTCCGAGCCCGCCTGGGTGAAGCGGAAGATGTTGTCGACGAAGAACAGCACGTCCTGGCCTTCGACGTCGCGGAAGTACTCCGCCATGGTCAGGCCCGACAGCGCGACGCGCGCGCGGGCGCCCGGCGGCTCGTTCATCTGGCCGAAGACGAGCGCCACCTTGGAGCCTTCCGAGGTCGCATTGCCCTCGGCGTCCTTGGCGATAACGCCGGCGTCGAGGAATTCGTGGTAGAGGTCGTTGCCCTCGCGGGTGCGCTCACCCACGCCGGCGAACACCGACACGCCGCCGTGGCCCTTGGCGATGTTGTTGATGAGCTCCTGGATCAGCACGGTCTTGCCGACGCCCGCGCCGCCGAACAGGCCGATCTTGCCGCCCTTGGCGTAAGGCGCGAGGAGGTCGATCACCTTGATGCCGGTGACGAGGATCGCGGCTTCGGTCGACTGATCAACGAAGGCCGGGGCTTCGGCGTGGATCGGAGCGGTGCTTTCCGCGCCGATCGGCCCGCGCTCGTCGATCGCTTCGCCGACGACGTTCATGATGCGACCCAGCACCTTGGGGCCCACGGGAACAGAGATCTGCGCGCCGGTGTTCACGACTTCGCTGCCGCGCATCAGCCCTTCGGTCGCGTCCATCGCGATGGTGCGCACGGTGTTCTCGCCGAGGTGCTGGGCGACTTCAAGCACCAGCGTCTTGTCGCCGTTCTTGGTTTCGAGCGCGGTGAGGATCGCGGGCAGTTCACCCGGGAACTGCACGTCGACGACGGCGCCGATGACTTGCGAGATCGTGCCGTTGGTGGTCTGGTTGAGAGCGGCGGTGGCCATTTTTCGTTCCTAGCCTTCAATTAGAGCGCTTCTGCGCCCGCAATGATTTCGATCAATTCGGTGGTGATCGCGGCCTGGCGGCTGCGGTTGTACTGGATGGTGAGCTTCTGGATCAGCTCGCCCGCGTTGCGCGTGGCGTTGTCCATCGCGGTCATCGAGGCGCCCTGTTCGGATGCCTCACGCTCGAGCAGCGCGCCGAACAGCTGGGTGCGCAGGTAGCGCGGCAGCAGTTCTTCGAGGATTTCCTCTTCGCCCGACTCATATTCGACCACGGCTTCGGCAGCCGCGCTCTGCGCCGGAGCGGGGACGGGGATCAGCTGATTGACCGTGGCGTCCTGCGCCAGCGCCGACTTGAAGGTCGGGTAGATCAGATGCGCCACATCGAAAGCGCCGCTTTCGAACAGCGCGATCAGCTCATTGGCGACCGCCTCGGCTTCGCTGAAGCCCGGGGTCTTGACCGTGCTGGTGTCGAAGCCTGCGCCGATCAGCGAAGGGAATTCGCGCTTCAGCGGCGCGCGGCCCTTCTTGCCGACGAGGTAGAATTCGACCGACTTGCCCGCAGCGATCAACTCCTTCGCCTTGGCCTTGGCGGCCTTGACGATGTTCGAGTTCAACCCGCCGCACAGCCCCTTGTCGGTGTTGACTACCACGAGGAGGTGCTTGCTGTCCGCACCCGTGCCCGCGAGCAGCTTGGGCGCGCTGTCGCCCGACACCTTGCTCGCCAACGAGGCCATCACCGCCGCCAGCCGCGCGGCATAGGGCCGACCGGCTTCGGCAGCCGCTTGGGCACGGCGCAGCTTGGCCGCCGCAACCATCTGCTTGGCCTTGGTGATCTTCTGGGTCGATTTGACCGAGTTGATCCGGCCTTTCAGTTCCTTAAGGGATGCCACCGGGCGATGTCCTTACGCGAACTGCTTGGCGAAAGCTTCGAGCGCGGCCTTGGTCTTGTCCGCAGCCTCGCCTTCGAACTTCTTCGAGGTGCGGATCTCGGTCAGCACGCTGCCGTGCTCGCGGCGCATGTAATCGAGCATCTGGCTCTCGTATTCGTTCACCCGGTTCACCGGGATCGCATCGAGATAGCCATTGGTGCCGGCGTAGATCGACACGGTCTGCTCTTCGAAGGGCATCGGGCTGAACTGCTTCTGCTTCAGCAGCTCAGTCAGGCGCGCGCCGCGGTTGAGCAGCTTCTGCGTGGTGGCATCGAGGTCCGAACCGAACTGCGCGAAAGCCGCCATTTCGCGGTACTGCGCAAGGTCGAGCTTCATCGAGCCCGAAACCTTCTTCATCGCCTTGGTCTGGGCGGCACCGCCCACACGCGACACCGAGAGGCCGACGTTAATCGCGGGGCGGATGCCCTGATAGAACAGGCCGGTCTCGAGGAAGATCTGGCCGTCGGTGATCGAGATCACGTTGGTCGGGATGTAGGCCGACACGTCGCCCGCCTGGGTTTCGATGATCGGCAGCGCGGTCAGCGAACCGTGGCCGTTTTCCGCGTTCATCTTCGCCGCACGCTCAAGCAGGCGGCTGTGGAGGTAGAACACGTCACCCGGATAGGCTTCGCGGCCCGGAGGACGACGCAGCAGCAGCGACATCTGACGATAGGCGACGGCCTGCTTGGAAAGGTCGTCGTAAACGATCACGGCGTGCATGCCGTTGTCGCGGAAGAATTCGCCCATTGCGCAGCCGGTGTAGGGCGCGAGGTACTGGAGCGGGGCGGGCTCCGAAGCGGTCGCGGCAACGACGATGGAGTATTCCATCGCGCCGTTTTCTTCGAGCTGCTTGACGATCTGGGCTACCGTCGAACGCTTCTGGCCGACGGCGACATAGACGCAGTACAGCTTCTTGCCTTCATCGTCGCCCTGGTTGGCTTCCTTCTGGTTGATGAAGGTGTCGATCGCGACAGCGGTCTTGCCGGTCTGGCGGTCACCGATGATGAGCTCGCGCTGACCGCGGCCCACAGGCACCAGCGCGTCAATCGCCTTGAGGCCGGTCTGGACGGGCTCCGAGACAGATTCGCGCGGGATGATGCCCGGCGCCTTCACTTCGACGCGGCTGCGCTTTTCAGCGACGATCGGCCCCTTGCCGTCGATCGGATTGCCAAGCGCGTCGACCACGCGGCCGAGCAGGCCCTTGCCGACCGGCACGTCGACGATGGTGCCGGTGCGCTTGACGACATCGCCTTCCTTGATCTCGCTGTCCGAGCCGAAGATCACGACGCCGACATTGTCGGCTTCGAGGTTCAGAGCCATGCCCTGCACCCCGTTCGAGAATTCCACCATCTCGCCGGCCTGCACCTGATCGAGGCCGTGGATGCGGGCGATCCCGTCACCCACCGACAGCACGGTGCCGGTTTCGCTGACTTCGGCCTCGGTGCCGAAATTGGCGATCTGGTCCTTGATGACCTTCGAGATTTCTGCGGCGCGGATTTCCATTATCGTGTCCTTTAAGCCTGCATGGCCTTGGCGAGCGAGTTGAGACGGGTGCGGATCGAGGCATCAATGCGCTGCGATCCGATGGTGACGACGAGGCCGCCAAGAAGGTCGGGATCGACCGCGGCGGTGAGCATGACAGTGCGCCCTTCGCGCGCCGTCAGCTTGGTCTTGAGGGCGGCGAGCTGGTCATCGCTCAGCGGGTGGGCGCTGGTGACGGTCGCGGTCACTTCGCCGCGCTGGGCGGCGGCAATCGCGCGGAAGGCGCTGATGATCGCGGGCAGCTTGCCGAGACGGCGATTGGCGGCGAGCACGCCGATGAAATTGGTGGTGAGCGGGCTGAGCTTCAGCTTCTTGGCCACTGCCGCCATCGCAGCGCCCTGAGCGGCGCGGGCAAGCTCGGGGTTGGTGGTCAGCGCGGCAAGATCGGCCGAATCGGCGAGCGCGGCGCCGAGCGTCTCGAGATCCTTCTCGACCGCAGTCACCCTGCCGTTTTCGGCAGCGAGATCGAACAGGGCCGAGGCATAGCGTCCAGCCAGGCTAGCCTTGATACCGGCGGAAATGTCCACGCGCGTGCAATCCTCTTGCGAAGCTTCATAAGGAAGTATGCTTGGGCCTCGGGATCGGGGCACGCTCAAGGGCGCCCCGCTAAGGTTGGCGCGCGCCTAGCAATTGATTCTGGTTCATGCAAGCCACGAGGGGGAGGAATTGTGCAGGTGCGAAGCGGGGAGGGCGCGGGCGGGGCGCTACTTCTTTGCCGTGCAGCTATAGACCAGTCGCTCGTTGGGCCTTTCGGGCAGGCCCGCGAGCAGTGTGGACTGCTGTTCGCCCAGGGTGCGGGCCGCGTCGCTCACCCCGCAGGCGGGCGGCGTGTAGGCGGCGCGCGCTTCGCGGGCGGCGGCTAGGGCCTCCTGGCCCAGCAGGTAGCGGTCGGTGCGCAAGGTGCGGGTCGCCGGGTCATAGGTGTTGACCGCGAGCGCCGCATCATCTTCGGCCGCGAAGACGCGTTGCCATTCCCCCCCTTGCGCAAGGCCATATTGCGTGCGTCCGTTGACGCAGCCGTCGGCCGACCATTCGAAGGCGACGTCATCGGTGCGCGCGGCGGTGACGCGGCTGCGCTCGGGGACGAGGGTGCAGATCAACGCGCCCTCGGCCGCGTCCGAGGTCTTGCCCGAAGCATCGGACGCGGCGCTGCCGCCGCCGGCCTTCTCTACCGCCGCCGCCACGCGATCCTCGATCTCGGAAAGGCCGGGGCGGGTGAACCACAGCAGCAAGGCGACCGCCAACCCCGCCGCCGACACCGCGCCAAGGGTCCGCACGTGGGTGGACCGGGCCTCGTCCCCGCGCCATACGAAGGCGGCATAGCCCGCGCCGATGCAGGCGAGCAGCGCGATCAGCGCCAGCGCCATGCGGTTCTCGCGCGCCTCGATCACCTCCATCTGCGCGGTGAGGCGGGCGGTCTCGCGCACTTCGCGCAAGGTTTCCGAACGCTCCTCGAGCGCGGCGCGCGCCTTGCTCTGCTCGGCTTCGAGGCGCTGGCGCTCCTCGGCGTTCAATTCGTCGATCGAGCGGCAGGGGAGGGCGTTGACCACCGGCTCGACCTTGTTGCTGCGCAGGAAGGGCAGCAATTCGCGCAAGGATACCGCGAAGTAGAACTCGCCGTCGCCGCCCTGGGCATCGGCACTGAAGCTGTTCACCCCGATCACCCGCCCGCACGGATCGAGCAGCGGCCCGCCCGAATTGCCGCGCGCGATCGGGGCGGTGTGGAGGATCGTGTCGAACTGGCGGCTCGGCCGCTCGCCCGACAGGAAGCCGCGCGACTTGACCGGCGGCTGAGCGCGGAAGATGTCCGACATGTCGAGGCCCTGGGCCAGATCGACATTCATCGGGTAGCCCACCGCCGAGACCTCGCCGAGATTGCCGGTGTTGCCCCCCGCCAGCGCCAGCGGGGGCAGGCGCAGCGATCCGCTCGCGATCTCGAGCAGGGCGAGGTCGTTGCGCGGGCTCACCGCTACCACCCGCGCGAAGGCACCGCCCGTGCCTTCGGAGGGGACGATGCCGATCCGCAGCGTATCGTCCTGCACCGCCTCGGCCACGACATGCGCGTTGGTGACGATCCGCGTCGCCGAGACCGCAAAGCCGGTGCCGTGGCTGACGGGGACGGGCTCGCCGCCTTCCTCGCCGATGATCACCACCCGTACCACGCCGCGCGAAGCCGCATCGACATCGCCCGGATCAGCCGCGAGCGGGCCGGCCCGCAGCAGGCCGAGCAGCACCGCAATCGCGCACAGCAGCGCGGCGATCAGCCGGAGGCGTGGGGAGATCCGCAGGCGGGCAGGGTAAATCACCAGAAAATCCTTGAACAAGGAGGAATAGCTGCAATGACAGCGACCGGAGGAGACGATCTAACCAAAGCAAACGGGGGCAGCAATGTTCGGCATGCGTTATCTGACACTGGCTCTCGCGGCGCTGGCGCTGGCGGTGATCCCGGACGGGGTGACGGCGCAGAACAGGCCGCAGGGCAAGCCGCAGCACCGCTTCACGGTGGGCGGCAAGGCCTTCACCATTCCCGTGCCGCAGGGCTACTGCCTGCCCTCGGGCGCCACGGTGGCGCTGGCCGAGAAGTTCGCCTCGCTCGACACGATGAACCTCACCCATGCCAATCTCGACCGCTGCGGCACCTTTGGCGAGGATTACGTGCACATCAAGTCGCCGCGCACCTCGCAGCCCGTCACGATGCCGCGCGCGCAGTTCCTCGCCCTGATCGCGCGCGAGCTCCAGACCACTGCCGGCCAGCAGCTGATCGATGACGCGATCGAGAACGTCGGGCGCGATGTCGCCAAGGGCACCAACAACGAGATCCAGCTCGACAATGCGGTGCCGCGCTTCACCGGGCAGGACGACATGTGCGCCTATATGGCGCTGGTCAGCGACGTGGTCGCTGCGCAGGGCACCATCAAGATCCGCGGCGTGATCTGCATGACGGTGGTCAGCGGCGAGTTCATGAACGTCAACGCCTATGCGATCGAGGGCAGGGGCATCACCGAGGCCCAGCTCAAGGACCGCGTGCGCACCATCGCGCTCTCGATCGCCGGGACCTGAGCGCAGCCTCGGCATTGAGCGCAAGCCCGCCGGATGCGCCATGCGCGCGCGCGGCGTAACACCTCCCCTGCAACACAAGGCAAGGGAGCATATGTGCGATGACCTACCGGATCAGGGGCCTCGACCCCGCGCAATTCACCGACCAATTCGCGCTGGATGATGCCGGGCTCGCCCGCCAGCGTGCGCGGTGCGAGATCGCGGGGCAGGGGTATTTCCCCTGCCGCGTGACGCTCGAGGACGCACAGCCGGGCGAGGAGCTGCTGCTCACCCACTACGCCAACCACGCGGTCGAGGGCCCCTACCGCAACGCCTTCGCCATCTATGTGCGCGCCGCTGCGCGTGCGGCGGCGGAATATGTCGACAGCCTGCCCCCGGTGCTGCGCGCCCGGCCGATTGCCTTGCGGGGCTACACCGCAGCCGGCGATCTCCACCGCGCGGCGCTGGCCCTGGCCGACGATGTCGACGCGCAGCTGCGCGCGTTGCTCGCTGACCCGGAGGTCGCCTATATCGACGCGCACAACGCCATGCACGGCTGCTTTGCCGCGCGGATCGAGCGGCACGAGCGCGAGGAATGTTTCACGTGAAACATTTGGAGAACATCACCGACGAGGAGCGCTGGCAGGCGGCGCTCGCCAAGGACCGGCGCTTCGACGGGGCCTTCGTCACGGGCGTGCATTCGACCGGCATCTATTGCCGCCCCTCGTGCCCCGCGCGCGCGCCGCATCGCAAGAACGTGCGCTTCTATCGCACCCCCGAAGAGGCGGCGACGGCCGGGCTACGACCCTGCAAGCGCTGCTCACCGAACACGCAAAGCGCGGAGGAAGCCTGCGTGCTCGCGGCGATTGCCGCGATCCGGGATCGGGGGGCGATGACGCTCGATGAATTGGCCGATTTGACTGGTTATACTGCGACTCATTTTCAGCGCCTGTTCAAGCGCACCACCGGCCTCTCCCCCGCCGCATACGCGCGCGCGCTGCGCGAACAACGTGTGCACGAGGCCCTGACGAGTGGGCAACGAGTGACCGACGCACTGACAACGGCAGGCTATGGCGGGCCCGAACAATTCTATGCCGAAACGAAAGGCAGGCTGGGCATGAAACCGAGCGACTGGAGCAGGGGCGGCGCGGGCCGCGTGATCCACTGGGCGGTGCTGCCGACCTCGCTCGGCCCCATGCTGGTCGCCGCGACCGAGGTGGGGGTGTGCTGCCTTGCCTTCGGTGAGGGCGAGGCGGAATTGCGGGCAAGGTTCCCGCGGGCCGAACTCGCCCCGGCGGGCGAGGATTTTCGCGCGCTGTTTGCGCAGGTGGTACAAGCGGTCGAGCAACCCGGCCCCGGCAGCGCCGCCATCCCGCTCGACGTCCACGGCACCGCCTTCCAGCAGAGGGTATGGGAAGAACTGCGCCGCATCCCCCACGGCGAGACGCGCTCTTATGGCGAGCTCGCCGCCGCCCTCGGCAACCCCAAGGCGAGCCGCGCTGTGGGCGGCGCGAACGGGGCGAACAACATCGCGGTGCTGATCCCCTGCCACCGCGTGATCGCGGCGGATGGGACGCTGGGGGGCTATGCGTACGGGCTGGCGATCAAGGCGGAGTTGTTGAAGCGGGAGGGGGTTTGAGGGAGAGGTGAGTGTAAACTCGCTAGTTCAAAAAAGGAATTCAATGCACTATAGCCCAGCGTCTGAAATGGGGGCTTCAAGTGCATCTTCTCTATTGCGACGAAAGCAACCTCGAGCATCGACCAGGGGACTTCCTCCTGTATGCAGGTGTCTTGATACCAGGCGATACCGCTGGCTTATTGTCGGCTCGTATGGACGAGTTGCGTCGGGATGCGGGAGTTGGGCCAAACGTCCGCCTCAAATTTAACCCTTCACCAGATGGATTGACCCACGGTCAATTCCTCAACTTGAAACAGTCAATTATCGAGACCGCTGTCGAACATGGATGCAAGCTACTTGCCTATGCAGTCCTGCACGATCTTGCTGGCGATCCGGACAATGCGCGGCGGTTCGGCATCAACACGGTCTGCTACCATTTCCATTGTGTTTTGGGTCGGATGCAGCAAAAGGGAATTATTTTAATTGATAGATTTAATGATGCCAATAACGAGATCGAAGGCCATTTGAAAGACAAGATGGCCGTCGGCATACAGCTTCCACATCGGCGCGAGCCAACTCGCCTCTCCAATATCGTTGGTTTCCACTATAGTGCAGTGGGACAATCGCACTTCACGTCTTTGATCGATATTCTTGTTGGATCACTAAGATACTCGATCAACGTGCAGACTCGGAATGACGCCAATCGAGAGGGCGCATTGAACCTCATCCGTTTATTGTCACCGTTATTCTATCGATATGCGGGCTCAGAGCGAGTTCCCGACATGGGCTTTTGCTTTTCACCGATGAATATCAGAGTTCCAAGGTACCATGAAATTTACACGGCATTGCAGGACTTTCTCCGAGAAGGAGGCATCGACAGTAGCCAAACCATAAACAATAATGGTTAGGCTATACGGTGCGTCGGTCATTGCCGCGTAGCCTCCTGCACCTCGCAATGACGAGGTAAGTGAGCCCCCTCAATCGAGCTTAGGGGGCATCCCCGGCTCGCACTTGGCCATGGCGCGCTGATAGGCGGGCCGCTCGCCGATCCGCTTCAGGTATGCCTTGAGATTGGGCAGGTGGTCGATCCCCATGCCGCTCATCGCGCGGCTGGTGGTGAGTTGGAAGCCCATTATGATGTCGGCCGTGGTGAGCTGCGAGCCGCCGAAATACTCGGCCTCGCCGAGGCGCTGCTCGACGATCTTCCAGCCCTTGGCCACGCGGTCTGCGACGAAGGCGGGCAACTCGCTCGCCCCCATGAACTGCGCCACCAGCGCCATCATGCCGTTGGTCATGAAGGTCGCGTTGGCCCAGTGGTAGTAGAACAGGTGGTCGGCAAAGTCGGGGTGATCGGCGCCCGGCACCAGCGGCGTGCCGGGGGCGTATTTCGCCACGATGTAGTCCATGATCGCGCCGCTTTCGCCAAGCACGAAGTCGCCATCGGTGATCACCGGGGCAATGCCCATCGGGTGGAGCGCCTTGTATTCGTCGGGCGCCAGGCGGTTGTCGGTGCGGCGGTTGTAGAGCTTGAGGTCGTATTCGATCCCCAGCTCCTCGGCGAGCCAGACGATGCGTTCGGATTGCGACAGGCGCAGGTGGTGGATGGTCAGCATTGTCGGCTCTCTCCCCTCAGGTGCGCGCCCAGCCTTTGCTCGCGGGCACCAGAGAGTCGAGGAACTTTTCTGCCGTGTCCAGATATTCCCGCTGCCTGGCCTCGCCCATCTTGTCCCACGTGGCATAGATCCGCCCGATGCGGTGGTTGCTTTCCAGCCGGTCGCGGTTCTTCTCCATGAAGTGCCAGTAGAGCGGGTTGAAGGGGCATGCCTTGGGCCCGGTCTTCTCTGCGACCTTGTAGCGGCAGCCCTTGCAGTAATCGGACATCTTGTTGATGTAATTGCCGCTCGCCGCATAGGGCTTGGTCGCCAGCCTGCCGCCGTCGGCATAGAGCACCATGCCGGCCACATTGGGCAGCTCGACCCATTCGAAGGCGTCGGCATAGACCGCGAGATACCAGTCGGCGACCGCGCGCGGGTCGATCCCCGCGATCAGGCAGAAATTGCCGAGCACCATCAGCCGCTGGATGTGGTGCGCGTGGGCGTCCTCCCGCGTGGTGCGGATGCAGTCTGACAGGCAGCGCATGTCGGTTGCGCCGGTCCAGAAGAACTCGGGGAGCGGCCGGTGCGCGCCCAATTCGTTGGCATCGGCGAGCCCCGGCATCTGGTGCCAGTAGAACCCGCGCACATATTCGCGCCACCCGATGATCTGGCGGATGAAGCCCTCTACGGAATTGAGCGGAGCCCTGCCTGATTTGTAGGCAGCCTCGGCCGCGCGGCACAATTCGAGCGGACCCAGCAGCCCGATATTGAGGCTGGTCGACAGCATCGAGTGGTAGAGATCGTCCTCCCCGTGGACCATTGCGTCCTGGTAGGGGCCGAACAGGCTGAGCCTGCGCGCGAAGAAGGCCTCGGCGGCTTCGAGGGCCTCGGCGCGGGTCACCGGCCAGCCGAAGGGTTCGAGATCGCCGAAGTGGTCGGCAAAGCGTTGGCCGACGAGGGCGATGACCTCCTGCGTGATCGCATCGGGGGCGAATTTGGGGGTGGGGGGTGCTCTCAGGCCCTCTTTGGGCGGTTCGCGGTTTTCGCTGTCGAGATTCCAGACGCCGCCGACCGGCTTGTCGCCCTCCATCAGAAGGCCGGTCTTGCGCCGCATCTCGCGGTAGAAATATTCCATGGTGAGGTGCTTGCGGCCATCGGCGAAGGCGCGGAATTCGGCATGGGTGGCGATGAAGCGCGTGTCGGGGAGGATCGAGACGGGGCAGGGGAAGCGGCCCTCCCATTCGAGCATGGCCTCGTGCACGCGCCACTCGCCGCTTTCAGTGACGCGGATTTCGGACGGCGCATGGCGCTCCACCGCGCGGGCGACCTCGCCGGTGAAGCTGCCGGTGTTGGCAGGGTCGTCGAGGCGGACGTAATCGACCTGCCAGCCCTGCGCCCGGAGCTCCTCAGCAAAGTGGCGCATTGCCGAAAAAATGAGCACGATCTTCTGCTTGTGGTGCTTCACATAGGTCGCCTCGTCCCACACCTCCATCATCAACACGACGGTGCTTGCCGGGGAGAGGCCTTCGAGGCTGGACAGGTTGCGCGACAGCTGGTCGCCGAGGATCGGCACGAGAACGGGACGGGTCATGCGGAGGGATACGCCCCGCGCCCGCTTTTGGTTTCGTCAGACGAAGGAGTAGGGGTCGATATCGATCCCGACCCGCACCCCCGGCGCGAAATGGACGCTGCCGATCCAGTCCCTCAGCATCGCCTGCAAGTTCGCGCTGCGCCGCGCGTTCAAGAGAAAGCGGTAGCGAAAGCGCCCGCGCAGCAGCGACAGGGGGGCAGGCGCGGGGCCGAGGATCTGGACGTCGGCATGGCGCGGGCGGACATCGCCCAGCCGCGCTGCCGCCTCGCGCGCTTCCTTTTCGTCCTCCGAGGACAGGATAATCGCTGCCCAGCGCCCGAAAGGCGGGGCGCCCGCATCGCGGCGGCCTTGGGTTTCGGCGGCGTAGAAGGCGTCGCGATCGCCGTTGGCGAGGGCGGCGATCACGAGGGCGTCGGGGTGGCGGGTCTGGATCAGCACCTCGCCCGGCTTCGCGCCGCGCCCCGCGCGCCCGGCGACCTGCGCGATCTGCGAGAAGGTGCGCTCGCCTGCGCGCAGATCTCCGCCTTCAAGGCCAAGGTCGGCATCGACCACCCCCACCAGCGTCAGGTCGGGGAAATGGAAGCCCTTGGTGACGAGCTGCGTGCCGATAATGATGTCGATCGCCTTGCCTTCGGCCTGCGCGATGAAGGCGGCGGCGCGGTCGGGGGTGTTGAGCGTGTCGCTGGTCGCCACCGCCAGGCGCGCCTCGGGAAACAGTTCGCCGACCTCCGCCGCGATCCGTTCCACACCCGGCCCGCACGCGACGAGGCAATCGCTCTCGCCGCATTCGGGGCAGGCGTCGGGCACGCGCGTCTCGAAGCCGCAATGGTGGCAGGCAAGGCGGGCCGACAGGCGGTGTTCGACCAGCCAGGCGCTGCAACTCGGGCACTTGAAGCGGTGCCCGCAATTGCGGCACAGGGTCAGGGGGGCATAGCCGCGGCGGTTGAGGAACAGGAGGGATTGCTCGCCCTTGTCCAGGCGGTGTCGCAGGGCATCGATCAGCGGCCCGGCGAGCCAGCGCTGGCTCCCAGGCTTCTCCTCGATGAGGTTGATGAGGCGCACCGTCGGCAAGCTCGCCCCGCCGAAACGCGCGGGCAGATCGAGCTTCGTATAGACCCCGATCTCGGCCATGTGCAGGCTCTCGAGCGCGGGCGTGGCGCTGGCGAGGATTACCGGCAGCCCTTCGAAGCGCGCGCGCATCACGGCGACGTCGCGGGCGTTGTAGCGCACTCCGTCATCCTGCTTGAAGCTGATCTCGTGCGCCTCGTCGACGACGATGAGGCCGAGCTTTCCATAGGGCAGAAACAGCGCCGAGCGCGCGCCGACCACGACCTGCGCGGTGCCCTCCGCGATGGCCCGCCACGCACGGCGCCGTTCGGTCGATTTGAGCGAGGAATGCCACAGGACCGGCTTGGCCCCGAACCGCGCCTCGAAGCGGGCGAGGAAATTCTCGGTCAGCGCGATTTCGGGGAGCAGCACCAGCACCTGTCGCCCTTGCCGGATCGCCTCGGCGACGGGTTCGAAATAGGTCTCGGTCTTGCCCGATCCGGTCACCCCGTCGAGTAGGAAGGGCGCGAAGGCCCGAGCGCGGACAGCGTCAACCAGCGTGCCCGCGACCGTGCCTTGCGCCTCGGACAGATCGGGCTGGTGGAAGCCGGGATCGGCGGGCGGGTAGGGCCGGTCGATGTTGACGGTGACCGGCCCGAGAAGCCCCGCGCCCGCCATGCCGCGCAGCACGCCTTCCGAGACGGCCGCCAGCGCGGCAAGTTCGCGCATCGTGCCCTGCTCGCCCGCCAGCCTTTCCAGCGCCGCCTTGCGCTGCGCGGTCAGTCGTCCCGAGCCTTCCGCCCCCGTCAGCCGGTATTCGGTCATCGTCGCCGGCCCGCCGAGCGCCCCACCGCTCGCCAGCGCCATCCGCGCGACGCTGGCGAGCGGGGCGCAGTAATAGTCCGCGGTCCACTCGATCAGCCGCCGCAGAGGCGCGGGCAGGGGCGGCACAGGCAGCACCTCGAGAATCGGGCGCAGGCGTTCAAAGGCGATTTCCTCGCCCGGCAGACGCCCTTCGTCCCACACGATCCCCATCACCTTGCGCGGGCCCAATGGGGCCATCACCACCGTCCCGGCAGGCGCCCTCACCCCATCAGGCAACCGGTAATCGAGCGGGCCGAGCGCGGCATTCAAAACTAGGAGGCGAACGCGGTTCATCTTGGCGCTATATGGCGAGCGGCATAGCCCAAGGGCAAGCTTGGAGACCCGACCAATGACCGCAATTGTCACGAACCGCCTCACGACGCGTCGCAGCCTGCTGGCGGGCGCCGCAGGTGCGGGCACGTTGCTGCTGCTCCCCGGATGCGCCAGCACCGGCGGCGGGTTCAGCCTTGTGGAAGCGGTGCGCCGCCTGCTGCTGCTGGCCTCGGAAAACGCCTTCGCGCGGCTCACCGCGCCCGGCGGCTTCTGGGACGAGCAGGTCGCGCGCCTCGGGCTCGACACGGTGCTGGGCACGCGCGGCGATGTGCTCTCGCGCATCCTCACGTCGCAATTGTTCAAGGACCGGCTGGAGGAGCGCTTCGCCACTTTCGCGATCGACGCGAGCTTCCGCGCTGCGCCGGTGGTGACCGACGCGGTCCGGGTGATCGGCTTCGACAACGCGCTCGCACTGGTGCGCGGGGGGCCGGATGCGGCGAGCCTTTACCTCAGGCAGGAGCTCGGCACGGCGCTGCTCGATGCGGTCGTGCCCGAGCTGGGCGAGGCGCTGCGCCTCAGCCGCGATCCGCTGCTGGGTCAGGCGCTCTCTGCGGTGACGGGCGTTGATGTCGCGGGCGTTGCCGACCGCTTCGGCCGCCAGATCGACGATGCCATCTGGGGCGAGATCGGCCGCGAGGAAGCCGCGATCCGCGCCAATCCGGAAAGCACCCGCGATCCGGTGCTGATCGGCGTGTTCGGGCTCGGCGCGCGAATCTAGAAGCGGTAGGTGAGTACCGTCTGCGGCACGTGGGTTGTCCGCGCGGGCTGACCTGCGCGCGGGAACACCAGCAGCCAGTAATTCGCGCCGACCTCCAGCCGCTTGCTGATCCGGTAGGCGACACCTGCCTGCGCGCGCCATTGTTCGGTCGAGGCGCCTTGCCCGTCATTGCGTCCCTGCAGCAACCCGAGCCACTCGCCGCCGACGCTTGCGCGCCAATCGTCCCCGAGCGGCTGGTTGTACTGGACGCGCTGGCGCAGCCGCAGCTCGACCTGGTCTGCGCCGTCGAAGAAACGCTCCTCCAGCCGGGTGCGGAACTCGAAGCGGCCTTGGGTCAGCACGACCTGCTGGTGCGGCCTGAGCTCGGTCACGCCGCCCGCCTCGAACACCGCAGCCCCGCCGCCGATGCGAACGCCATCGGCCACGGTCTGCTCGATGGTGACGCGCAAGGTCTGCTGTTCATCGCCCCGCGCCTCGGCGCGCCAACGCTGGGTGACGTCGACGGTGAGCCGTGTGTCCGTATCGAGATCGCCGGTGAGGTTGAAGAACTGCCACAATTGCACGTCTTCGTCCTGCGCCCACGCTTTGGACGGTTGCCAAGCGCACGCGAGGGCGGCAAGCAGCGTCGCAATTCGCAAGGGGGCCCGAGTCATGCTCGCCCCCTAGGCCCGCGCCCCCGCGCTGACTATCGCAATTTTGCCGGAGTGACCTTCATGAAATTCTTCGTCGACACCGCCGAAATCGAGGCGATCCGCGATCTGGCGGCCACGGGCCTGCTCGACGGGGTGACCACCAACCCCTCGCTGATCGCCAAGTCGGGGCGCGATTTCAAGGAAGTCACCGCCGAAATCTGCGCTATCGTCGATGGCCCGGTCAGCGCCGAAGTGGTCGCGCTGGATCACGCGACGATGATGCAAGAGGCCGAAGTGCTGCGCAAGATTGCCGACAATGTCTGCATCAAGGTGCCGCTGACGGTCGATGGCCTCAAGACCTGCAAGGCGCTCTCTTCGGAAGGCACGATGGTCAATGTGACGCTGTGCTTTTCGGCCAATCAGGCGCTGCTGGCGGCGAAGGCGGGCGCGAGCTTCATCTCGCCCTTCGTTGGGCGGCACGATGACAACGGCTTTGACGGGATGGACCTGATCGAGGACATCCGCCTGATCTACGACAACTACAACTTCGCCACCGAGATCCTGGTTGCGAGCGTGCGCCACACCATGCACGTGCTGCAAGCCGCCAAGATCGGCGCCGACGTGATGACCGCGCCGCCCAAGGTGATCCACGACCTGTTCAAGCACGTGCTCACCGACAAGGGGATCGAGGGCTTCATGGCCGACTGGGCCAAGACGGGTCAGTCGATCCTCTAAGCGCGATGGCCGACCAGTCTCCGCTCGATCTGTTCAAGCAGGCGCTCACTGGCGCATCGCGGGCGATTGCGCGCGATGCCGAAGTTGAGGTCGCGTGGAGCGCCGATGTGCCCGGCGCGGCCGGCAACCGTTTCCGCGTGCCGCTGCCGGGCCGCGATCTGCCCGCCGAGCAGGTGCGCGAGGCGCGCGGCTTTGCCGACTCGTTTGCGCTGAAACTGCGCCACCATGATGCGGGCCTCCACGCCAGATCCGCGCCGCCCGAACCCATCGCGCGCGCCTGCTATGACGCGATCGAGCAGGTGCGTTACGAGGCCTTGGGTGCCAACCGCTTCGGCGGCATCCGCGCCAATCTCGACGCCGCGACCGAGCTGCGCACTGCGGGCGACAAGATCGTGCGCGCGCAGAACTCTGCCGAGGTTCCCTTGCAGACCGCACTCGCCCTGCTGGTGCGCGAGGCGCTGACGGGCGAAGCCATCCCCACCAAGGCACAGGGCGGGATCGAGCTGGTGCGAGATTTCCTTGAGGAGAAGGTCGGCGGCGATTTCGCGGGCCTCGCGGAGAAGATCGGCGATCAGGAGGCCTTCCAGAAGCTCGCGCTCGACATGCTGCGCGAGCTCGACCTCACCCGGCCCACCGAAGCCCCCGACGAAAGCGATTCGGACGAGGCCGACGATGACGACGGCCCCGACGACGAGAACGAGGGCGAGGACGACAACCAGGGCGAGGGCGATCCGCAAGGCGCGGAGATGGCCGGCGACATGGCCGAGGGCGAGGGCGAGGGGGAGCAGTCCTCCGACACCCAGACCGACAGCGACATGGCCGAGGGCGAACCCTCCGACGACAGCGACGCCGCCAATGCCCCCGTGCGCCCCAACCGCCCGCAGGCCGAGGTTCCGGCCAGCGTGGACTACAAGGCCTTCACCACCCGCTTCGACGAGGAAGTCGCCGCGCCCGATCTGTGCGATGCCGAGGAACTCGACCGGCTGCGCGCCTATCTCGACAGCCAGCTGACCGGCTTGCAGGGCGTGGTGACGCGGCTGGCCAACCGCTTGCAACGCCGCTTGATGGCGCAGCAGAACCGCAGCTGGGATTTCGATCAGGAAGAGGGCGTGCTGGATGCCGCGCGCCTTGCCCGCGTGATCATCTCGCCCGGCACGGCCTTGAGCTACAAGGTCGAACGTGACGTCGAGTTCAAGGACACGATCGTCACCCTGCTGATCGACAATTCCGGCTCGATGCGCGGGCGGCCGATCAGCATCGCCGCAATCAGCGCCGACATTCTGGCGCGCACGCTCGAACGCTGCGGGGTCAAGACCGAGATTCTCGGCTTCACCACCCGCGCGTGGAAGGGCGGACAGTCGCGCGAAGCCTGGCTCGCCGATGGCAAGCCGCAGAACCCGGGGCGCCTCAACGATCTTCGCCACATCATCTACAAGCAGGCCGACGAACCGTGGCGCCGCGCGCGCCGCAATCTCGGGCTGATGATGCGCGAGGGGCTGCTCAAGGAAAACATCGACGGCGAGGCGCTGATCTGGGCGCACAGCCGGTTGCTGTATCGCCCCGAGGAACGCCGCATCCTGATGGTGATCTCGGACGGCGCGCCGGTTGACGATTCGACGCTGAGCGTGAATTCGGCGGGGTATCTTGAGGCGCACCTGCGTTCTGTGATCGAGTGGATCGAGAAGGTCTCGCCCGTCCAGCTGGTGGCGATTGGCATCGGCCACGATGTGACGCGCTATTATCGGCGCGCGGTGACGATCATGGACGTGGAGCAGCTTGGCGGCACGATCATGGAGCAACTGGCGGAGCTGTTCGAGGATGAGAAGGGCGTGAAGAAGCGGTGAGTTTTTGCGGCAACACTCCGCTCGATTCGCTTGCGCCCGCTTGAAAACAGGTTGACCCTGCGGTTCGCTTCTTGAATTCATGGTGCTCAAGCCAGTTGAGGGGTCGGTCCGCTTGATTTCATCGCTGTTCGTGCTGCTTTTGCAGCCTGCCGTTGTCGCTGCGGAGCCGGGGCCTGTTGTTGCCGAGGCCGTTGCAGAGGCGCCCACGCCCGCTGCCGAGACCGTTGCCGAGGCCCCGGCGCCTGCGGGCCTCCTGCTTCCCAAAACGACCCCGCTGGTCATCGCGATCGACAAGGAGCTCGGCTCCAAGATCAGCCAGACCGGCGAGACTTTTCCGATCCGGCTGGTGAACGCCGTGTTGGTCGATGGGGTGGAAGTCCTGCCTGCCGGGATCACCGGCCAGGGCGAGGTCGTCCATGCCAAGAAGGCGGGTCTTGCCGGTGCCGCTGGCGAGCTGGTGCTGGCCGCGCGCTATCTCGAGCATAACGGACGCCGGATCGAATTGCGCAGCTTCCGCTTCGTCGAGGCAGGCGAGGCTTCGCTCGGCAAGGGGCAGGACAACACCGGAGTGTCCAACATCACCACTGCGGTCGCCGGCCCGATCGGGTTCTTCATCGGCGGCGGCAACACCAATGTCGTGCCGGGCACCATCGCCAACGCCAAGACCCGCAATGACGAGCTTTTCGAGCGTCCCGCGCAGGCCGAGACCGCGCCTGCCGGAACGCCCGAACCCCAAGTCGAAAACAGGGAGGAACTACCGTGAAGAAACTGCTTGCTGCCGCCATGATCGCCGCTGCCGCGCCGGTTGCGCTGATCGCCGCCGCGCCCGCCGCGATGGCCGAGGAAATGGCCGAGGGCGAATTCAAGATTCCGACCCCGCCGCCGGGCAAGGGCCAGATCCTGTTCTACCGTACCGGCGGCATCAGCGGCGCTGCGCTCGGCTGTGCGGTGTTCGACGTCGGTGCCGAGGACAAGCTGTCCTCGCTCGGCGCGGGCAAGTATTTCGTTCTCGTTTCCGATCCCGGCCCGCGCAGCTTCACCGTCAAGTCGCTCGAGACCAAGGACGCCCTGACCCTCGAGATCGAGGAAGGCGAGACCCAGTTCGTGCGCTGCAAGATCAAGACCGGCTTCCTGTCGGGCCGCGCCGACATCGGCCCGAGCACCGAAAAGGAGTTCCGGGCAAAGCACAAGAACCCCAAGCTGGTGGACGCCGAGGATATGTCGGACGCGGTGCGCCAGGCCAATTATCCCGGCTGATCGCCGTTCTAGGGTCAGGACCTATCAACCGCGCCTTCGAGGCGGCGGAATGGCGAACAGATCGGGCCGTTTCGCGCGCCGGGAAGGCTGGTTGCCTTTCCAAGCGCGGGGCGGGCCGAGATGGATGCCATTCCGCCGTCCCGCAGGGATTTGGCCAAAAGGGCCCATCGCCACGTCGGTTCGGTTTGAAATATCGACATATTCCTGCACCTCACCTCCTCGCGCTGGGCCCTTTTGACTCAAACCTCGAAGGTGCGGTTAATAGGTCCTGACCCTAGCCTGAGCAGGGGCCGCTAGCGATTATGTCGCTTGCGGCCCGTTTGCTTGTGCCGGACAGGCGCAAGGGCATGACCCAATCGCAGCGAAAGACCCGTCCATGAACGTCACCGAAGCCGTCACTACCCGCCGCTCGATCCGCGCCTTTCTCGACAAGCCGGTCGATCTGGAAACGCTCTCGCGTGTGATGGACAAGGCGCGCTGGGCGGCGTCGGGATGCAATTACCAGCCGTGGGAAGCGAGCATTGTCACCGGCCAGCCGCTCAAGGATTTGCAGGCCAAGATGATGGCCGAGGGGCCGAAGGCGGCCGAATATGACTGGGCCGCGCCCGGCACCGAAGAAGCCTACAAGAAGCGCCTCGATGCGGTCTCGGCGGGGATGTTCGGCGCGATGGGCATTGCACGGGACGACGGCGCGGGGCGCATGGCGGCGATGGGCCGCAACACCACCAGCTTCGATGCGCCCGCGGTGCTGTTCGTCTATTTCCCGCGCCTGATGAAAGAGCCGCAGTGGTCCGATGTCGGCATGTGGCTCCAGACCGTTGCCCTGCTGCTGCGCGAGGAGGGGCTCGACTCCTGCTTCCAGGAGTACATGGCAATCTTCGCGACCACGATCCGCGAATTCCTCGGCCTCGATCACGAACGCTACATGTTCTTCTGCGGCATGGCGATCGGCTATCGCGATCCGGAGTCCCCGGTGAACAACTTCGAGCGCGAGCGCGTGCCGCTGGAAGAGCATGTGAAGTTCATCGGCTTCGAGTGAGGCGGCTTGCGCGAGGGTAAGGGATTGGGGCAAAGGCCCCGGCCATGACCGACGCGCCTCTGAAACTGTTCAACTCGCTCACCCGTTCACTCGAGGTGTTCGAGCCCGTCCACCCGGGCGAGGCGCGCGTCTATTCCTGCGGGCCGACGGTCTACAACTACCAGCATATCGGCAACATGCGCGCTTACGTGTTCGCCGATACGCTGGGGCGCACGCTCCAGTGGAAGGGCTACAAGCTCACCCACGTCGTCAACATTACCGATGTCGGCCACCTCACCTCGGACGCTGACGAAGGCGAGGACAAGATGGAGAAGATGGCCGCGCGCGAGGGCAAGAGCGCGTGGGACATCGCGCGCTTCTATCAGGCGGATTTCGAGGCTGATCTCGCGCGCCTCAACGTCCAGCCCAAGCAGCACCCGCGCGCGACCGAATATGTCGACGCGATGATCGCGTGGGGCAAGGGAATCGCCGACAAGCACTGCTACGAGTTGGAGAGCGGGCTCTATTTCGATGTCTCGACCGTCGCCGATTACGGACGGCTGGCGCGCGCAGTCACCGAGGACGGTGAAGGCCGGATCGAGAGCGTCGAGGGCAAGCGCAACGCTGCCGATTTCGCGATCTGGCGCCGCACGCCCGCCGGTGAGACCCGCCAGATGGAATGGGACTCGCCCTGGGGCCGCGGCGCGCCGGGGTGGCATCTCGAATGCTCGGTGATGGGCGAGGCGCTGCTCGGCTTTCCCTTCGATATCCACACCGGCGGGATCGACCACCGCGAGATCCACCACCCGAATGAAATCGCGCAGAACCAGGCGTTTTGCTGCACGAATGGGCTCGATGATCCGAGGAATTCGGGCGCGAAGATCTGGATGCACAACAATTTTCTGGTGGAACGCTCGGGGAAGATGTCGAAATCCTCGGGCGAGTTCCTGCGGCTGCAATTGCTGGTCGATCGGGGCTACCACCCGCTCGCCTACCGGCTGATGTGCTTGCAGGCGCATTATCGCAGCGAGCTGGAGTTCTCTTGGGAGGGGCTGGGGGCTGCGCTGACGCGATTGAAGCGGATGTATAAAGCCGTTGCCGTTCAGCTCTCCCGACAATTTGAGGAGGCTGGCGAGCCGGTCGAACCAACATCTGTATTTTTGCCCATACCCCGTGAGCAATGGTCGGAAGCCGACGAAACTGGCGTATTGCGAGATTTTGACGAGGCAATTTCTGACGACCTGAATACGGCAAAGTGCCTTCCGCTTCTCGAAGAAGTGCTGGGCGACAAGTTCATTTCGCACCCAATGCGCTGGCACCTCATCGCCACTATCGATCAGGTTCTTGGACTTGATTTGCTTAAGGTGCGCCGCGCCGACCTGCGCATCCGCCCCAAGGCCGCGGGCCTCACCGAAGCCGAAATCGAAGTCGCGCTCGCCCGCCGCAAGGAGGCGCGCGCCGCCAAGGACTTCGCCGCCTCGGACGCGATCCGCGACGAACTCGGCGCGGCTGGCGTCGAGGTGATGGACGGCGATCCGCTTGGGTGGGAGTGGAAGCTCGGATAACGCACTCCCCGTCCCGGGCTTGACCCGGGACCCCGCTGCCTTCACGTCAGCGGCACAAGAAGCTGGGCCCCGGGTCAAGTCCGGGGCGGGGAACAGGGAATTGTCATGACCATCCTAGCCATCTCCGGCCTGATCCGCCCTATGCTCGAACCCCGCTTGCCCGAGGGCCTCGACGTGCGCTGGTTCATGTCCGCCGAAGAGGCGATCGAGGCGGTCGCCGATGCCGAGATCGGCTGGTTCGACATGAACGACAAGGAGGCGATGGCAGCAACGCTGGTCGCTGCCAAGAAGCTCAAGTGGCTCAATTCGATCTATGCAGGGTTAGATTTCCTGCCGATGGACGTGCTGATCGAGCGCGGGATTACCGTCACCAACGGGGCAGGGATCAATGCCATCACCATCGCCGAATATGTGGTGATGGGGATGCTCACCATCGCCAAGGGCTACCGCGAGGTGGTGCGCGCGCAGGACCGGCATGAGTGGCTGTTCGACAGCCCGGGCAAGCGCGAGCTGGCGGGCTCGAAGGCGCTGCTGCTCGGCTATGGCGCGATCGGGAAACTGATCAAGCCGCGGCTTGAAGCCTTCGATGTCGATGTCACGGTCGTACGCCGCAGCGCGGGCGAGGGCATCCTCGGGCCGGACGAATGGCGCGCGCAACTCGGCACCTTCGACTGGGTGATCCTCGCCGTGCCCGCCACGCCCGAAACCGACGCGATGATCGGCGCGGCCGAGCTTGCCGCGATGAAATCGGACTGCGTCATCGTCAACATCGCGCGCGGGGCGGTGATCGACCAGCCGGCGCTGGTGGCGGCATTGCAGGCCAAGGCGATCGGCGGCGCCTTCCTCGATGTCACCACGCCCGAGCCGCTGCCTGCGGACGATGTGCTGTGGACCCTGCCCAGCGCGCATGTCTCGATGCACCTCTCGGGCCGGGCGCAAGACAAGATGTTCGTCCGCAGCGCCGACCGTTTCCTCGACAATCTCGCACGTTACCTGCGCGGGGAGCCGGTCGCCCCGGTGTTCGACCCGCGACTGGGCTACTGAGCCGCGCAGCGCCCGCGAGAATCGCGCTGGCGATCTGGCGCTTTTCTGCAATACTTGGCCCCGCAAACCGCCCATCACGGGGCGGTCACACGCGCGCGCTATCGCCCGAGGGGGGGCATCGCGCGCGTGACAGCCGGGGGGCTGTGCAAACAGGGGGGAACACATGAGCGACACCAAGAAGGCATCGGACGTCTTTGTCGAATGTCTCGAGGCCGAAGGCTGCGAGTATATCTTCGGCGTTCCGGGGGAGGAAAACCTCGATTTCCTCGATTCGCTCAGCCGGTCCAAGCAGATCAAGCTGATCCTCACCCGCCACGAACAGGGCG
Organism: Erythrobacter sp.; assembly: GCA_013822695.1. Taxonomy (GTDB): domain Bacteria; phylum Pseudomonadota; class Alphaproteobacteria; order Sphingomonadales; family Sphingomonadaceae; genus Erythrobacter. Next base: position 15,452 of record PNKW01000025.1, on the reverse strand, counting down.
CCGGCTTCATGGCCGCGACCTATGGCCGCCACACCGGCAAGACCGGCGTGTGCGTCGCCACATTGGGCCCGGGGGCGACCAATTTCGTGACCTCGGCAGCCTATGCGCAGCTGGGCGGGATGCCGGTGCTGATGATCACCGGGCAGAAGCCGATCAAGAAATCGAAGCAGGGCCGCTTCCAGATCGTCGATATCGTCTCGCTGATGAAGCCGATCACCAAATATGCGATCCAGATTGCGGCGGGCGACAACATCCCCAGCCGCGTGCGCGAGGCCTATCGCCTTGCCGAGGAGGAAAAGCCCGGCGCGACCCTGATCGAGCTGCCCGAGGATATTGCCGAAGAACCCACTACCGACTGGAAGCCGCTGCCCAAGAGCATCGCGCGGCGTCCCTCGGCCGAGCCCAAGGCGGTGCGCGCGGCGGTGCAGGCGATCGAGAAGGCCAAGAACCCGGTGCTCGTGATCGGCGCGGGCGCCAACCGCAAGATGTGCGGACGCATGCTCGAACAGCTGGTCGAGAAGACCGGCATCCCCTTCCTCACCACCCAGATGGGCAAGGGCGTGATCGACGAGCGGCATCCGAAGTTCCTCGGCTGCGCGGCGCTGTCAGCCGGAGACTTCGTCCACCGCGCGGTCGAAGCGTCAGACTGCATCATCAATGTCGGCCACGACGTGATCGAAAAGCCGCCCTTCTTCATGAAGGACAATGGCGTCACCGTGATCCACGTATCGACCCGCACGGCCGAGGTCGATCCGGTCTATTTCCCGCAGATCGAAGTGATCGGCGATATCGCCAACGCGATCTGGCAGATCAAGGAAGACATCAGCCCCAACCGCAGCTGGGATTTTGCCCACATGCTCGCCTTCCACAAGGCCGAGATGGAGCACACCGGCAAGCTCGCCGCCGACACCCGCTTCCCGATCTTCCCGCCGCATCTCGTCCAGCAGGTCCGCGACGCGATGCCGCATGACGGGATCATCTGCCTCGATAACGGGGTCTACAAGATCTGGTTCGCGCGCGGATATACCGCCTACCTCCCCAACACCGTGCTGCTCGACAATGCGCTGGCGACGATGGGCGCAGGCCTGCCGAGCGCGATGATGAGCGCGATGCTCTATCCCGACCGCAAGGTGATGGCGATCTGCGGCGATGGCGGGTTCATGATGAACAGCCAGGAGATGGAGACCGCGGTGCGCCTCGGCCTCAATCTCACCGTGCTGATCCTGCGCGACGATGCTTACGGGATGATCCGCTGGAAGCAGGCGAACATGGGCTTCACCGATTTCGGCCTGACCTATGGCAACCCCGATTTCGTGCAATATGCCGAAAGTTATGGTGCGACGGGGCACCGGGTGACCTCCTCCGATCACCTGCGCGAACTGCTTAGCCATTGCCGCGATACGCCCGGCGTGCACCTGATCGATTGCCCGGTGGATTACACCGAGAACGACCAGATCCTGAACATCGACATCAAGCGATTGAGCAAGGAACTTTGATCACGCTGGCCGCTGGGAGTTTTTGCCATGCATGAAGTGGTCAATCCGTTCGACCTCGCAACGATCGGCAGCGTTCCCACGCATGATTGGGACGCGGTCGACGGCGCGCTGGCGCGGGCCCATGCGCTCGCCCGCGACCGTTCGCAGTGGAAGAAGCCGCATCAGCGCGCGGCGATCCTCCACCGGGCGATGGGGATCATGAAGGAACGGCGCGATCATCTCGCCTTCCAGATCGCCAACGAAGGGGGCAAGCCGCTGATCGATGCCCGGGTCGAGGTTGACCGTGCGATCAACGGGATGGAGCTGTGCATCCACGAGATCGGCTCGCTGAGGGGCACCGAGATCCCGATGGGGCTGACGGCGGCAGGGGACGGGCGGCTGGCCTGGACCACGCGCGAGCCGATTGGCGTCGTGGTGGCGGTATCGGCCTTCAACCACCCGCTCAACCTGATCGTCCATCAGGTCGCGCCCGCCGTGGCCACCGGCTGCCCGGTGATCGTCAAGCCCTCGGCCGATACGCCGCTGTCGTGTTTCGAATTCATCGCGATCCTGCACGAAGCGGGGCTCGAGCCCGATTGGGCACAGGCGGTGCAGCCGCCGCGCGATGTGTCCGAACGGATGGTGAGCGATCCGCGGGTGGCGTTCTTCAGCTTCATCGGGTCGGCCGGGGTGGGATGGTCGCTGCGCTCGAAGCTCGCGCCCGGCGCACGCTGCGCGCTGGAGCATGGCGGGGTTGCGCCAGTGATCGTCGATCCCAGCGCCAATCTCGATCTGGCGGTGCCGTCAATCGTGAAGGGCGGCTTCTACCATTCGGGGCAGGTCTGCGTGTCGGTGCAGCGGGTGTTCGCCCATGCATCCATCGTCGATGAACTCGCTGCGCGCATGGCGGCAGCGGCGAGCGCCCTCAAGGTCGGCAACGCGATCCACGAAGACACCGAATGCGGCCCGCTGATCCGCCCCAAGGAGGTGGACCGGGTCAGCAAGTGGATCGACGAAGCGGTGAGCGGCGGCGCGCAGCTCCTGTGCGGCGGGGAACGGCTATCCGATACCACCTACGCGCCGACCGTGCTGCTCAACCCGTCGGTTGATGCGACCATCTCGCGCAATGAAGTCTTCGGCCCGGCGGTCTGCGTCTATGCCTATACCGATGTCGACGCCGCGATTGCGCAGGCCAATTCCCTGGACGTCGCGTTTCAGGCGGCGATCTTCACCAATGATCTGGCCAGCGCGATGCACACCTATCGCAACATCGATGCCTCAGCAGTGATGGTGAATGACCACACCGCTTTCCGCACCGACTGGATGCCGTTCGCGGGGCTGCGTAGCTCGGGGCATGGGGTAGGGGGCATTCCCTACACCTGCCACGAGATGACGATCGAGAAGATGATCGTGATCAGAAGTTGATCTTGGGGAGGGGGTCAACCCTCCTCCAGCAGCAGCAGCACCGCCGTCACCTCCAGCCGCTCCATCGCGCCGAAGCGGTGGTCGACCTTGGTGATCGTCGCATCGGCGACCAGCTGGCGGGGGATGGTGAATTCGTGGTCGGGCAGGCGCTCGATCAGTTCCTCTCCGGCCGCGACCGCTTCGGCGCCGCAGAATTCGAGCACCACCTCGTGCCGCGTGCCGGCAAAGGTGATCGAGGCCCAGGCCTTCTCCTCATGGCCGAGCACCGTGCCTGCGCCGCTGGTGATGTCCATCAGGCAGGCGCGCACCCGGTCGGCGAGCGTGCGGCGCGGGCGCAGGGCAGCTGGCGCGCTGACGGGGAGGGGGGCGGACTTGACCTCGATCTGGTCAAAGTCGGCGGTGAGGTGGGCGAAGGGATCGCGCAGGGATTCTGTGAGCATCACGCCATCTCCCCCGGCTTGGCGCAATCCATGTCGGCGGCGCCTGCGGCATAGCCCTGCATCCAGGCACGGGTGCGCATCTCGGTCTCGCGGCGCGGGGTGCGGCCCATGCGCAGGTCGAGCACGAAGCGCGGATCGCGGACGGCGAGCCGCCCGAATTTGGTGGCGGGCAGATTGTGCGTCCGCAGGAAGGTTTCGACGGTCCGAAGCAGCATGGTTTTGCGTCCCTCAAATTGCTGGTCTGGGCGATTCGCATCGAGCGATTCGCCCGATGTTCCTGATTTGTTTCACTACATTTCCTACTTGTCTAGGAAAAATCCTTCGTGTAGGATGATTTCATGTCCGAGATCGCCCAAAACCCCCGTGAAATCCCCGACGGCCCTCGTGCGCGACTGCTCGCCCTGTCGCAGGAGAGGGGGGTTAGCCTGGCGGCACTATCCGAGTTGCTCGGGCGTAATCCGTCCTATCTCCAGCAATTCATTCGCAAAGGCTCGCCCCGCAAGTTGGAGGAGCAGGACCGCGCCACGCTCGCCCGGTTTCTCGGGGTGAGCGAGGCCGAATTGCGCGAAACACAGGAAAATTCCTATGTGAAGGCCCTTAGGCGGCGTGGCGAGGCCGAGTGGGTCGAAGTGCCCCGCCTCGATCTCGGCGCGGCGGCCGGCGCCGGACGGGTGCCGGGCGCGGAAGCCGCCTTCGACACCTTCCGCTTCTCGCGCCGCTGGCTGGAGGAACAGGGCCTCGCCCGCGCCGAGCTCTCCGCGATCCGGGTCGAGGGGGATTCGATGGAGCCGCTATTGAACGACGGCGACGAAATCCTCGTCGACCGCGCGCCGCGAGCGTTTCGTGACGGCATCCATGTGGTGCGGCTGGGCGACACGTTGATGGTCAAGCGCGTGGCGAGCGCGGGGCCGGGACGGATCGCGCTGCTCTCGCAGAACCTCGCCTACCCGCCGGTCGAGGTGGCGGCGGATGAGATCGAGATTGTCGGGCGGGTTGTTTGGAAGGGGGGGCGGGTTTAATCGATCTTGCCCCGAAACTTGCTGTGGGAGGTGCTCTCACGCGGCTCGCAATTGCTCCAGATCAGTCTTGAAGCATCGACCACTTCAGCACCCATGCATTCGATGAACGCGTCACGTAGAGCTTGCTTTGCGCGTTCCCATTTCTCGGGGTTGTTGTTGGGGTTCATGTCATCTGCAAGGAACAGCCACTCTACGAACTGATCGGCGCTAACCGGACCTGTGGACGGGATCAGAATATCCACGTGCAAGTTAGTGTCGTTCTTGATGCAACCACAAAAGCCCCAGCCGGGGCACGCGATCTCCATCAAGGCATCGTAGCCCTTGGGAGTGTCATCTTCATGCATGGGAATAGCGGACCTTCAACGTCGCGCATCTGATCGACTGCAACAGTGATTGTTGAGCGGTTTCAATGATGGACTAGTTATTGCGTCAGCACCAGTGCAATTGAAGGCTTGCAAGGCGCAATGCCAAAACCCATGGTTTCACCCATGACCGTCACTCCCAAGCCTACGCCCCCCATGCGCGCCGCGATCATTCCGGTGACGCCGCTCCAGCAGAACTGCTCGCTGATCTGGTGCACCGCCACCATGAAGGGCGCGCTGGTCGATCCGGGCGGGGATCTGGACAAGCTGAAAGAGAGCGTCGCCAAGGCGGGCGTTACGCTGGAAAAGCTGCTCGTCACCCACGGGCATCTCGACCATTGCGGGCAGACCGGGATGCTGGCCGAGGAGCTGGGTCTCCCCATCGAAGGCCCGCACGAGGATGACCGCTTCTGGATCGACCAGCTCGATGATGACGGCCCGCGCTGGGGGATGGTGGCCAAGAGCTTCATCCCGACCCGCTGGCTCCAGCACGGCGACACGGTGACGGTCGGCGAGTTGACGCTCGACGTGATCCACTGCCCCGGTCACACGCCGGGCCACGTGGTGTTCTTCCACGAACCCAGCCGCTTCGCGATTGTCGGCGACGTGCTGTTCCAGGGCTCGATCGGCCGCACCGATTTCCCGCGCGGCAATCATCAGGACCTGATCGATTCGATCACCCAGCGCCTCTGGCCGCTTGGCGAGGACGTGGTGTTCATCCCCGGCCACGGCCCGACAAGTACCTTCGGGCGCGAGCGGAAGACGAACGCGTTTGTCAGCGACTACGCGTTGAGCTGATCCTCCCCGAACCGGGGAGGGGGACCATGCGAAGCATGGTGGAGGGGCGCGCGCCGCTTTCCAAGCCCCCGATGGTTCGGATCAACCGCACCCGCCACTCCACCCCGCCACTGGCGCGGCGCGGTCCCCCTCTCCCGGTGGGAGAGGATTACTTGTCCTGATCCACGCCCTTCGCCGCCTCGCCCAGCGCCTTGCTCTCCTTCTTGAGCGGGCGCGAGACCGGGCAGACTTCCTGCACATAGCCATTGAGCGTGTTCGCGAGGTTCTCGCGCACCAGCCGGTAATGCACGAACTGCCCGCGCTTCTCGCTGGCCACCAGCCCTGCATTCTCCAGCACGGCGAGGTGCTGCGAGACGGCGGGCTTCGAGATCTCGAACCGCTCGGCAATCTGTCCCGCGGTCAGCTCGGATTCCGACAGGTAGGCAAGAATCTTGCGGCGCACCGTGGAGGCGAGGGCTTCGAACACTTTCTGCATGGGGGGGCGTATAAGCACTTGCTTAAATGCTTTCCAGTGCTATCGAGTAATTAAGCGATGCATTAATTACCTACAGGATTGGCAGGAGCAGGCGATGCAGCAGATGGGTGCGCGGGACCGTTGCGAGGTGAACTGGATCGTCGAAACCCCCCGTGCCGACGCCGTCCATGGGCGGGTGCGCTGGGATCCGGTGACGAGTCTGTGGAATGGCGGCATGCTGCTCGCCGCGCTCGGCCTTGCGCCGTTCTTCACCACGCCTGCTGCCGTCGCCGTGGGCATCGGGCTGACGGGCGCGATGCTGCTGCTGGGCCACTCGGTCGGATTCCACCGCCTGCTGATCCACGGCAGCTTCCGCACCTTTCCCGCCTTGCGCGCCTTCCTGATCTGGTGCGGCACCGTAGCGGGGATGAGCGGGCCGATCGGGATCGTGAAGGCGCATGACCTGCGCGACTGGGGCCAGCGCCAGAGCGACTGCCATGATTACCTCGCCAACCGCCGGCCGATGCTGATCGATGCCTTCTGGCTGCTGCATTGCCGCCTCGATCTCGACCATCCGCCGCGCTTCGACGTCAGCGCGCTCGAGGCTTCGCCCTTCATGCGCTGGCTGGAGCGCACCTGGATGCTCCAGCAGCTGCCCGTTGCGGGCGTGCTCTATCTGGCGGGTGGCTGGCCCTTGGTGGTGTGGGGCGTGTTCGTGCGGGTGGCGCTGACTGTGCACGGGCACTGGCTGGTCGGCCACCTCGCGCATCGCTGCGGGCCCCAGCACTGGCAGGTCGCCGATGCCGGCGTGCAGGCGCATGACGTGCCCTGGGCGGGCCTCCTGACGATGGGCGAGGCGTGGCACAATAATCACCACGCCTATCCAGGCAGCGCGCGCATCGGGCTGCACAAGGGGCAAAGTGATTGGGGCTATGCCTTCATCCGCCTGCTCGAGCGGGCAGGGCTCGCCTGGGACGTATGCCTGCCCGCCGACCTGCCCGACCGAGCGGGCAAGTTGGTGCGGGTCGCTGCCTAGAGGATGCCGGCCATGATCAGCGCGGCGGCCACCGACAGGCCGAGCAGGGTCAGCAGCGTGATGACCGTGCCAATGAAGCGCCCCTTGAGCAGCGCCCCGCCATCCATCCCGAAGCCGTGGCCGATGCGCCCGGCGAAATAGACCGCCGCGACCACGCCCAGCCACCAGCTGCCCTTGCCCGACAGTTCGATTGCTGCGATCAGCGCGAGCACGAAGGGGGTGTATTCGACATAATTCGCCTGCGCCCGCATCCGGCGCTGGATCGCCTCGTCGCCGCCATCGCCAAGATAGACCCCGGCAGCACTGCGCGCAGCGTTGATCCGCAGCGCGAGCCAGATATTGAGGACGCCGGCCGCAGCAGCGGCAGCGAGCGTGACGGGCAGCATGATCATGGCGCGATCCCTTCGCAATTGCGGCGCTGTGCTAGGCCGCGCCGAGGCTGCTTGCAACGCACGAATTTTTCGCTATAGCGCGCCGCTTCCCGCCGCTGCTGGCCAAGGAAAGCGCACAAGTCTCGTGCTTGTGTGCTTGCGCTCCTTGCCGTAAGGGCGGCCTTCGAGAATCGCAGGCGCGCCGCATCCAACGGGCGTTGCCACGTCAGTTATTTGAGGAAATGGTGCGACCATGGCTGTCCCCAAGAGAAAAGTTTCGCCTTCCCGTCGCGGCATGCGTCGCTCGCACGATGCGCTCAAGGTCGAGGCGTTCCACGAATGCTCGAACTGCGGCGAGCTGAAGCGCCCGCACAACATCTGCGGCCACTGCGGCCACTATAACGGGCGTCAGGTCGTCGCTGTCGGCTGATTGCCGCTGGCTCGTACATTGAACCGGAGAAGCGCACCATGAGCCTCCCGCGTATCGCCGTTGATGCGATGGGCGGCGATGAAGGCGTGCGCGTCATGATTGAAGGCGCCGCGCTCGCCCGCCGCGATCACGACAAGTTCAAGTTTTTGCTGGTCGGCGATAAGGCGCGCATTGAAGCCGCGCTGGAAAACCACCCGAACCTGCGCGCGGCCTCCGAAATCCTCCATTGCGAGGACGTGGTGGGCGGGGACGAGCTCCCCAGCAAGGCGATCCGCCGCGCCAAGAGCACCTCGATGGGCCTTGCCGTCAACGCGGTGAAGACCGGCGATGCGGGTGCTGCGGTCAGTGCGGGCAACACCGGCGCGCTGATGGCGATGAGCAAGCTGGCGCTGCGCACGATGCCCGGGATCGATCGCCCCGCGCTCGCCGCGATCATGCCGACCTTGCAGGCGCATGACGTGGTGATGCTCGACCTCGGCGCAAACACCGAGGCGGACGCAAGGAACCTCGTCCAATATGCGGTGATGGGCGCGGCCTATTCGCGGATCGTCAACGGCTTCGACAAGCCGGTGGTCCGGCTGCTCAACATCGGCACCGAAGAGATCAAGGGCACGGAAGAACTGCGCGATGCCGCCGCGATGCTCACTGCCGCTTCGGCAGGCGGGGAGCTTGCGCTGCAGTTCGACGGTTTCGTCGAAAGCGACAAGATCAACCGGGGCGAGACTCATGTGGTCGTCACCGACGGTTTTTCGGGCAATATCGCGCTGAAGGCGATCGAAGGCTCGGCGCGCTTCGTGACCGATCTGCTGCGGCAGGCCTTCACCTCCTCGCTGCGGTCGAAGATCGGCTTTCTGGTCTCGCGCCCGGCGACCGAGCTCTTGAAGCACCATCTCGATCCCAACAACCACAATGGCGCGGTCTTCCTCGGCCTCAATGGTGTGGTGGTGAAGAGCCACGGCAGCGCCAACGCCAAGGGCGTGGCGCATGCTGTCGCGGTGACCGCGCGGCTGCTCGAGAACAAGCTGACCGAACGGATCGCGCAGGATCTCTCGCGGCTGGGTGAGGGCGCGCTGCGCCAGAATGCCCCGACCGCAACGCCCAAGGATAGCGAGGCACCTGCGTGAGCGGTTCGCGCGTGCTCGGCACAGGTTCGGCGCTGCCCCGGAGGGTGGTGACCAATGCCGAACTGGCCGAGACCGTCGATACCTCGGACGAATGGATCGTCGCGCGCACCGGCATCCGCCAGCGCCATATCGCCTCGGCTGACGAGACCACCTCCACCCTCGCCACCGCCGCCGCGCGCGCGGCGCTGGCGGACGCAGGGGTCGAGGCTTCGAGCATCGGCCTGATCGTGCTCGCCACCGCCACCCCTGACAACACCTTCCCCGCCACCGCAACCAAGGTGCAGGCCGCGCTTGGCTGCCAGGGCGGGGTCGCCTTCGATGTCGCGGCGGTGTGCTCGGGCTTCCTCTACGCGCTCGCCACGGCCGATTCGCTGCTCAGGACCGGCATGGCCAAGCGCGCCCTCGTGATCGGGGCGGAGACCTTCAGCCGCATCCTCGATTGGGAAGACCGCACCACCTGCGTGCTGTTCGGCGACGGCGCGGGCGCGGTGGTGCTCGAGGCGCCTTCGGGTGAGGCGGGCGGCAAGGACGCACCGGGGATCCTCGGCACGAAGCTCCACGCCGACGGCGACCAGCACGATCTGCTCTATGTCGATGGCGGGCCCTCGACCACGCAGACGGTCGGCCATGTCCGCATGCGCGGGCCCGAGGTGTTCCGTCATGCGGTCGTCAATCTGGCCGATGTTCTCAAGGAAGTGCTTGAAGATAATGGCTTAACGCCCGATGAGCTCGATTGGGTCGTGCCGCATCAGGCCAATGCCCGAATCCTCGATGCGACCGCGAGGAAGCTCGGCATCGCGCCTGAAAAGGTGGTGGTGACGGTGCAGGATCACGCCAACACTTCGGCCGCCTCGGTGCCGCTCGCGCTCGATGTCGCGCGCAAGGACGGGCGGATCAAGGCGGGCGATCTGGTGATGCTCGAGGCGATGGGCGGCGGCTTCACCTGGGGGGCGAGCCTCATCCGCATGTGAGGCGGCGGCGACTACACCTGTCTCTTTTGCTAACACGGGTGCGGAAAACACAACAATCTGCACTCCATCGCTTTGCAATCGCGCCGAAAAATCGTAAGCACTCGCCACCTTTGTTCGGGTCGCGCCGCGAAGGAGAATTCGCATGATGCGTTCGGTTGGCACTTTGACCCGCGCCGATCTGGCGGAAACCATCAACCGCAAGATGGGTTTCAGCCGCGCGGAGTCGCTCGATCTGGTCGAAGCGATTCTGGCCAAGATGAGCGACGCGCTCGCCAAGGGTGAGAACGTCAAGATTTCCGGCTTCGGCAGCTTCGTGCTGCGCGACAAGAACGAGCGGATCGGCCGCAATCCCAAGACCGGGATCGAAGTGCCGATCACCCCGCGCCGGGTGATGACCTTCCGCGCAAGCCAGCTGCTCAAGGAACGGATCGCCCAAGGGTGACCCCAAAAAGGTGAGGCCAGATGTCCGCATTCGATGACGGCAAGGACGAGGGCGCGCTGCGCACCATCGGCGAAGTCAGCGAGGCGCTGGACATCAAGCCACACGTTCTGCGGTACTGGGAGGCGCAGTTCCCGCTGCTGAAGCCGCTGAAGCGCAGCGGCGGACGGCGCTATTACCGCCCCGCAGACGTCGAGCTGGTCGAGACCATCGACCGGCTGGTGAACCGCGAGGGCTATACCCTCAAGGGCGCCGAGGCGGTGCTGCGCGCGGCCGCCAAGTCGCCGATGGACCGCCGCAAGGAAGACCGCCGCAGCGGCGACCGCCGTGCGCAGGTCGATCCCGGCACGGTGCCGGGCGTGCGGATCGCGGTCGCGGAGGGGGCGGACATGGCCGAGGTGATCGCCGGGCTGAAAGCGGTGCGCGACAAGCTGGCCGCGGCGCTGGAGGCATAGGGGCTAGATACCGAGCGCCTTGCGCAATTCCGCATTGATGCGCGACTGCCAACCCTTTCCGGTGGCGCGGAATTTTTCAAGCACATCGGGGTCGAGGCGCAGGGTTACCTGCTGCTTGGGGTTGGCAGAAATTGGGCGGCCCGGTTTAGACCAAGTCCCTACCGCCTCGCGGATAATCTTTCCATCGACTGATAGCTGAGCATGGCGGAAGTGTTCTTCCGTCCATTCGGGAGCATCGTCTGGGTCAATCCATGGCTCTTTTGTAGCGGGCTTGTTCGCGCTCATTGGCTTTTCTCATCGATATGATGCGGCGGCTTTCATTGCGCAAAGTCCAGACCAAGGCGACCAGACGACCATCCAAATGGCCAAAGGTATTGAACCTCAATTCGCCATAATCTGTGCGATCGTCCAAGAACGTCCATTCTCGCGACATAAAAACCTCGCTGGCGCGGGCAAAATCAAGTCCCCGCTCCTCTAGGGTCTTCAACCTTTTGGCTTCGTCATATTCGATCGTGAACTTCGTCAACGCGGCCTCCGGCTGATCTCCTAGATCATCACATCTCATCTCCATAAAAAGCCCGGGTACGGCGGGCACCGGTCGAGAGGTTGACTCTCAACCACGTTAATGTAACTACAAAAAATCAAAAGTCAACCGCTGCGCTACTCCGCCGCCAGCAGCGCCGCCTCGCCCAGATCGACGCTGACGAGGCGCGAGATGCCCTTTTCGGCCATCGTCACCCCGAACAAGCGGTGCATCCGGCTCATGGTCACGGCGTTGTGGGTGACGATCAGGTAGCGGGTGGTGGTGGTGGCGACCATCGACTCGAGCAGGTCGCAGAACCGCTCGACATTGGCGTCGTCGAGCGGCGCGTCGACCTCGTCGAGCACGCAGATCGGGGCGGGGTTGGTGAGGAACAGCGCGAAGATCAGCGCCGTCGCCGTCAGCGCCTGCTCGCCGCCCGACAGCAGCGACAGCGATTGCAGGCGCTTGCCCGGCGGTTGGGCATAGATTTCGAGGCCGGCCTCCAAAGGATCGTCCGAATCGACCAGCGCTAGGTGAGCCTGCCCGCCTTCGAACAGGCGGGTGAACAGCACCCGGAAATGCCCGTCCACCGCCTCGAATGCAGCGCGCAGCCGCTCGCGGCCCTCGCGGTTGAGGTTGCCGATCGATCCGCGCAGCCGTGCGATCGCCTCGACCAGTTCGGCCTGTTCCTCGGCGGAGGAACCGTGCTCGGCTTCGATCCGCGCGAGCTCGTCGGCAGCGACGAGGTTGACCGGGCCGATCCGTTCACGCGCGGCGGTGAGTTTCTCAAGCTCGGCGGATTCCTCGGATGCCGGTGCAAGGTCGTGCTCGTCGAAGCCGAAGCGGTCCCCGAGCAGGGGCGGGGGACACTGGAACCGCTCGCCCGAGATGCGGGCCATTTCGGCGCGGCGCAGCTCCTCGTTCTCGGCGCGGGCGACAAGGCTGGCGCGCGTCTCGCGGGCCTGGGCGAGGGTCTCGGTGCATTGCGCCAGCGCGGTGTCGGCGGCGCGGCTGCGCGCGTCGGCCTCGCGCATCGCCGCATCGGCTTCGGCAAGTTCGGCGGCGAGGCGGGTGCGGGTGGCTTCGCCCGCCTCGATCTCGGCGGCGAGCGCGGCGGGCTTGGCGGCGATGACGGCGTGTTCCTCGGCGATCTCGGCGAGGCGGCGCGAGGTTTCGGCCATGCGCCGCTCGGCATCCGAGGCGCGTGCCTGCCAGCCGGCGTGGTCGGCCTGCTGCCCGGCAAGCCGCTCGCGCGCGACCGCGAGCGCCTGGTCCTGCGCGGCGAGGTCGGCGAGCGCGGACTGCACGGCGGCGCGGGCGGCAGCGTTCTTCGCCTGCGCGGCCTCGAGTGCGGCACGGCCTGCATCGCGCGCTGGGAGCTTTTCGCGCGCCGCCTCGGCGGTCGCGACCTCTGCCTTCGCGGTCGCAATCTGGGTGTCGAGGTCGCTGCTGCTGGCGGCAAGTTCGGCAAGCCGCGCGGCGAGGCGTTCCTTGGCGGCCTCGGCCTGATCGAGGCGGCGGAGCGCCTGCCGCTCGGCCTCGATGGCGCCCGCGATACTGCGTTCCTGCGCGACAAGGCCGGTCTGGAGCGCGGCGAGTTCCTCGCGGCACCCCTTGTCCTCGGCCTCGGCGGCAGCGGCGGCGTCGCGCAAGGGGGGGAGGGCCGCTTCGAGTTCGGCGAAACGGTTGGCGGCTTCGAGCTGCGCAGCCTCGGCAGCGCCTTCGCCGCGCGCGACGAAGCCGTCCCAGCGCCGCAGGTGACCGGCGCGGGTCACCAGCCATTCGCCCGGAGCAAGCGCACGACCATCATCCGCGTCGACGCAGTGCACCAGCGCGAGGCGCGCGGCGAGTTCCTCGGGGCATTGCGAAAGCCGTGAAAGCAGGCTGTCGGCCACCGGCTGCGGCGCAGCGGCCCCCGTCCAGAACCGCCCGTCGGGCGTCCCCGCTGGCGCGCCCAGCGGCGATTTCCCGTCGCGGCCCAGCACCGCGGCGAGCGCGCGTTCGTAGCCGGGGGTGACGGTCACGCGGTCGAGCGGGGTCGCCATGCCCTGGCGTCCGGCCTCGCGCTTGGCGCGCGCCTCGCGGTCACGGGCGAGGGCGGTGTGCTCGCGCTCGACGCCGGCCAGTTCGGCCCGCGCTGCGGCAAGCTGGCTCGCTACGTCGTCGCGGCGCGCTTGCAGGTCGGCCTTGCGCGCCTGATCCTCGGCGAGGCGGGCGCGCAGGCGGGCGAGATCGTCGGCAGCCTCGTCCGCCGCCTCGCGTGCGGCGATGACGTCAGCCTCGGGATCGCCGCTGGCGGCGAGTTCGGCGCGGGTGCGGGCGAGGCGCGCGGCTTCGGCCTCGATCCGGGCGAGACGGGCCTCGGCCTGTTCGACTGCGGCTTCGGCAACGCGCCATTCGGCCTCGACCCCGGCCTGATCGGCAGTGGCCTTCGCCAGCGCGAGTTCAGCGGCGCGGTTGGCGCGTTCCCTGTCCTCGGCCTTTTCGGCCAGCAGGGGGCGCGCGGCTTCAGCCGTCGCTGCGGCTGCGCGGCTGACCTCGAGGTCCTGTGCCAGCCGCGCCAGCGCCTCGACCGCGGCGCTGGTCAGGCGGTCGGCATCCGAGCGGTCCTCTTCGAGCCGCATCCGCTGGCGTTCGAGATCGCGCAGCCGGGTCTCGGCGGCATCGAGCTTCTCCGCCAAAGCTGCCATGCGGTGGCCGTGCGCGGAGGCATCGTCGCGCCGGTCGGCGAGTTCGTCGCGCGCTTCGGCGAGGGCCTGGGCGGCCTCGGCCTGTTCCTTCTGGATGATCTCGACCGCCTTCTGCGCCTCGGCGACCCGCGCTTCGGCACCCTCCGCAGCCGCGCGCGCCGCCTTCGCCGCCGCCGCCGCCTCGCGCCAGCGCGCGAACAGCAGGCGGGCCTCGGCGGCCTGAATCCTGTTGGTGAGCTCGGTGTAACGTTCGGCCTGCTTGGCCTGACGCTTGAGCGAGGCGATCTGCGCGTCGAGCCCCGCCATCAGGTCTTCGAGCCGCGCCAGATTGGCTTCCGCTGCCCGCAGCTTGCCCTCGGCGTCCTTGCGACGGACGTGCAGCCCGGCGATCCCGGCGGCTTCCTCGAGCATCGCGCGACGTTCGGCGGGCTTCGCGGCGATCACCTGCGCGATCTTGCCCTGGCTGACGAGCGCGGGCGAATGCGCGCCGGTGGCGGCATCGGCGAAGGTGAGCGCCACATCCTTGGCGCGCACGTCCCGCCCGTTTACGCGGTAGGCGCTGCCCGCACCGCGCTCGATCCGGCGGGTGACGACCAGTTCCTCGCCGCCGTCATCCTCGGCGTGGAGCACCACTTCGGCAAAGTCGCGCGGCGGGCGGGTGGAGGTGCCCGCGAAGATCACGTCCTCCATCCCGCCTGAGCGCATCGACTTGGCCGAGGTTTCGCCCATCACCCAGCGGATCGCTTCGAGCAGGTTGGATTTGCCGCAGCCGTTAGGGCCGACGACGCCGGTCAGCCCGGGCTCGATACGCAGTTCTGCGGGCTCGACGAAGCTCTTGAACCCGCTGAGCTTGAGCCGGTGGATCTGCATCTATGCCGCCGCGCCCCCGCGAGCCTGCCTCAGCGCGCGCCCGCGCGCTGGAGCGCGGGTTCGAGCTCGGCCCAGGTGCTGGCTTCGACCTTGTTGCCGTTGAGGACGAAGGTCGGGGTCTGGCTGATCTTGTCCTCGGTGCCGTAGCTTTCCGAGATCTTCGAAATCTTCTCGAGGCTGGCGAAATCGGCCATGCAGGTGCGCGCCTGATCCGCGCTGATCCCGCGCGCGGCGAAGAATTCATAGAGGCCGGTGATCTCGCCGAAGCGCACGAAGCGTTCGTTCTCGGGGAACTTGGCGAGGTCGTTCAGGGCGGATTCGTCGGCGAAGGCGCGCTGCTGGATCGGGCCGAGGTTGGCCCAGATCTGGTCGGCGAGCGGCAGCGCGGCCTCGGGCGCGGAGCAGCCGATCAGGCGGGTGAGCGCAAGGTCAAGCGGGCCGTGGATCACGAAGCTGCGGAATTCGAAGCTGACCCGACCGGAATTGACGTATTTCTCCAGCAGGGGCTTGGTCCCCTCCTCGGCAAAGCGGGCGCAGGCCGGGCAGGTGAGCGAGCCGTATTCGACCAGC
>PNKW01000024.1 GCA_013822695.1 Erythrobacter sp. | reverse complement strand
GGCGAGCGAAGTGATCGACGCGCTGGCGGGCGATGATGACATCGACAGCCTGGCGGGCACCGACATCGTCACCGGCGGCGAAGGCGCGGACGACTTCGTGTTCGACCTTGCGACCGTCAACGATGGCCTCACCGAAGACTCGATTACCGACTTCACCTTTGATGTTGCGACCACCACCATCACTGTCAACAGCGCCATGACGAACCTGACCGTGCTCGACGCCGCGCTGGCCGGGAACATCTACTTCAACATCCACTCGACGACCTTCCCGGCGGGCGAGGTTCGCGGGCAGCTGACGCTGGTTGCGGATAATCGCTCACCTGCGGGCGTGGGCACTGTTACCTTCTCGGCCATTCTCAATGGCGAGAACGAGGTTCAGACCCCGCCGGTGATCACCGACGCGAACGGCACCGGCACGGTGACCTTCACCATCGCGGCGGAAGGTTCGGTTACCTATAGCTCCACCATCGAACTGACCGATTTCGATGTGGCGCGGCTGACCGTGGGCCACCTGCACCAGGCACCGGCGGGCACGAACGGCCCGGTGGTGGTTGATCTGCTTGATGATGCCCGTGACGACGGCGCGATCGAAGGCAACCTGATCGAAGGCGACAACTTCGTGCTCGATGCGGCGAGCTTCGGTGTGGTCGAAAGCCTGCGCTTCGCTGCGGTCGATGCCAACGCCATGGGCGCGACCATCCCGGCGGGTGCGAACGTGATCGTGCTGCTCAACTCCGACAATGACGGCGACCCGGCGACCGCGTTCAACGCGCGCTCGGCGGCGACCCAGATCGCCGGGCTGGTGAGCGAGGATGTCCCGGGCTTCTTCGTCTACTTCAACTCCGGGCTGGGCGTGAACCGCTTGGTGTTCTCCTCCAACCTCAACGATGCCAACGCCCCGCTGCAGATCATCGCGCGGCTGACCGATCTCACCGGCGAGGCGGCGATCGATGCGCTGGGCGAATTCAGCGCGGGCAATTTCGCGTTCCTCGGCGCTACCATCACCGGCACCGACGGCGATGACAGTCTGACCGGATTTGGCGGGGACGATACGATCACCGGTCTGGCGGGCACCGACACGCTTGATGGCGAGGGCGGCGCCGACCGGCTGGATGGCGGCATCGGCACCGATACGCTGACCGGAGGGGATGGGGCGGATGCCTTCGCGTTCGATTTTGCGACGGTGAATGACGGGCTCAACGAAGACTCGATCACCGACTTCAGCTTTGCTGACGACCGCTTCGTGCTCGACAATGCATCATTCGGGGTTGATGGCCCGCTGGTGTTCGCCGCGCTTGATGCCAACACCGCCGAACCCAATGCGGCCGCTGGGGCCAATGTCATCGTGCTGCTCAACGGCGATGATGACGGCGATCCCGCCACCGCCTTCAACGCCCGCAGCGCGGCGCGGCAGATCGATGATCTGGTCGACAGCGATGGCGCCGGGTTCTTCGTCTACTTCAATTCGGGGCTGGGCGTGAACCGACTGGTTTACTCGCCGAACCTCAATGACGGCGAAGCACCGCTCCAGATCGTCGCCCGCCTGACTGACCTGACCGGGCAAGACGCGATCGACGCGCTGGCGCTGTTCGGTGAAGGCAATTTTGCCTTCGAAGGCGATGCGCCGGCGGTGACGATGCTCACGCAAAGCGATCTTACTTCGCTGCCCGGTGAGGTGAACATGGCCCCGTTTGCCGCCGAGCCTTTTGAGGGCGAGGCGACCGCTGGGACGGCACCTGACCTGTTGACCGACCCGCTGGACGAGAAGGAAGTCGCCGCAGTGGCCCAGGTCAACGCCGACGCTCTGGCCGGAGGGCTATGACCGACTGCGTTCGGCAGAGGGGTCTACCCCCCCATTTCTTGACCCTTCTGCTGACCGGGACCAGCCCGCCACCCTCCATGGCGGGCTGGTCTTCCTGTCGGATCACATCATCACACGTCTCGACAAAGGCTTGCACCATGCCCTCCCGATCCACTTCATCGCCGGTTTTCCTCTGGCTGCGTGCCCTTGCGCAAAGCCTGCCGCGCACGATGCGATGGCTGATGCTGTTCAGCCTCGCGATCAATGTTCTGCTGCTGGTGGCGCCGCTCTACATGCTGCAGGTCTATGATAGCGTGCTGACATCAGGCGCGCTGGATACCCTGATCTGGTTGACCGTGATCTCGATCTTCCTGCTCGCAGTCTATGGTGCAGCCGAGGCAGGTCGCCGCCGGCTGGGGGCGATAGCCGGGCAGCAATTGGAGACGGCCTTTTCGCAGCGCGCGTTTCTGCGGTTTGGCTCTGCGCTCGATGAGCCCGGCGCGCTGCCGCGCGACTTGGGTAATGCCACACGACTAGCCGGTCCCTTTTCGAGCGGGACGATTCTTGCGTTTTGCGACCTGCCGTTTTCGCCGCTGTTCTTGATTGTGCTGGTGATGATCCACCCGTTGCTCGGTGTGCTGGGATTGGCTGGCGGTGGAATCGTGTTCGCCTTGGCAGTGATGGCAGAAATTGCGACCCGCGACCCCAGCGAGAAAAGCAGCGCAGTCCAGGCACAGGCCTCGCGTTTGGCCGAAGGATTGGCGCGGCAGCGTTCCGCGCTGGTGGCGATGGGACTGGTGGAGCGCGCCCGCGACCTGTGGGCGGCGCTGCGCCATTCGGACGCGGCTACCGCAACCGACGCGTCGCGCAAGGAAGCGCTGTTCACCGCGACGTCGCGCGCGGCGCGTCAGATCTTGCAGATCATGATGCTGTGCGCCGGGGCGTGGCTGGCGCTGGAGCAACAGATCTCTCCCGGCGGGATCGTCGCCTCATCAATCGTGCTCTCACGCGCACTGGCACCGGTTGACCTGATTGTGGGGAGCTGGCGGTCGCTGGTGCAGGCCCGCAGCGCCTGGCGCGACAGCACCGAGCGGCTGGGCGATCTCGCGCCCGAGGCGCCGTTCCTCCCGCTCCCGCGTCCCGCAGCGTTGCTGTCGCTTGATCGCGTCTCTGCCCGCCTGCCGGGGAGCGAGGTGGATCTGATCCGGCCCTTTTCTGCAGAGATTGCGGGAGGCAGCCTGATCGCGCTGACCGGCACCAACGGGTCGGGCAAGACCACCCTGCTGCAAACCCTTGCCGGGGCTTGGCCGATTGCCGGAGGCACCGCGCTGCTCGGCGGACGTTCGGTCCATGCCTGGCCCGATTGCGACCGCGGACAATATGTCGGCTATCTGCCGCAGGACGTCGAACTGCTGCCGGCAACCATCGCGCAGAACATTGCCCGGCTGAGCGAGGCGCCGGGCGAAGCGATCATCGCCGCAGCCGAAGCTGCCGGAGCGCACCAGCTGATCCTGGGTCTGCCCGATGGCTACCAGACGCTGATCGGCCCGGGCGGAGCGCATCTTTCGGCGGGGCAGAAACAGGCCATTGGGCTGGCGCGGGTGCTGTTCGGCGATCCGGTGCTGATGCTGCTCGATGAACCCAGCGCGCATCTCGATGAGATGGCGGCAGCCAGTGCCATTGCGGCGATCAGCGAGCGGGTGAGACGCGGCGCGATCGCGCTGGTGGCGACCCATGATCCGCGCCTGCTGACCCATGCCACGCAAATCTACGCCATCGCCCAAGGCACCATCACCGCACGCGCGCCGCTGCGCCGCGACATCCCCATCACGCTGCGCCGCAAGGAGGCTGAAGCATGACATCGATCTCCGAAATCTCCGAAACCACCATCCTGTCAGACCGGGTGGTCAAGGGCGCGTTGCTGACCTGCGCGATCGGTCTTGGCGGGTTTGGAATGTGGGCTGGATTTGCCCCGCTTGAGGAAGGCCTGGCCGCGCGCGGCACCATCGTGGTCGAAAATGATCGGCAGGTAATCCAGCATCTCGAAGGCGGGATCGTCGAGAAGGCGCATGTCCGCGAAGGCCAGCGGGTCAAGGCAGGTGACGTGCTGATCACCCTGCGTGAGACCGCCTCGCTCGCCAGCCGTGATCAGCTGCGCACCCAGATCGCCGCGCTGGCTGCGCGCGAGGCCCGGATCGAGGCCGAACTCGACAATCGCGTGGAACCCGACTTTGCCGCGCTATACGCGCTCAAGCTCAAGTCCGGCAGCATCGACGCGCTGATCGCCGAGGAGGTGAACCTGTTCGAGGCTGAACGCAGCGCGCTCAGCACCCAGACCCGGTTGCTCACCGACCGCGCCGCCGCTGCACGGCAGACCGCGTTCCAGAAAGAGGACGAAATCGCCAGCACCCGCCGCGCACTGGAGATTGCACGCAAGGAACTGGGGCGGTTCGAACAATTGCTCGCCCGTCAAATGGTGCGCCGCGACCGGGTGACCGAGTACGAGCGTGAGACCGCACGCCTCTCGGGCGAGATGGCGCGCTTGGGGGCGGAGCGCGATACGGCCCGCGCCAATGCTGCCGATGCCGAGCGTCAGGCCCAGCAATTGCGCGCCGAGCGGCGGCAGCAGGCCTCGATCGAACTGCGCGACGCCCGCGCGGAACGGCTTGCGGCGCTCGAATCGCTCAACAACGCGCAGGATGTGCTGGAGCGCGCAGTGATTGTCGCCCCGGCCGATGGCGAAGTGCTCAACCTTGAATTCAACACGCCCGGCGCGGTGATCCCCTCGGGTCAGACGATCATGGAAATCGTGCCCGGCAATGACGGGATCGTGGCCGCCGTCCGCATCCGCCCGAGCGACCGGGCGAGCCTGTTCGAAGGGCAGAAAGTGCGCACGCAGCTCGCCGCCTACAAGGGTTGGGAAGCCCCGCGCCTCGCCGGGATCGTCCGCGGGGTCAGCGCCGATCTCAAGACTGACACGGCGACCGGCGAAGATTATTACGAGGCGCGGATTGCGCTCACTATGGGCGAAGGGGCCAAGGCTGCCGGGGTTGAGGCGATCCCCGGCATGCCGGTGGATGCCTTCATCTTTTCCGGCCGCAGTCGCACGCTGCTCGATTACCTCTTCACCCCGATTGTCGAATCGATGTTCCGCGGGCTGAGGACTGGCTGATGCGCGCCGCCTTTTCGTGGGTCGCGGGCGCAACACTGCTCCTCGCCAATGCTTCCCCGCCCCCAGCCCAAGCCGAGCAGTCCGGCGAGGACGGCACCTGCCTGACGTTTGACAGTGCGATTGCGCTGGCGCTTGCACGCAGCCCGGAAATCGGTCTGGCGACGGCTCAGGCATCCCGCGCCGAGGCCGATCTTCGCGCGGCGAAGTCGACCGCACGCCCACAGCTCTCCACCTTTCTGCGCACCCAGGCCGGGGACAATAATCTCACGGGGGCGGGTCTGGAAAACTCGGCCGGCTTGCGGCTGTCGCAGCGGGTGTTCGACTTCGGGATCGGCGGGCTGGAAAAGCGCAGCGCCCGGGCGGCGCTGGCAGCGCGCGGGTTCGATGTCGCCAATGCGCGCACCGAGGCTGCGCTCGATACCATGCTGGCGCTGATCGGGATGGCCGAGATTGCCGCAAGGATGGAAGTGACCGCCGAGCGTGAAGCCTATTTCGCCCGCGAACGCTCGGGCGTGGCCGAGGCACTCGCGCTGGGCGGGGCGACCCGCTCCGAACTGGCCGAAATCGAAGCGCGACTGGCCGATGCAGCGGCGGATCGGCTGGAATTGGCCTTCGAACGGGATCGCCTGTCCGCTGCATTGTCGCGCCAGATCGGCACCCTCGCGCCGCTCTGCTCCGGGGCCCTCGCACAGCTTGGTGCCACGCCTGACACGGGCATCGTCGAGGCGGTGGACGCCGCGCTCACCGCCAACCCCCGGATCGGCGCTGCGACCCAGCAACTTGCGGCCGAGGAGGCGCAGGCGCAGCGCGCACGCCGTAACCGGCTGCCAGTGATCGAGGTGGTGGGGATCGCCTCCTATGCGCGGGACAATGTCGTCGGCGGCGAGTTTGGCCTGCGTGAACGGGTGGGGATCGATGTGACCATTCCGCTTGTCACGGGTGGTCGATTGCAAGCCGATCAGCTGCGCGGCGCCGCCGATGTTCAGGCCCGCAGCAGTGAGCTTCAGCGCTTGCGGCTGGACATCGCCGAACAGGTAGAAGTGGCGGCTCGGCGGATCGTCTCGCTGCGCGGGCAATTGGCACAGCGCGAACAGGTGGTGGCACGGCAAGCCGAACAGTTCACGGCCGCCGAAAGCGAGTTCGCCGAAGGGCTTCGCACCCTTCCCGATCTGGTTGAAGACCGGCTGGAACTCGAATCCGTGCGAATCGAGGCGGTTACGGCCCGTTTCGCCTTATTGCGCGAGATCGCGCTGCTTCAAGCGCTGACGGGCCGGTTGCAACCGGCAGCGCCTTTGCCGAGCGAGCCTGTCTACGGGCCTTCCGATTAGCGATTTTTTTCCTTTCCTGCGAAGGGTTGCCGGGTCTGCGGCGTTGGCAAGGGAGGGCACGTTCAAAATCAACAAAAGGGTCATTTTCATGATGATTTTCCGAAGCATCCTGTTGGCTGGCACAGCAGCTTGCCTTGCTGCTTGCGGCGGCGATTCACCGGTAACGGCCCCACCGCCGGTGACAATGACCCCAACCCCCAGCCCTTCGCCAAGCCCTACGCCTACGCCCTCTCCCGTCGCCGTGACCGAACGGGAGGTCGATCCCCGGACTGTGGCGAGCGGTCTGGTGACCGGCCTTGCGAACCACCAGATCTTTGTCCCCGGCACCAACCGCCGCAACCGCCTGTTCGTGATGCTGCCCGGCACCGACGCACCGCCGCGCGTCTATCGGTTGATTGCCCGCACCGGCGCGCAGGAAGGTTATCATGCGATCGGGTTGGCCTACCCCAATGACGATGCCATCGTCACCCTCTGCACCGGCTCCACCCGCCCGGACTGCTCAGGCGAAGTCCGCAACGAAATTCTCACTGGGCAGGACACCAGCCCGCTGGTCAGCGTCAACCGGGTGAATTCGGTCATCGGCCGTTTGATCGATCTTATCGCCTTCCTCGACCGCAGCTTTCCCAGCGAGGGCTGGGGCCAATATCTGGTGAGCGGCCAACCGGACTGGAGCCGGATCGCAGTTGCCGGACACTCGCAAGGGGCAGGGCTGGCAGGATTTCTCGGCAAGGAAGTCCGCTTGCTGCGCATCGGCATGTTCTCCGGCCCCAATGATCCCGGTCCCGCCGCAGGCCAATCCGCTTTGTGGACCGCGCGCCCGAATATCACCCCGGCTGGCGATCAGTTCGGCTTTACACACACCGCAGATCCCCTTGCCCCGGTAGGTGGAAACACCCGCAATTGGGAGGCGATCGGTCTCGGCGCGTTTGGTGGACAGGTGTCGGTCGATGGCCGCAGCCCGCCGTTCGATGGCTCACGCCAGCTGGTGACCAGCGCGCCGCCCAACCCCAACCCGACCGGCCCCACCGCCTCGCCCCAGCATGGTGCGCCCGCCGTCGACAGCGTCACGCCGCTCGCAGCAGACGGGCAGCCGCTGTACCGGCCGGTCTGGGTGCACATGCTGTTCGCTCCCTGACCCCAACGGTGCGAGGGCCAGCTTCGGGGTTGGTTTCACAACGTCGGGCTTCGGCAAGCTAGTTAAGGTTATGGGGAGCAACCGCGGCCATCGGCTCATTCACTCGCCGAGTAAATCAACGCACAGGGCGGCGCATGCCCGTAGCGCGGCTTGTTGCAGTCATCTGAGGCGAAACAAAGGGCGAACAGGCTTGTTTTTGCATGTGAGATGCGGTTGTGTAGTTCAGCTTCGTCATCACTCGTGCTCACTGGCCGAATGATGGCCCTCCACTTCAGCATAGTGTTCAGCCAAGACTCGCTTTTCAGCAACCAGCTCGCTTGCAGCCGCATTGCGGGGCGAGTCGGGCGAAACCGGTGTGTCGGCTCTTGGCGGAGGAACTGCCGTTCAGCATGTCGCGGGGCTATGGCTGGTAGGTCCCACTTTCGGACTTTTGAGCGTCAACGCGCTGAACTTGCAACAAACTGGAGCGAAGCAAAAGACCTTATGATCCAACCGGATAAAAGTAATCATCAGGCAATGACAGGTTTCGCCGAAAAATTTATATATCGTAGTGAGTTAGAGTAGAAGCGGCGGTAATCTATGGCTCTGGCGCATCAACGGCGGCGAAATCTCATATACCACACCTCATGACCATAAACCGTCCGCGCCTTGTGCTCATAGCGGGTCTCGGGCCAGCCTGACGGCCTCACCTGCCAGTCTGAAGGCTTCTCCACCACCCACTCGAACAGGTCCGTGTGGCGCTGCATCACCATCAGCGCGTGGCGCAGGTAGACCGCGTGATCGGTGCCGAACCGGAATTCGTCGCCGGGCTTCAGCTTCTGCGCGAACAGCCGCACCGGCCCGTCGTTCATCATCCGCCGCTTGGCGTGGCGCGCCTTGGGCCAGGGGTCGGGGTGGAGCAGGTAGAGCATCGTCAGCGCCCCGTCGGGGATGCGCTGGAGGACCTCGAGCGCATCACCATGATGCAGCCGGATGTTGGCGAGGCGCTGGTCGGCGACATGGGTGAGCGCCTGCGCCACCCCGTTGACGAAGGGCTCGGCGCCGATGAAGCCGTGATCGGGGAGGAGGTCTGCACGGTAGGCGAGATGTTCGCCCCCGCCGAAGCCGATCTCGAAATGCAGCGGGCGCGAATCGCCGAACAGCCCCTCGCTCGTCACCGGCCCCTCGGCAGGCACGGCGATCTGCGGCAGGAGATTGTCGACCAGCCCCTGCTGATAGGTCCGCAACTTCTTGCCGACGCTGCGACCATAGAGCCGCGCGATGGTGGTCGGGTCGCCTTCCTTGAATGCCGTCATGGGGCGCCCATAGAAAAACGCCCGGCGCATGACCACCCCGGGCGCTCAAATTCACTCCAGTGCGGCGACCCGGCCCAAAGGGCCGCGAGCGCACGGCGCGAGCCGCAGGCGCTCAAGCCCGCAGGGCTTGAAACAGCGCCGAGGACGAGGGCGCGGAGGCGCCCTCGAAAAGCCAGTTACGCCGCTTCGACCTCGGTCTCGCTGTCGCGCAGCACGTAGCCGCGGCCCCACACGGTCTCGATGTAGTTGTCCCCGCCGCAGGCCAGCGACAGCTTCTTGCGCAGCTTGCAGATGAACACGTCGATGATCTTGAGCTCGGGCTCGTCCATCCCGCCGTAGAGGTGGTTGAGGAACATTTCCTTGGTCAGCGTGGTGCCCTTGCGAAGCGAGAGCAGCTCGAGCATCGCATATTCCTTGCCGGTGAGGTGCACGCGGCTGCCGTCGACTTCGACCGTCTTGGCGTCAAGGTTCACAGCCAGCTTGCCGGTGCGGATGACCGACTGCGAGTGGCCCTTCGAACGGCGCACCACGGCATAGATGCGGGCGACCAGTTCTTCGCGGTGGAACGGCTTGGTGACGTAATCGTCAGCGCCGAAGCCGAAGCTGCGGATCTTCGAATCCATTTCGCTGATGCCCGAAAGGATCAGCACCGGGGTCTGCACCTTGGCGACGCGCAGCTTCTTGAGCACGTCATAGCCATGCATGTCGGGCAGGTTCAAATCGAGCAGAATGATATCGTAGTCATACAGCTTGCCGAGGTCCAAACCCTCTTCGCCGAGGTCGGTCGAATAGACGTTGAAGCCCTCGGTCGTGAGCATCAGCTCGATCGCCTTGGCAGTGGTCGGTTCGTCTTCGATCAGCAGAACACGCATCTTAGTCCCCTGTCTTACCCCTGGTAACCCCTGCTTAGGAGAGGTTGTCGTCTGTTAACCACGCTGCTTCTCACCAAAAAAGGTTAATAAGAAGTTTAGGTCGTTAACTTTTTGAGGTGAGTCTTTCGAGTCACACCTCGGACGGGCGCGAAATCGAAGCGAGGCTAGGGGTTTAGGATTGGCCCGTCGCCTGAGGGAAAATGCTAAGATGCCCCCGCAAGCTTCTTCGCCCGCCGCCGCTCCGCGCTCGACCCCAGCCCAATCGCCTCGCGGTATTTCGCCACGGTGCGCCGCGCGAGATCGAAGCCTTCCTTCTGGAGCATTTCGGCGAGCTGCTGGTCGGAGAGGATGTTCTTCGCCGTCTCGGCATCGATCAGTGCCTTGATCCGGGCCTTGATCGCGGCGGAGGACGCGCCCTCGCCATCCGCCGAGGCGACGCCGCTGGTGAAGAAGTATTTCAGCTCGAACGTCCCGCGCGCGCAGGCAAGATACTTGTTGCTGGTGACGCGGCTGACGGTGCTTTCGTGCATCCCGATCTGCTCGGCGACCTCGCGAAGGGTGAGCGGTCGCAGTTCGGCAACGCCGCGGCGGAAGAAGCCGTCCTGTTGCTTCACGATTTCGGCGGCGGTCTTGAGGATGGTCTTCTGGCGCTGGTCCAATGCGCGGATCAGCCAGTGCGCGTCAGCCAGCTTCTCCTTGAGCCAGCCTTGCGATTCCTTGTTGGTCGCGCCCGCATTGAGTTCGAGGAAATAGCCGCGGTTGACGATCAGCTTGGGCAGGGTGTCCTCGTTGATCGCGATGTCCCAGCCGCCCGCGACGTTGGCGGCGACGAGGACATCGGGGACCACCGTGCCGGTCTCGGCGGGGGCGAAGGCGAGGCCGGGGCGCGGGTTGTAGCTGCGCAGCTCGCGCAGCATGTCGGCGAAATCCTCGTCATCGACCCGGCACAGGCGCTTCAATCTTTCGACCTCCCCGCGCGCGACCAGATCGAGATTGTCGATCAGCGCCTTCATGCAGGGGTCATAGCGGTCGGCCTCGCGCGCCTGGATCGCGATGCACTCGGCCAGAGTGCGCGCGCCCACGCCCGAGGGGTCCAGCGACTGAACCAGCCGCAATCCCGCCTTGGCGTCGAAGATGTCGACCCCGAGATCATCGACCACTTCTTCCAGCGGGATGGTGAGATAGCCTGCCTCATCCAGCAAGCCGATGATGTGGCGCGCGATGAAGGCGGTCTGCGGATCGCTGGCAACCGCGCCAATCTGGCCTTCGAGATGCTCGGCGAGGGTGATGTCGGCGGCGCGCAGTTGCTCCCAGTCGGGCATGTCGTCGAAGTCGCCGCCCGAGCCGCTGGCGGCCGCGCCCCATTCGGCATCGCGCATGCTCGGCCCCGCGCCGTCACCGGTGTCGAAATCGCGGTCAACCGATCCGAGATCGAGCGGCGCATCGCCCTCACCCCCGCCCGCGAGCATCAGCTGATCGGCGGTCGCCCCTTCGCCCGCTGGCGGCGCGATCTCGATCCGCTCGGGCTCGCCGGGGTCTGAGGGGCCGCCGGTATCGAGCAGTGGATTGGCTTCGAGCGCCTCGGAAATGAAGGTCTCGATCTCGAGATTGGAGGCCGCCAGCAGCTTGATCGCCTGCTGCAATTGCGGCGTCATCACCAGCGATTGCGTCTGCCGGATATCGAGGCGGGGGCCCAATGCCATTATGCGTCGATCCGCATTTCGCTTCGCAAAATGCTGCGCGCCGGGCCAGCCCGCTCCCCCGCCCTTCCACCCGGGATCATATCCTGAAGGGCGGAAGGGCGGGGGCGCGGGCTGGCCTGGATCCCGGTGGACCAAGACCGGCCCAAGATCGTCACATCGCCTCCCACCGGAAAATCACAGCGTGAAGCTCTCGCCGAGATAGAGCCGCCGCACGTTCTCGTCGGCGACGAGCTCCTGCGGGGAGCCGGCGAACAGCACCTGCCCGCCATAGATGATGCAGGCGCGATCGACGATGTCGAGCGTCTCGCGCACATTGTGGTCGGTGATCAGCACCCCGATGCCGCGCTGCTTCAGGTCCTTCACCAGATCGCGGATATCGCTGATCGAGAGCGGGTCGATGCCCGCGAACGGCTCGTCAAGCAGCATGATCGAGGGCTTGGCGGCGAGCGCGCGGGCGATCTCGCAGCGGCGGCGTTCCCCGCCCGAGAGCGCCATTGCAGGGCTTTCGCGCAAGCGCGTGAGGCCGAATTCGTCGAGCAACCGCTCCAGTTCGCTGGCGCGCGTGGCCTTGTCGGGCTCGACCAGTTCGAGCACGCAGGAAATGTTCTGTTCCACCGTCATGCCGCGGAAGATGCTGGTTTCCTGCGGCAGATAGCCAAGGCCGAGGATCGCGCGGCGATACATCGGCAGCTTGGTGACATCCTCGCCGTCCATCAGGATGCGGCCCGAATCCGGCTTCACCAGCCCCATGATCGAATAGAAGCAGGTGGTCTTGCCCGCCCCGTTCGGCCCGAGCAGCCCGAGTACCTCGCCCTTGGCGACGCTCAACGAGATGTCCGTCAGCACGGAGCGCTTGTCATAGCTCTTGGCGATCGAGATGACCTCGAGCCCGCTGCCGGTCGGCTGGATCGGGGTGGTCTCGCCCGGGGCGTCGGAGAGGGTTGTGGTGCTCATATGCCCTGAGTCTTTAGCACCATGGCGGCGACAGGAAAGTGCCGCAGTGCGTTTGGCAGGATTTTTGCTTAGCCGCGCGGCAATCGGGTGTCAGGCCGAAGAACCCCGCGCGATTAGAGCGGCTTGCCCCGCCCCTCTTGCACGCCGCGCAACAATCCTGCGTCGTCGCGCGGCTTATTGCAACTTCGGGACACCTTTGCGATACTGCGACCATAACTAGGGGCCACTGGGGAGCGGCGCGCATGGTGAAATCGGACAAGCAAGCCGCGGCAGTGCCCGCCCTGCGCAAGCGCGACTGGCGCAAGGCGATGAGCGACCATGTCGCCTACGGCCTGCTGGCCTACACCTCGCTCCAGATCTTCGTGACGGTCAAGGCGCTGTCCGAGGGCTCCTCGACCGCGCTGCCCTATCTGGCACTGGTCGTGCTGGTCGCCGGGATCATCCCGGTGTGCCGCTGGTACGAAAAGCGCTGGGCGGTGCTCAGCGATGCCGAAGCGGCCGACCCGGCGCTGGCGGGCGAATTCCGCCGCGATGTGACTGCGCTGTGGGCGATGGCGATCGGCCTGCCCTTCGGCCTGGCGCTGATCTTCAAGATGTTGCTGGAAGTGTTTTAGGTTTTGCACCGGCCTCCGCCGGTGCGTCCTCGGCGCTGTTCCTACGCTGCGCTCCGGGCGCCTGCGGGCGGCCGTTCGGCCTTGCGACCCGTCCGGTGGCGGGTCGAACCAGCACGAACATAAACCTAACGTGCGGGTATCGGTCGCGCAGCGACCGCAAGCCCGAACGGGCGCCCGCAGCGACGCGCCCGCAGGGCGTGTGAGCGAGGATTTCGCAGCCCGGAGGGGCTGCGGAACACAAAAACCCCGCGGAGGCGGCTGCACTATCGAGAAGTGTATCTCTCGATCGCCTCGATGGTGATCTGGCGGGCTTCGGCGGCATTGCCCCACTTGCCGACGCGCACCCACTTTTCGGCTTCGAGGTCCTTGTAGTGGGTGAAGAAGTGCTCGATCTGCTGGAAGATGATACTCGGCAGATCGCTCGTCTCGATCACATCGGCGTAATAGGGGAAGGTCTCGTTGACCGGCACGCAGACCAGCTTCTCGTCGCCGCCCTGCTCGTCTTCGAGGTTGAGCACGCCGATCGGCCGCGCGCGCACCACGCAGCCCGGAATGAAGGGCGAGCGCGAGATCACCAGCGCATCAAGCGGGTCGCCATCGGGCGACAGGGTGTGCGGCACGAAGCCGTAATTGGCGGGATAGCGCATCGGGGTGTGCAGGATGCGGTCGACGAACAGCGCGCCGCTTTCCTTGTCGAATTCGTACTTCACCGGCTCGCCCCCGGTGGGCACTTCGATGATCACGTTGAGATCGTCAGGCGGGTTCACGCCGGTGGGGATCTTGTCGATGCGCATGGCTGTTCTCTTTGTTGGGTGCGTTGAGAGAGGTAATGCGCGGGCCTTTAATCGGTGCCGCAGGATTGCGAAAGGGGCTGTGTGGGCCTAATCGCGCGGGCTTATGAGCAAGAAAACCCCGCAGGCCATTCGCGGCACCCAGGACATCTTCGGCGCGGACGCCGAGGCCTTCGCCTTCGTGGTCGAAACGTTCGAGCGTGTCCGGCGCCTGTACCGCTTCCGCCGGGTGGAAATGCCGGTGTTCGAGAAGACCGAGGTGTTCGCGCGCAGCCTCGGCGAGACCACCGATGTGGTGTCGAAGGAGATGTATTCCTTCGACGATCGCGGCGGGGAGAGCCTGACCCTGCGCCCCGAATTCACCGCCGGGATCGCGCGCGCCTTCCTCACCAACGGCTGGCAGCAATATGCGCCTTTGAAGGTAGCGACCCACGGGCCATTGTTTCGCTACGAACGCCCGCAGAAGGGCCGCTACCGCCAGTTCCACCAGATCGACGCCGAAGTGATCGGCGCGGGCGAGCCGCAGGCGGATGTCGAGCTGCTGGCGATGGCGGATCAGCTTTTGCGCGAGCTTGGCATCCACGACGTGACCCTGCACCTCAACACGCTGGGCGATGCGGAGAGCCGCGAGGCGTGGCGGGCGGCGCTGATCGACTACTTCCGGGCGGTGAAGGACCAGCTCTCCGAAGAATCGCAGGAGCGGCTGGAGAAGAACCCCCTGCGGATCCTCGATTCGAAGGACCCAAGGGACAAGCCGTTCCTTGCCGATGCGCCGAAGATCGACGCCTTTTTGTCGGAGGAGGCGAGCACCTTCTTCGCCGCCGTCACCAGCGGGCTGGATGCGGCAGGCGTGAAGTGGGTGCGGGCAGAAAGCCTTGTCCGGGGCCTCGACTATTATCGCCATACGGCGTTCGAATTCATCCCCGACGAAGGCAGCGCCTCGGCCGCCGCGCTGGGCTCGCAAAGCACGGTGCTGGGCGGCGGGCGTTATGACGGGCTGATGGAAAGCCTCGGCGGCGCGCCGACCCCGGCTGTTGGCTGGGCTGCGGGGATCGAGCGGTTGGCGATGCTGGTGGGGGAAAGGTCAGATGATCCCAGCATTGCTGTGATTCCGGATCGACCGGAGCTTGATCAACAAGCGAGGAAATTGGCCCATCTGCTTCGATCCGCCGGGTTCAACACTCGAATCGCCTTTCGCGGTAATGCTAAACGACATGCCGAGATCGCGAAGCGTGAAGGTGTCGATGCAGCCTTGTATGTCCGTCAAGCATCGGCAGACAGTCCAAATGGCGAGATCGACCTTCACCTTACCCAGCTGAAACATGACGCGGACAATGAGTTTCTCAACAAAGTTTGGGAAGCCGTTCAGCCTTGGATACGGCGACTATCTAGCGAGTCACCAAATCAATGACCCCGCCCCGGGCTTGACCCGGGGCCCCGCTTCCCTTTTTTCGCCGCTCCAATAGAAAGCGGGGTCCCGGGTCAGGCCCGGGACGGTGAGTAAGACAGAAATGCAAATCCCCCCCGAACGCCTTGACCAGATCGCGCACCGCTTTGCGGAGCTGGAAGCGCGCATGGCTTCGGGCACACTCGAGGGCGAGGCTTTCGTGCGCGCCTCCCGCGACTATGCGGAACTCGAACCCGTCGCCAAAATCGCGGCGGAAGTGAAATCCGCGCGCGAGGAGATGGCGGGGCTCTCCGAAATGCTCGCCGACCCCGAGATGAAGGCCATGGCCGAGGAGGAACTTGCCCAGATCAGGGCCACCCTCCCCGAGCTCGAACGCCGCCTCGCCATCGCGCTGCTCCCGCGTGACAGCGCCGATTCCAAGCCCGCGATGCTCGAAATCCGCGCGGGTACGGGGGGTGACAAGGCCGCGCTCTTCGCAGCCGATCTCTACCGCATGTACGAAAAATACGCCGCCGAGCAGGGCTGGCGCGTCGAGCCGGTCAGCATCGCCGCCTCGGACATCGGGGGCTTCAAGGAAGTGATCGCCAACGTCACCGGCACGGGCGTCTTCGCCAAATTGAAGTTCGAAAGCGGCGTCCACCGCGTCCAGCGCGTGCCCGTGACCGAGAGCGGCGGGCGCATCCACACCTCGGCGGCGACCGTCGCGGTGCTGGCCGAACCTGACGAGGTTGACGTGCAGATCGAGGACAAAGACCTCAAGATCGACGTCTACCGTGCCTCCGGCGCAGGTGGCCAGCACGTCAACACCACCGATTCGGCGGTGCGCATCACTCACCTGCCGACCGGCACCGTGGTCACCTGTCAGGACGGGCGCAGCCAGCACAAGAACAAGGAAAAGGCGATGCAGGTGCTGCGCACGCGGCTCTACGACGCCCAGCGCGAAGCCACCCAAGGGGCCGAGGCCGAGGCGCGCAAGGCGATGGTCGGCTCCGGCGACCGTTCCGAGCGCATCCGCACCTATAACTTCCCGCAGGGGCGCGTCACCGATCACCGCATAGGCCTCACCCTGCACAAGCTGGAAGAGGTGCTCGCCGGGCCGGGCCTTGCCGAACTGGTCGATGCCCTGATCGCCGAGGACGAGGGCAAGCGGCTCGCGGCGCTCAGCGCGTAATGACCGTCGGCGAGGCCATCCGCGCTGCTGCCGAGACCCTCGCTCCCGTCATCGACACCGCGCGATTGGACGCCGAATTGCTGATGGCGCACCTGTTCGGTTGCACCCGCTCGGAGTTGTTGCTGCGCCACATGCGCGACCCCGCCCCGCCGGGCTTCGCCGCGCTGGTCGAGCGCCGTACAGGGCATGAACCCGTTGCCTACATCACCGGGTCTCAGGAGTTCTATGGCCTCCCCTTCATCGTCACCCCCGCCACCCTGATCCCGCGCGGCGACAGCGAAACGCTGGTCGCGGCGGCGCTGGCCGAGCGGCCCGACGCAGCCCGCGTGCTCGATCTCGGGACGGGATCAGGCGCGCTGCTGCTGGCGGTGCTCGCCCATCTGCGGCAGGCGCAGGGGGTGGGCATCGACCGCTCGCCCGAGGCGGTGGCGGTGGCCGCGCGCAACGCCGAGGCGCTGGGGCTGCACCCGCAGGCGCGGTTCCTCGCGGGCGATTGGCACGCGCCCGGCTGGACGGATGGCCTGGGCACCTTCGACCTCGTCCTGTGCAACCCGCCCTATGTCGAAAGCACCGCCGCGCTGGACCGGCAGGTGGCCGAATTCGAGCCCGCCGCGGCGCTGTTCGCTGGCCCTGAGGGGCTCGATGATTACCGCGTCCTGATCCCGCAATTGCGCGCGCTGATGAACGAGCGCGCGCTGGCGGTGCTCGAAATCGGGGCGAATCAGGCGCAGGCCGTGGGAGCCCTCGCGGAAGCTGCGGGTTTCAGCGTGGCGCTCCGCCGCGATCTTGCCGGCCGCGCGCGGGCGTTGCTGCTCACGTGACAGAATTACGCGGGCGGGGCTTGGCAAACCCTTTTCGCATCGCTACGTCTTGAGAAGGCCGGATGGATTGCGAAGGGCGCAAACCGCTGGGCCAAGCTCCTGAACTCAGCTGACACCGCCGTGAGGGCTCGCCCCCGGCAGCACACAGCGCGGAGCACGCGGCATGGCTTTGGCTCGGCCAGGCGTGACGCAAGGGCAAGGGGTCTGTTGACCGCGCGTATGACCAGTGTTTTCGCGCCAGGTCGCTGTTAAGGAACGTTTTCCTTGAATAACAACAACCGGAATAACCGTCGTCGTGGGCGCGGCAACCGCAATCAGGGCGGAGGCGGCTCTCAACTGAACCGCATCGACAGCCGGGCGCGCGGCAATGCCCCGCAGATGCTCGACAAGTACAAGAAGCTCGCGCAGGACGCCCAGCACAATGGCGACCGCGTGCAGATGGAGTACTACCTCCAGTTCGCGGACCACTATTTCCGCGTGATCGCCGACAACAAGGCGCGCGTGGACGAACAGCGCGGCGGCAATGGCGGCCCCCGGCGCAATGACGAACGCGATTCCGGCGACGATTACGAGGACGATTTCGACTTCGGCCGTCGCAACGACATGCCGACGCGCTCGGTCTACGAGCAGCCCCAGAGCAATGGCGATGCCGATGTGAACGAAGGCGAGCCGGGGCAGGAGGGCGAAAGCTTCCTCGCCGATGATGGCCAGAGCGATGATCGCCAGGACGACCGCGGCCAGGATCGCGGCGATGACCGTCCGCGCGGCCAGCGCCGCCAGCAGCAGCAGCGCAAGCCCCGGGATGGCAATCGCGACGGCAATCGTCCGGAGCGCGGCGAGAAGCGTGCCGAACGCCCCGAACGTAGCGAGCGTCCCGAGCGCAGCGAACGCAGCGAGCGTCCTGCCGCTGAACGCCCGGCCGCTGAACGCGCCGAAAAGCCCGCGCGCAGCCGCAAGCCCCGCAAACCCGTCGATGACGGCGAGCAGCGTGGCATCGACAGCTCGATCCTCCCGCCCTCGATCCGCGGTGACGATACGGGCGGGGATAGCGGCACGCTCGAAACCGTCGAGTAATCCGCCATGATCGAGCGGCTGGCAGCAGTGCCCGCGCTGGCGCAGCGTCGCCCGGCACTGACCGCCATCGTGCTCGGGCTGATTGCGGCCCTCGCCTACCCGCCGCTTCACCTCTGGCCGCTCGGCCTCGCCGCGCTGGCGGGGTTCGTGTGGCTGCTTTACTCCGCCGAGAACTGGAAGCAGGCCGCCTTGCGCGGGTGGTTGTTCGGTTGGGCGCACTTGACGCTTGCCAACAACTGGATCGCGACCGCCTTCACCCATCAGGCCAAGATGCCCGAGTTTCTCGGCTGGGCCGCGGTGCCGCTGCTGTGCATCTACCTCGCGATCTATCCCGCCTTGGCGGCGCTGGCGGCGCACCTGCTGGCGAAGAAGCGGCCGCTGTGGGCCTTCGGGCTGGTTCTGGCGGGCGCGTGGATCGTCACCGAATGGCTGCGCGGCTGGGTGTTCACCGGCTACCCTTGGCCGCCGCTCGGGCTGATGCTGCTGGGGGGGTGGGACACGCCGGGACTGGCGCGGATGCTGCCCTGGATGGGGACCTATGCGCTGTCGGGCGTGGTGGTTCTGCTAGGCTGCGGCGTGCTCGTCGCAATCAACCGGAGGCGAGCAACCGACCTGATCGTGCCGCTGGTGCCGCTGGCTGCGATCATGCTTGTCTCTGCCACGCCCGAGGCAGCCAGCGACCTGCGCTACACCCTCGTCCAGCCCTACATCCCGCAGTCCGAGATCAACGACGCCTCGAAGTTCGAGGAGCAATTCCAGCGCCTCGCCAAGCTCACGGGCAAGGGCGATGGCAGCCCGCGCATCGTGCTCTGGCCCGAGAGCGGCGTGCCCGACTATCTCGAGGACGGCTACCCCGAACGCTACTACTACGCCATGACCGCGAACGGCGACCCGGTCTATGCCCGCCGCCGGATCGGGCAGGTGATCGGCCCCCAGTCCACTTTGCTGACCGGCGTGGTCAACCTCAACATCGGGACCATGGCCGACGGCCGCCCCGGAGCGGTGAGCGCACGCAATTCGGTGATGGCATTGGATAGCTCGGGCCGCATCCTCGCAGGCTACGACAAGGCGCATCTGGTGCCCTATGGCGAATATCTGCCGATGCGCCCGATCCTCGAACCGCTCGGCCTGTCGCGGCTGGTGGCGGGCAGCATCGACTACCTCCCCGGGCCGGGCGCGCGCACCATCGACCTTGGGCCGCACGGCAAGGCGGGGGTGATGATCTGCTACGAGATCGTCTTCTCCGGCCACATCGCCGACCGAAAGAACCGCCCCGACTACATCTTCAATCCCTCGAATGACGGCTGGTTCGGCACCTGGGGTCCGCCGCAGCACCTCGCGCAGGCGCGGATGCGCGCGATCGAGGAGGGGCTGCCGGTGCTGCGCTCGACCACCACCGGGATCAGCGCGGTGATCGGCCCGGAGGGCACGGTTCGGGCGTCTATTGCCAGCGGTAAAGCCGACAAGCTCGAGGGACTGGTGCCCGAGGCCAATGCGCCGACGCTGTTCGCACGCCTCGGCCACATCCTCACCCTTGGCTGGGCGGCGGCCTTCCTGATCCTCGGCCTCGCTCTTCCGAGAGTGCTTGCGCTTGTTCGCGCGCGCGGCTAGGGCGTTGCGCAACAAGGTCGGACATAAAGGTTTCCTTATATCTCTATAAGGTGCCCCCTCCCGCCCCGCACCGCCCATTCCAGCCCCCGGGGGACATCAATGCGCACCAACTACCTGTTCACCTCCGAAAGCGTTTCCGAAGGCCACCCCGACAAGGTCGCCGACCAGATTTCGGACGCGATCGTCGATCTGTTCCTCTCGAAGGACCCCGAAGCGCGCATCGCCTGCGAAACCCTGACCACCACCCAGCTGGTGGTTCTGGCGGGCGAAATCCGCTGCAAGGGCGTTTACGAGAACGGCGAATGGGGCCCCGGCGCGCAGGAAGAGATCGAAGCGACCGTCCGCAACACGGTGAAGCGCATCGGTTACGAGCAGGACGGCTTCCACTGGGAGAAGTTCGAATTCATCAACCGCCTGCACGGCCAGTCGGCGCACATTGCGCAAGGGGTGGACGCGGGCGAGAACAAGGATGAAGGCGCGGGCGATCAGGGCATCATGTTCGGCTACGCCACCGACGAGACCCCGGGCCTGATGCCCGCGACGCTCTATTACAGCCACAAGATCCTCGAGCGCATGGCCGCCGACCGCCACTCGGGCGTCGCCCCCTTCCTTGAGCCCGACGCCAAGAGCCAGGTGACCCTGCGCTACGAAGGCTCGCTGCCGGTCGCCGCAACCGCGGTGGTGGTCTCGACCCAGCACGCGCCGGGCTATGACGAGAACGATCCGGCCAAGCAGGCGGAACTGGAAGCCTACGTCAAGAAGGTGATCGCCGACGTGATCCCGCCGGTGCTGCTGCGCGAGACCGAATACTTCATCAACCCCACCGGCAGCTTCGAAATCGGCGGCCCCGATGGCGATGCGGGCCTCACCGGGCGCAAGATCATCGTCGACACCTATGGCGGCGCGGCCCCCCACGGCGGCGGCGCGTTCAGCGGCAAGGACCCGACCAAGGTCGACCGCTCGGCCGCCTACATCACCCGCTACCTCGCCAAGAACGTGGTCGCTGCGGGCCTCGCCACGCGCTGCACGATCCAGATCGCCTATGCGATCGGCGTGTCGAAGCCTTTGAGCCTCTATGTCGACACGCACGAGACCGGCACCGTCGGCGACGACAAGATCGAGCAGGCAATCCTCGGCATCGCCAAGCTCGGCGGGCTGACCCCGCGCGCGATCCGCACGCATCTTGGCCTCAACAAGCCGATCTACCAGCCGACCGCCGCCTACGGCCACTTCGGCCGCACCGCGGAAGGCGACTTCTTCCCGTGGGAACGTCTGGATCTGGTTGACGATCTTAAGGCTGCGCTGGGCTAAGCGCCCGGCTCGTGCCCACCCCCATCCCCTCCCGCAAGCGGGAGGGGGGCTATCAACGCCAACCTTACCCCTCCCGCCTGCGGGAGGGGAGCGAGACTTGCCAGCTTGCTGGCTAGTCGCAGCGGGGTGGGCCTGCGCCGACCTCAAGAAATCTCCTGTGACACGGCGACAGATAGGCTACCTATCGCCGCATGACCCCGCCCCCGCAGCCCGCCCCCCGCATCCTCGCACTCGACGCGCTGCGGGGTATCGCCGTCATCGGCATCGTCGGCATGAACGTGCTCGCCTTCGCGCTGCCCGGGCCGGCCTATTACAACCCCCTGAGCTTCGGCAGTACCGGCCCGGCCGATTACTGGGTGTGGCTGGCGAGCTTCGTCTTTATCGAGGATAAGTTCCGGACGCTCTTCGCGATGCTGTTCGGCGCGGGGTGCCTGATTCTGATCGAGCGTGCGGGTGAGAAGCCGTGGCGCGCGCACTATGCCCGCATGTTCGTGCTGTTCGCCATCGGCCTCGTCCATGCGGTGCTTCTCGCCAGCAATGATGTGCTGCGCGCCTATGCGCTGGCGGGCCTTGCCTTGCCGCTGCTGGCAGGCCTCAGCGCGCGCGCGCTGGTGACGGTGTCGCTGGGGTTGCTTGGCGTCCACGTCTTCATGGGGCTGGCGCTGCTCGGGCCCTCGCTCGCCGCCTGGGCGCAGGATCGCCAGGGATCGGACCTGCTGCTGTGGGCCGAGCGCCAGTTCGGGCGCGATCCGGCCGCGATCGCCGCGCTGCTCGAACAGGGGCGCGAGGCATTCGGCGAGCGCGTGCTGCGCCGCAGCCTCGGCATTCCGGCGCAGATGACCGCTCTGGTGGCGGCGCTGCCGCTGAACCTTTCCGCAATCGCGCTGGGCATGGGGCTGTGGCGCGGCGGGATGCTCAAGGGCGATTGGCGCACCTTCCGGCTCCAGCGCGTGGCGGGACTGGGCGCGCTGGTGGCGCTGCCGGGGCTGCTGGTGCTGGCCGGATGGCTGGTGAGCACGGGCTTCCCCGCCGCGCTCGTGGGGCCGGTGACGCTGCTGCTCTCCGCCCCCTTCGACATGGCACTGGCGGTGAGTTACGCAGGCCTGGCGATGGCCTTCCTTGGCGGGCCGGGCGCGGTGACGACAAGGATGGCGAGCGTCGGCCGGTTATCGCTCACCAATTATCTGATGACGAGCGTGATCCTGTCGGCGATTTTTGCGAGCTGGGGCCTCGGCCTGTTCGGAGAAGTGACGCGCTGGCAGGCCTTTGCCTTGGGGCTGGTGCCGGTGGCGGCGATGCTGCTGTGGTCGCCCTTGTGGGCCACCAGAATTGGACAGGGTCCGTTCGAGCGGCTGTGGCGCACCGGGGCACGGTTGCTCAGCTAGCCGTCTTCCCCGTGGATCGGGGAGGGGCGGTCGAGCGCGAGTTCGGCGTCGGAGAAGGTAAAGGGGCTGCGCACCCCGGCCATGCCGCCAAGCTCGATCCGCATGCCCCGGGCGACCACCTGCGGATCGGCGAAGACCTCGTCCAGGCGATTGATCGGCCCCGCCGGGACGCCCGCCGCATGGCAGGCGTCGAGCAGCCCCTGCTTGGTCCAGCCGGCTGTGGCAGCCGCGATTTCGGCATCGAGCGCGGCGGCGTTGGCGGTGCGGTCACCGTTGGCGGCGAAGCGCGGGTCGGCGGCAAGGTGCTCGAGCCCCAGCACCGCCATCAGCTTGTGAAACAGCCCGTCATTGGCAGGCGCAAGGATGACGTGGCCGTCGCTCACCGCGAAGAGCCCGTAGGGCGCAACCTGCGCGTGGGCGTTGCCCATCCGCGGCGGGTTGTGGCCGGTGGTGAAGTAGTATGTCGCCTGATTGGCAAGCAGGCCAACCGAGCAGTCGAGCAGGCTCATGTCGACCTGCTGGCCCTTGCCGGTGCGCGCCCGCATCAAGAGCGCCGCCTGCACGCCGTTCGCCGCCCACACGCCGGTGGCAAGGTCGCTGATCGAGATGCCCATCTTGACCGGGTGTCCCGCAGGCTCGCCGGTCAGGGACATCAGCCCGCTCATCCCTTGCGCGACGAAGTCATAGCCTGCCTCGTGTGCCCGCGGCCCGGTCTGGCCGAAGCCGGTAATCGAGCAGTAGACGAGGCCGGGGTTGGCGGCGGAAAGCGCGGGGTAGTCGAGCCCGAATTTGGCGAGGCTGCCGGTCTTGAAGTTCTCGATCAGGACGTCGGCGTCGGCGCACAGGGCCTTGACCCGGGCGAGGTCGCCCGCGTCGCCGAAGTCGGCGATGATCCCCCGCTTGCCCCGATTGCATGCGTGGTAATAGGCGGCCTCGCGGTGGACGGTGCCGCTGGCGTCGGTGCGCTCGACCCAGGGCGGGCCCCACAACCGGGTGCCGTCGCCTTCCGGGCTCTCGACCTTGATGACGTCCGCGCCGAGGTCGGCGAGGATCTGGCCGCAGAACGGCCCCGCCAGCACCCGCGCCAGCTCGACCACCTTGAGGCCCGCGAGCGGGGCGTTGGGGTTGCGGGGATCGGCAAGCCACATGGCCTATCTCGCCAGATGCTGGCGCAGGAAGCGGGCGCTGTCGGCCAGCACCGGGCCCTTGCTGCGGAACGGGATTGAGAGCGCCATCACCACTTCCTCGTGGGTGAGCGGGCCGTAGTTGATGACTTCGGCGCGCGCGCCCAGTCCTTGCAGCTTGGCGGCGAGGTTGTTGGCGTTCTTCGGCCGCACGGTCTCGTCGCCATCGGAGGTGACCAGCAGCAATGGCGGGGCGTCGGCACGGGCGAAGGTGATCGGCTGGGTCTCCGCAGGGTCCGGCCACTGGCTCATCGCAGCGATCGAGCGCTCGGAGGTGAAGGGGTAGAAGTCGTAAGGCCCCGACAGGCCGACCGCGGCCTTGATCGCCGCCGGATCGGCCCCCGCCGCGGTCAGCCGCTTGGCTTCGAGCGCCAGCATCACCGCCTGATAGGCGCCCGCCGAGTGGCCCATGAAGGCGATCCGCTCGGGGTCCCCGCCATGCTGCGCGATGGTCCGCTGCACCCACGCGGCCGCCTCGGCGCCGTCATCGAGGAAGGCGGGGAAGTGGACATCCGGCACCTTGCGGTAATCGGGGATGACGACAAGGAAGCCCTCGCGCGCCAAGGCCCGCCCGGCAAAGGCATAGGAGGTGCGGTCGCCCTTGGCCCAGCCGCCGCCATACCAGAAGATGACGACCGGCAGCGGCGGCTTGGCAGGCTCGGCAGGCATCCAGATGTCGAGGGTCTGGCCGTGGCTGCCGAATGCGACGCCCTCGGCCACCAGCTGCGCGCCTGCGGTGCCGCCGGTCGCGCGGTCGTAGTAGGAGAGCAACCGGGGCGGCGAGGTGAAGGCCAGCGCCCCGCCGACTGCCGCCACCAGCGCGAGGCCGCCCAATGCGAGCTTGCGTTTCATGCGGAGGTGTAATGCGCGGTGGTGGTCGCGGCGATATCGGCCTCGGTGACGCCGGGCGCCATCTCGATGAGGCGGAAGGGCTCGCCCTTCGCCGGGCGCTGGAACACCGCGAGGTTGGTGATCACCATGTCGACCACGCCCGCGCCGGTCAGCGGCAGGGTGCAGGCGGGGATGAACTTCGGGCTGCCGTCCTTGGCGGTGTGGTCCATCACCACGATGATCTTCTTGACTCCCGCGACCAAGTCCATCGCCCCGCCCATGCCCTTGATCATCTTGCCCGGGATCATCCAGTTGGCGATGTCGCCGTTCTCGGCCACCTCCATCGCGCCCAGCACGGTGAGGTCAATATGCCCGCCCCGGATCATCGCGAAGCTGGTCGCCGAATCGAAATAGGCCGAGTGCGGCAGCTCGGAGATGGTCTGCTTGCCGGCGTTGATGAGGTCCGCGTCGACCTCGTCGTCATAGGGAAAGGGTCCGATCCCGAGCATCCCGTTCTCGCTCTGGAGCGTGACCAGCATCCCTTCGGGAATGTGGTTGGCCACCAGCGTCGGGATGCCGATGCCGAGGTTGACGTAATAGCCATCCTTGAGTTCGCGCGCGGCGCGGGCGGCCATCTGGTCGCGGGTCCAGCCCGTGGGGAGGGGTGCGGCGTCGGCCATGCGGGGGAAACTCCTGAGAACCTACCGAAAATTGAGAACGAAAAACTCGAATTCGCCGTAGCGCATGATCCCGTCGCCATCAGCGTCGAACCACGCAACAAGATAGAGCGGGCGCTTGCTGGAGGCGATCGGCGTCTCGCGCCACTCGCCTTGCGCATCATCTGCGCCGATGGCCGAGTAGAAGACAGCATGGCGATCCGGATCGGGTCCGAGCCGCAGACCGGTGAGGTGGTTGTGCGCATCCTCGCCCAGCTTGAGCACGCCCGATCCTGCAGCGGTGTCGGCATAGCCGGTGCCGGGGCGGAAGTAAGGCGGCAGTTCGGCGAGCGGCTTCGGGCCACGGCGGGCGTCGACGTCGGCTGCGACGAAGATGCTCGCGTCCCTCCATGCAGCGATCTGGTAGGCATCATCCGCGCCGCGCCGGGGCAGCACGATGGTGAAGGGCGCGCGCTTCAGCGCCACCTCGGTGCGCAGCAGATCGGTGTTGACCAGCGGCGCATCGGCCCCGCCCTGTTGGAACCGGAGCGCAAGCCAGGGCGAATGGGCCACGGCCACATCCTCGGCCGCCAGCGGCGCGGCAAAAGTCAGGCCCAGCAGCGCCAGCGCACGCAGGAGCATTCCCATCGGCTCACTTCTCCAGCAGCGGTGCGATCAGGAACCAGCCGTCGCCAACCAGTGGCTCGATCCCCGCGCCCGCCTCGGCGTTGCGCAGGTATTTGAAGCGGGTGTCGAAATCGGTGCGGTCGTCACCGGCGATGGCGACGATGCAGGCGATCCCGGCGAGGTTGGCGCGGCGCTGGTCCTTGGTATCGCCCTCGTCGCGGCGCAGCGAGATGATGTCCTGCCCGCGCGGGTCGAGCCCCGATTGCTCGAGCGCGGTGCGAAGTGCGCCCGACTGCGTGGTCGAAAGGTCCGAGAGCCAGGCAATCTCCACCCCTGACTCGCGCAGCACCGCCAACCCGAGCGCGAGGCCGGGCTGCCGGGTGGGGCTTGCCGGAGGCACGAAGGTGCCGCCCGCCGGATCGAGATCGATCACCGCCACCAGCGCCTCGCCCACCGAACAGCGGCGGCGCTTGCCGTCGAGCGCGATCGGATCGCTGAGGATCGCCGAGGGCAGCTCGGCCCCCTGTGCGGCCTGACGGGCAGAGGCCTGACCATAGCGCACGAAGCGCGCGAAGTTGGCCTGATTTTCGGGGATCGGGCGCGCCGGATCGGGATAGGCGGCAACCGGCCCGAGCGCCACTGCCGCGGGAGCGGGCGCGGGCGTGGGTGTAGGCGTGGGTGACGGCGCCGGAGCAGGCGTGATATTTATAACCGTCTCGCGTGGCAGCGGCGCAGGTGCAGGGGTCGGCGCGGGCTCAACCGCCGCCACCGGTGTCGGCGCAGGCGTAGGCTCCGCGGCAGGCTCGGCCTTGTCCTCGTCCTTCAGCACCCGCGAGCCGAACATCGTCGAGCCCGCGATCGCCGGGATCACCGCCGCCACGCAGCCCGACAGGCTGGTGCCCGCCGCCAGCGCCAGCAACGCCGCAAACCTCTTGTCCATCACGCCGTCTCCCTCTCCCGCACGGTCCGGAATTCGATCTTCTTGTCATATGGCGCGCCGAGCACAAGCCGGTTCACGAATACCCCCGCCAGATGGATCTGGTCAGGGTCGAGCGCGCCCGCGGGCACCACTTCTTCGACCTCGGCAACGCAGATCTTGCCGCAGGTTGCCGCGGGCAGGTTGAAGTTGCGCGCGGTCTTGCGGAACACCAGATTGCCGGTGGTGTCGGCCTTCCACGCCTTGACGATGGCAAGGTCTGCGAAGATGCCGTGTTCGAGGATGTAGGTCTGCATGATCCCGTCACGGTCGGGGAAGTCCTTGTGCTCCTTGCCCTTGGCGACTTCGGTGCCAACCCCGGTGCGGGTGTAGAAGCCGGGGATGCCCGCGCCGCCTGCCCGCATCCGTTCGGCGAGCGTGCCCTGCGGACAAAACTCGACCTCGAGCTCGCCTGCCAGATACTGCCGCTCGAACTCCTTGTTCTCGCCGACATAGGAGGAGATCATCTTCTTCACCTGCCGGGTGCGCAGCAGCTTGCCGATGCCCTCGTTGTCGATCCCGGCATTGTTGCTGGCAAAGGTGAGGCCTTTCACGCCGCTGTCACGAATCGCATCGAGCAACCGCTCGGGCAGGCCGCACAGGCCGAAGCCGCCGGCGGCGATCAGCATGTCATCGCGCAGCACGCCGGCGAGCGCGCTGGCGGCGTCGGGGTAGAGCTTGGTCATCGGGACGGGCTGCCTCTCGTGGTATCGCGCAAGGGTGATCCCTGATGGCGGGATCGGCTTGTTGATTAGAGCGTTCGGCGGAGGCTGTCACGCCTTGTGCGAGCCCGAGTCGAATCGACTTTCATGTTGCGACGCAAAACGTTCACAAAGCGGTTTTCTGCCTACATTTTGAGCGACTGCTGACGTTTTGGGCAGAAATTTGCAAGTTTGCGCACATATCTGCACCGAATGCGAGATTAGTTGCGTTCTTTGCAATCAAACGGGCATCTTTCGCACTTGCACAATCGGTCAATCTGCGGCATTTGGAAGGTGCCTTTCAGGCATCCTCTCCCAAACTTTCCAAGCCCGGCACTCGTTGCCGGGCTTTTTTCTTGCCCACCTGCGCTGCCGCCCCCGCGCCGCGGCAAGATCCTTCACCAATTGCATTCGTTTGCCCGCCTTCCTAGCTATCGTTTTCGAAACGAAGAACAGGAACGTCCCGATGGCCGACGCCGAAACCGCCGCCCCGATCCGCACCGTGCGCCTGCAGGTCGCGCCCGCGCGGCAGGAAGAATCGGGAGCGGGAATCGCGCGGATGCCGCGTTCGGCCTTCCAGAAGCTCGGGATCACCGAGGGCGACGTGGTCGAGATCCGCGGCAAGCGCGTCACCGCCGCCATCGCCATGGCCGCCTATCCCGAGGATGACACGCTCGACGTGGTGCGCCTCGACGGGCTGCAGCGCGCCAATGCTCAAGGCGGCTCGGGCGAGCATGTCGAAATCGCCCGCGGCGAATCGCGCCCTGCGACCCGCGTCGTCTTCGCCCCCGCCCAGCGCGAGATGCGCCTG
The DNA here is from genome assembly GCA_013822695.1 of Erythrobacter sp. Lineage (GTDB taxonomy): Bacteria > Pseudomonadota > Alphaproteobacteria > Sphingomonadales > Sphingomonadaceae > Erythrobacter. The sequence goes on along the minus strand of PNKW01000024.1, from coordinate 10,824 downwards.
CAGGGGCCGACGCAGGCGCTGAAGCGCAATTTCTTCCGCCGCCCGCTGGTGGCAGGCGATCTCGTCGCCACAACCGGCCAGCAGCCGGTGCAGAACATGCCCGCCGATGTGCGCCAGCTGCTGCGCGCGCCGGCCTATGCCCTGACGCAGATCCGCCTGACGGTCGCCGCGACCAGCCCCAAGGGCCTCGTCCATATCGACGAGAACACCGAAGTCGAACTGCGCGCCGAATTCGAGGAGCCGCGCGATGGCCGCGCGGTGGTCAACTACGACGATGTCGGCGGGATGGAGGAGACCATCCGCGCGCTGCGCGAAATGGTCGAACTGCCGCTGCGCTACCCAGAGCTGTTCATCCGTCTGGGCGTGGAACCGCCCAAGGGGGTGCTGCTCCACGGCCCGCCGGGCACCGGCAAGACCCGCCTCGCACAGGCGGTGGCCAATGAAAGCGATGCCGAGTTCTTCACCATCAACGGCCCGGAAATCATGGGATCGGGCTATGGCGAATCGGAAAAGCGCCTGAGGGAAGTGTTCGAGGAGGCGACCCGCGCTTCCCCCGCGATCATCTTCATCGACGAGATCGACTCGATCGCCCCCAAGCGCACCCAGGTGCCGGGCGAGGCGGAGAAGCGCCTTGTCGCCCAGCTGCTCACGCTGATGGACGGGCTGGAGAAGCGTGCCAACCTCGTTGTCATCGCCGCGACCAATCGTCCCGATGCCATCGACGAGGCGTTGCGCCGTCCGGGCCGCTTCGATCGCGAGATCGTGATCGGCGTGCCCGACCAGCGCGGGCGGCGCGAGATCCTCGGCATCCACACGCGCGGCATGCCGATGGGCGAGAGCCTCGACCTTGATGAACTCGCCCGCGTCACCCACGGCTTCGTCGGCGCGGATATCGCCGCGCTCGCCCGCGAGGCCGCGATCGAGGCGGTGCGGCGGATCATGCCCCGGCTTGACCTTGACGAGCGCACCATCCCGCAGGACGTGCTCGATGATCTTTACGTCTGCCGCGACGATTTCCTCGCCGCGCTGAAGCGCGTCCAGCCGAGCGCGATGCGCGAAGTGATGGTGCAGGTGCCGAATGTGGGCTGGGACGACATCGGCGGCGCGGGCGAGGCGACCGGCAAGCTGAAGGAAGGCATTGAACTTCCTTTGAAAAACCCCGACGCCTTCCGCCGCCTCGGGATCCGCCCGGCCAAGGGCTTTCTGCTCTATGGCCCGCCGGGAACGGGCAAGACCTTGCTCGCCAAGGCGGTCGCCAAGGAGGCCGAGGCCAACTTCATTTCCATGAAATCCAGTGACTTGCTTTCCAAGTGGTATGGCGAGAGCGAGCAGCAGATCGCCAAGCTCTTCGCCCGCGCCCGCGCGGTGGCACCCTGCGTCGTCTTCATCGACGAGATCGACAGCCTCGTCCCCGCCCGCGGCTCCGGGCAGGGCGAGCCGCAGGTGACGGGCCGGGTGGTCAACACCATCCTTGCCGAGATGGACGGGCTGGAAGAGCTGCAATCGGTGGTCGTGATTGGCGCCACCAACCGGCCGACGCTGGTCGATCCGGCCCTTCTGCGCCCGGGCCGGTTCGACGAGCTGGTCTATGTGGGCACCCCCGACAAGGCCGGGCGCGAGCATATTCTCGGCATTCACACCGCCAAGATGCCCTTGGGCGACGACGTCAATCTGGCATCGTTGGCGGCCGAGACCGAGCGCTTCACCGGGGCCGACCTCGAAGACCTCGTCCGCCGCGCCGGTCTTGCCGCGCTGCGCCGCGTGGGGGGCGAGGTCAGCGCGGTCGAAGGCCAGGACTTCGCCGCCGCATTGAAGGATTCGCGCGCCACGGTCACGCCCGAGATGGAGGACGAATACCTCAAGATGCGCGGCGAGTTGAAAAAGCGCGCGGCGGCGGTGCAACCGATCGGGTTCTTCTCGCCCGATATGCTCAAGCCGACACGGGAGAAGAAGCACGATTGATGTTCGCCGAATGTTTGTGCCTGCGGCACAGCTTCGCTTCCACGTGAAACATTGAGCGGGGCGCAGATTAGTGCGCCGCGTCCCAGCTCAATCCGGTGCCGATCTCGACCCCGAGCGGCACCGTCAGTGCCACCGCAGGCAAGGCCGCCTCGGCCATCACCTGCCGGATGATCGGGGTCGCCGCCTCGACGCGGGCTTCGGGCAGTTCGAACACCAACTCGTCGTGCACCTGCAGCAGCATCCGCACATCGTGCAGTCCGGCGTCAGCCAGCGCAGGGAGCATCCGCGCCATGGCGCGCTTGATGATGTCGGCGCTGGTGCCCTGGATCGGCGCGTTGATCGCCGCGCGCTCGGAGCCTTGCCGCTCGGCCTGGTTCTTGGAATTGATCCGCGGGAACCACGTCTTGCGGCCGAACAAAGTCTCCGAATAGCCGCGCGCCCGCACGCTCTCGAGCGTTTCGTGGATGTAGCGCTGGATGCCGGGGAAGCGCTGGAAATAGGTGTCGATCATGCCCTGCGCCTCTTCGGCGGAGACCTCCAAGCGCCCCGCCAGCCCCCAGCGCGAAATCCCGTAAAATATTGCGAAATTTATGGTTTTTGCCCGCGCGCGGGTGTCGCGGGTAACTTCGCCGAACATTTCGCGCGCGGTGCGGGCGTGGATGTCCTCGCCTTGCGCAAACGCCTCCTTGAGGCTGGCGACATCGGCCATGTGCGCGGCCAATCGCAGTTCGATCTGCGAATAGTCCGCCGCGAGCAGCACATTGCCCGGCTCGGGCACGAAGGCCTCGCGGATCTGCCGGCCGATGGCGGTGCGGATCGGGATGTTCTGCAAGTTCGGATCGGTCGAACTCAATCGCCCGGTCTGCGCGCCCACCAGTGAATAGCTGGTGTGCACCCGCCCGGTATCGGGGTTGATCGCCGCCTGCAGCGCATCGGTATAGGTCGACTTCAATTTGGCAAGCTGCCGCCATTCGAGCACCAGCCGCGCAATCGGCGCGCCCTCGGCGGCGAGCTTTTCCAGCACCGAGACATCGGTCGAATACTGGCCCGTCTTGCCCTTTTTCCCGCCCTTGTAGCCCAGCTTGTCGAACAGGATTTCTCCGAGCTGCTTGGGGCTACCGACGGTGAATTCCTGTCCGGCGACCGCGTGGATCTCGCCTTCCAGCCGGGCGATCTCGTGCGAGAATTCCTCCGACAGCTTCGCCAGCCGCGCGCGGTCAACCCGGATGCCTTCGCGCTCCATCCTCGCGACCACCGCGATCAGCGGGCGGTCGACGCGTTCGTAGACCTTGCTCCCGCCCTCGATGGCGAGGCGCGGCTTGAGGTGCGCATGGAGCCGCCAGGTGATATCGGCATCCTCGGCGGCATAGGCGGTGGCGCGGTCGAGCGGCACTTCGGCGAAGCTGATCGCCTTCTTTCCGGTGCCGCACAGCTCCTTGAACGGGATCGGGGTGTGGCCGAGGTGGCGCTGGCTCAGTTCGTCCATCCCGTGACCGCCGCCCATTCCATCCTCGCCGCGGCCCGCGTCGAGATCGAAGCTGATCACCATGGTGTCGTCGATCGGGCTGACCGCGATGCCCTGCCGCGCCAGCACGTTGAGGTCATACTTGCCGTTCTGGAAGATCTTCAGAACCGCCTCGTCCTCAAGCAGCGGCTTCAGCAGGGCGATGGCCTGCGCCATGGGCACCTGCTCCGGCTTCTGGGCGAACATGTCCGTCCCGCCGTGGCCGAGCGGAATATAGCAGGCATCGTTCGGCCCCAATGCGAGGCTCACCCCGACCAGATCGGCGCGGATCGCGTCGAGCGAGGAGGTCTCGGTATCGACCGCCACGACCTGCGCAGCGCGGGCGCGGGTGACCCATGCTTCGAGGCGCTCGAGGGTCTGCACCGTCTCGTAGGCGGCGTGATCGACCGGCGGCATTTCGGGGAGCGGCTGACGGTTGCCCTCACCCGGCGTCGGGGCCGCGGCGCTCGCGGTGGAAGGCTTGGGCGGGTTGAGGTCGGTCGTGCGCGAGGGGCTCCCCGAGCCCGCATCCAGCCGCCGCAGCAACGACGTGAAGCCGTGGAACTGGAGGAAGGCGGCGAGCGGTTCGGGCGGGACGGGGCCGAGCACCATTTCCTCGAGCGGCTGGGGAAGATCGCAATCCTCCTTCAAGGTCACCAGCACCTTGCTGAGTTCCGCATCGCCGCGCCCTTCAATCAGCCGGTCGCGCAGCTTCGAGGGCTTCATCCCCTCCGCCGCATCGAGCGCCGCCGTCAGCGAGCCGTGTTCGGCGATCAGCTTCGAGGCGGTCTTGGGCCCGATGCCGTAAATCCCCGGCACATTGTCCACTGCATCGCCCATCAGCGCGAGCACGTCGCCCACCAGCTCGGGGCCGACGCCGAACTTCTCCTCGACCTCCTCCAGCCAGATGCGCTGGTTCTTCATCGTGTCGAGCATGTCGATCTTCGCGCCGTCGACCTCGCCGATCAGCTGCATCAGGTCCTTGTCGGAACTCACGATGGTGACGTCCCACCCCCGCTCCTGCGCGCGGCGGGCATAGGTGGCGATAAGGTCGTCGGCCTCCAGCCCCTCGACTTCGATGCAGGGCAGGCTGAAGGCGCGGGTGGCGTCGCGGATCAGCGGGAACTGGGGCTTCAGATCCTCGGGCGGCTCGGGGCGGTTGGCCTTGTAAAGCGCGTAGAGATCGTTGCGGAAGGATACCCCGCTGGCATCGAGGATCACCGCAAGGTGGGTCGGCCCGTCAGCCGCGTCGAGATCGGCGGCGAGCTTCCACAGCATCGTGGTGTAGCCATAGACCGCGCCCACCGGCGTCCCTTCCGGGTTCGTCAGCGGGGGCAGGCGGTGATAGGCCCGGAAGATGTAGGACGACCCGTCGACGAGATAGAGATGCTGCTTTTCGGCCATGGCAGTCTGCTAGCAGGCGCAGCGCTGCGCGGGTAGGGGGTTGGGCTTGTGGTGAAACGCGCGGGCAATTGTGGCGGGATTGCGGCGAATGTGGCTTGTGCGCTGCCCCCGCGCGCCCTAAATTCACCCTTAAACCGGATCATCAGAACACCGGTCGGCGCGTCTCAGGAGGGGGCGCGTGCCATTCGCAGGACAAAGGACCACACGCCATGCGCAAGATCATCCTCGCCGCCGCCATCGCCACCGCCGCGCTCGGCCTTTCGGCTTGCGGCAGCAACACCGAAACCGAGGCCGAAGAGACAGTCGAGGCGATGAGCGCCGACGCCGAAGCCAGCGCCGATGAAGGCGAAGCGATCAAGAGCGCGGCCGTCGAAACCACCGACGAGGTCAAGGAAGCCGCCGCCGAAGCTGCTGACGACGCCGTCAAAACCACCGAAGAAGTGGGCGACGACGCGCTGAGTGTGGTCGATCAGGCCGAGGAAGCCGGCGCCGAGTAAGCGTCGTCAAAAGGGGCAACCAACAAGCGAAGGGCGGCTGCCGAAAGGCGCCGCCCTTTTTGCTGTCCAGCGGTGAGGGGAAGCCTCAGCCGCCGGTGGCGTAGGGCGCGCTCGCCCAGTTGCGGGTGGGGTTCTGCTGCGCCTTCACCGCAAAGCCATCATAGAGCGCGCGGGCGATCGCGGCGATGCGCTCCTCGCGGGCGAGCTTGCCGCCCTGCCCGGTGACATAGATCGCCACCGCGATCACCCGGCCATCGGGGCATTCGATGATGCCAATATCGCTCGAGGTGTTGCTGAGCGAGCCGGTCTTGTGGCTCACCCGCGCTTCCAGCGGAATGTTGGCGGGGATGCGGCGCTTGCCGGTGACGGTGCGGCTCATCGCGCCGAGGATCACCTGACGGCTCTGTTCCGAAAGATATTCACCGCGATAGAGCCCGGCCAGCAGACGCACCATCGCGCGCGGCGTGGCGGCATCGCGGCTGTCGATGTGGGTCGCGGGATTGTACTCGCCGTCATCGCGCACCAGCGTGGCGATGTCGCGGTTGATCGAGAAGGGGGCGATGCCCTTCCGCGCCATGAAGGCATTGACCGCCTGCGGCCCACCGACGGCCGCCAGCAACGCGTCGGTCGCCGGGTTGGACGAGCGGGTGATCATGATTTCGATCAGGTCGATCGCCGCCATGTACTGCCCGGCGCGCACCGGCGCCCTGGCCGAGGAGAACTTGGCCGAGCGCACCGGCAGCAGGAGCGGGAATTCGCTGGTGAGCGTGAAGCGCCCCTGTTCGACCATCTCGAGATAGGTCGCCGCAACCGCGACCTTGCTGGTCGAGGCCATCGGGAACAGCTGGTCGCCGAGCACCATCACCTGCTCGCCCGTGGCAAGGTCGACCGCGGCCACGCCGATGCGGCCCAGCGCCGGGTTGGCAAGCTCGGCAATGCGCTGCTCGAAGGTCGAGGCGTAGACCGCATCGAAGCTCTGCGGATTGCGTGCCTCGGTGCCGAAGGTGCTGTCGAAGGTTGCCTGAAGCTCGTCCTGGCTGTTGGCCGCAGCCGGGCTGGCAAGCGCCGCGAAGGAGGCCAGAAGGCCGGCAACAGCGGCGAGGAAACGGGGGCGTGCCATGCGGTTCAGGCTACTCCGACAGGGTTTAGGGGGGCTTAACGCTGCACTTAGCCATGCGCGATTCGCCGCGGCAAGCCTTCGCTCTGGCGCGTGCGGCGAACGGTGCGCCCCGCGCGATGGGGGCCGCTTGCCGAGCGGCGACAAGCGCCCAAGCCCTTGGCAGGCGCACATCGCTGGTTCGTCGATTGGGGTCTTGCGGGGCGTTGGGCGGACTTGACTGCACGGGCGAGCGCGGCAGTCTGCACGTCAATCAGATCCAAGGGGACGTTTCACAATGACCGACACCGCCTCCCGCCGCGCCGCGCGCGCCGGCCTTGCCGCCCTGCTGCTCTCCGCCTCGGGCCTTGCCTATGGGCAGAGCGTGCCGATCGTGAAGCCCGGCGCGCCCGGGCAGGCCTCGAAGACACTCTCGGCAGAAGAGGCGACCAAGCTTGCGCGGGCAAGCTACACCCCGGCGGATGTGGTCTTCATGCAGAACATGATCGTCCACCACCAGCAGGCGGTCGAAATGGCCAAGCTGGTCAAGGACCGAACCAACACCGAAGAGCTCAAGACCATCGCCGGGCGGATCGAATCGAGCCAGGCCGATGAGATCACCTTCATGCAGACCTGGCTCAAGGAGCGCGGCGAGCCGCTCACCGACGCGATGATGAAGGATCACGCGCATCACACGATGAAAGGCATGGCCTCCCCCGAGGCGCTGACGGCGCTGGGCGCGGCCAAGGGCACCGATTTCGACAAGCAGTTCCTGACCCTGATGATCGCCCATCACGAAGGCGCGCTCGACATGGTCGAGGTGCTGCTCGACGAGGACGGCACCGCCGCCGATCCGGTGCTGTTCCAGTTCGTGGGTGACGTCGAAAGCGAGCAGAAGGCCGAAATCGGCAAGATGGACAAGCTGCTCGCCACCTTGTCCGCCGATCCGCGTGTCGGGCTGGCGGCGGGCTTCGACAATGCGGGCGAGGCGATCATGGGCCTCACGAAGATCGCGACGCTGGCCAAGCCGGCGGGTTTCTTCAACCCTGAAAACCCGGCCGACCTGCGCCCCGTGGTGCCGCCCAAGAAGGACAAGAAGAAGGACAGCAAGATCATCCCCCCTTCCGAAGCCGCCGCGTCCATCGCGGCGGACATCGCGGCAGATACGGCGGCCGCGCCCCCCGCAGCGCCTGCTCCCGCAGCCGACACCGCAGCCGCCACACCCCCGCGCGAAGAGGAAGACCTCACCGAATTCGCCGAACGCTCCCCGCTGCTCGATTTCGCCAACACCGACATGGCCTTCTTCGGCGATGTCATGGTGGCGGGCTCCTACCACGGGTTCAACATCTACCAGCTGGGCGCGGACGGCGTGCCCGCGCTCAAGAGCTCGGTCGTCTGCCCCGGCGGGCAGGGCGATGTCTCGGTGGTCGGCAACCTCCTCGTCATGAGCGTCGAACAAACGAGAGGCCGGCTCGATTGCGGGCTCGAAGGCGCGCCGGGCAAGATCAATGACGAGCGCTTCCGCGGCCTGCGCATCTTCGACATCTCCGACCTTGCCGCCCCGCGTCAGGTCGGCGCGGTGCAGACCTGCCGGGGGAGCCACACGCACTCGATCGTCAGCGCCGACGACAAGCGCGTGATCGTCTACAACTCGGGCACCGCCGGCATCCGCGACGAGAAGGAACTGGCCGGCTGCATCGGCAGCACGCCGGGCGACACCCGCACCGCGCTGTTCTCGATCGACGTGATCGAGATCCCCGTGGCGGACCCCTCCAAGGCGCGCATCGTCAAGTCCCCGCGTGTCTTCGCTGACGAGACCACGGGCGAGATCGCCGGGCTGTGGAAGGGCGGCGATCACGGGGACGACACCCAGACCACCGCGCGCACCGATCAGTGCCACGACATCACTGTCTTCCCCGCGCTGAAGATCGCTGCGGGCGCGTGCTCGGGCAACGGCATCATCTTCGACATCGCCGATCCGCTCAATCCCAAGCGCCTCGACGTCGTCACCGACACCGGCTTTGCCTATTGGCACTCGGCCACCTTCAACAATGACGGCACCAAGGTGATCTTCACCGACGAATGGGGCGGCGGCGGGCGGCCGCGCTGCAAGGCGAGTGACCCCAAGACCTGGGGCGCCAACGCGATCTACGATATCGTCGATGGCAAGCTGAAGTTCCGCGCGCACTACAAGATGCCGGCCCCCCAGTCCGAGATGGAAAACTGCGTCGCGCACAACGGCTCGATCATCCCCGTGCCGGGCCGCGATCTGTTCGCGCAGGCCTGGTATCAGGGCGGCCTTTCGGTGATGGACTTCACCGACAGCGCCAACCCCAAGGAAATCGCCTATTTCGACCGCGGGCCGATCGACGCCAAGCAGATGGTGCTGGGCGGCTACTGGTCGGTCTACTGGTACAAGGGCCACATCTACGGCACCGAGATCACCCGCGGGATCGACGTTTTCGCATTGAAGGCGGGCGACGCAATGACCGAAGCGGAGATCGCCGCCGCCAGGGCCGCCAGGTTCGAGGACAACCGCTTCAACCCCCAGACCCAGACCCGTGTCATGTGGGACAAGGGCGTGATCGAGGCGGCGGAGGCGAGCCGCAAGCTGAAGTAGGCGCGCACCAGCTCTGCAAAGCGGACAAGGCGGACACCGTGTCCGCTTTGCGGGGTGAGGTTTCGACGAATATGTTCAATCCGTTGGCCCGCTTCGCACCAAGCGGACGGACAGGGGAACGGCCTGCCTTTTTGCCGTTTGCGACCCTCGGGCCGCGCGCATCACGATGGGAAAGAACCAAATGGAAGACTGTCACAGGCGAGGCGAGTAGGAAAGCGGCGCGTGCGGGCTGGCGGCGGCTTCTCACGTTACGGGACCGAAAGCTGCCAATCTGGAAACGACCCCATTGCCGACATCAGACATCTTCGCTTTGACCGCGATTGTAAGCGTCGAGAGCGAGGAGCGACAGGAAAACGTCTGGGTTTATCATTGGCCACTCCCTACAAAATCAGTGCCGTTTACGCGATGCGCTAACGGCATTTCCCCAATTGGGACATCGCGAGGGCGATACACAAGGGTGCCAACATGGTTTGCCAGCCACCCCATCCGCTCCTCAATCCCGCTGGTCACTGGATCATCAGTCAGTTCCACCGTGATCCGCTTGAGGTGTACGCCCTCGCCAAAACTCGCCGCCAGATCATCGGGATTGACCTCCGCCACGCTGGTTGGATCGGCGAGATCGCCAAACGTCACCAGCATTGGATAGGCCGACCGCTCGGGTATCCACGCCACCGGCGGGAAGGTGCGCGGCAGCTCAACTGCGCCCTTGATCAGCAGCACGTTGTCGAAAGCCTCTTCGCTGGTCTCGCCCTGAATTTCAGGCGCGATCCGGTGCATGACTTGAGCCGCCCATTCGACGTCGTTGTCCGAGCGCAGCAGCGCAAACAGCGTTTTGCCGCCCGGCAGATCGACTGCCACCGCCTCGCCCTTGGCATGGCGGTAAATCTGCGAACGGAGCGGGCTGCTACCGGATCGGCCGATGATTTGCCGGACTTCGATCACGCTCGACCCGGTGCGCAGCCCCTGAGGCGTTTCAACCTCGACCGTCAGGCGGTAGCGGTAGTCGGGCGCCGCGTCGTCGGCGGCAGTGCAGGCGGGAAGCATCAACACAGCGAGTGCCAGCCATGCAGCCTGAAATATGTGCGCCACGCCGTTTCTCCGTCCCATAGCCTAGACGCGGCAGTAATCGCATGATTTGATGAAGAAACAATCAGCTGCGGGACCCTGGGTCAAACCCGGGTCGGCGGGACGGCCGCAATCCACCCATTTGCAGTCGTTCGTTGCCATCAGCCGCGAGCCCGAAAGGCGCCGGACAGCTTGGATGAGATTTTCGCCAAGAGCGGAAATTCTCAAACCGACCCCGAAGCAGACGGTCAGCCAAGCTCGACCTCGGCTTCTGTCCACCAGCGCAAGGCATGAACGCGCTCGGTCTCTCGAAGTATGGACTCGACAGCGGTCGCAAGTCGCTCGACAGGCTGCTCCGTCGGTATCCGCTTCAGCCATCTTCGAACATACGGCTTCGATGGCTCGATGAAACACAACAAGCCGTTCTCGTATTCCGGGTAAAAGCCGCAACCGATCCACATCGGGAACGCATCGTGGTGCAACTTGACGCACCACCCCCAGTCTTCCGAGATAAGGTCTTCGACCTCGAAGCCCGCACTTGGCAACATGTTACACAATAGTTCTGCAACCTTCTTGCCTTGCGGCAAATCCGGGTTGTCATGGTCATCAAGTAGCTCCGTAGAGCGAAATTCCAGGTGAGTGCGCATGGTGAGAAGTTAACTGGAATTCCGGCAGC
>PNKW01000023.1 GCA_013822695.1 Erythrobacter sp. | reverse complement strand
CGAACCACGTGATGATGCCGCAGGCAAAGACCACCGCCAGCCATGGTGCGCGCTCGAACCCGGCGCCCGCCAGAAAGGCCTCGGCCCGGTCCGCCAGCCCGCCGCCGGTGCTGGACAAGCCTCGCGCACTTTGCCAAGGCCGCGGGCGCGGATCGGGGGCGGCGTCCGGTCCGCCCGGATCCTCCCCCATCGGAATGATCGGCACATCGCGCATCGGCTTGTCCCCCGATCGGCCGGTTCCCGCCCAAGTCGTTCGAAGTGAACAGGAAATCGAAGCCCATGGCAAGCGAAAGCAGCACCCCTACTGGCGAGGTCGTCACCCGCTTCGCCCCCTCGCCCACCGGCTTCCTGCATATCGGCGGCGCCCGCACCGCGCTGTTCAACTGGCTCTATGCTCGCCACCACGGCGGCCGCACCTTGCTGCGGATCGAGGACACCGACCGCAAGCGTTCCACCCAGGAGGCGATCGACGCGATCATCGAGGGGCTCGAATGGCTTGGGCTCGATTACGACGCGCCCCCGCTGTTCCAGTCCGACCGTGCCGAGCGCCATGCCGAAGTGGCCTGGCAGCTGCTCAAGGCAGGCCATGCCTACAAGTGTTTCGCCACGCCCGAGGAGCTCGAGGCGATGCGCGAGGAGCAGCGCGCCAAGAAGCTGCCGCTACGCTACGATGGCCGCTGGCGCGACCGAGACCCCGCCGAAGCCCCCGAGGGGGCGCCCTTCACCATCCGGCTCAAGACCCCCAACGAGGGCGAAACCACGATCTACGACCGGGTCCAGGGCGCGGTGACAGTCAAGAACGAAGAGATCGACGACTACATCATCCTGCGCGCCGACGGCACGCCCACCTATATGCTCGCGGTGGTGGTCGACGATCACGACATGGGGGTGACTCACGTGATCCGCGGCGACGATCACCTGAACAACGCCTTCCGCCAGCTCCCCATCATCCGCGCGATGAACCTGATCGAGGGCAAATGGCCCGATCCGATCTATGCCCATATCCCGCTGATCCATGGTTCGGATGGGGCGAAGCTGTCGAAGCGCCACGGGGCACTCGGGGTTGAGGCCTATCGCGACGAGTTCGGCATCCTGCCCGAGGCGCTGTTCAACTACCTCCTGCGGCTCGGCTGGGGACACGGTGATCGCGAGGAGATCACGCGCGAGGAGGCGGTGGCGCTGTTCGACCTCGCGGGCGTAGGCAAGAGCCCCTCGCGCTTCGACATTAAGAAGCTCGAAAACCTGAACGGCAATTACCTGCGCGAGGCTGACGATGCGCGGCTTGCCGCACTGGTCGCGGCCCGCATCGGTGAAGGCGCCGACGAGACGCTGCTGGCCCGCGCCATGCCGGTGCTCAAGGTGCGCGCAAAGAACCTCAATGAAGTCGTTGAAGGTGCAGCCTTCCTCTTCGCCAAGCGGCCACTGGCGATGACCGAGAAGGCCGCAGGCCTGCTCGAGGGTGATGCGCGGGCGATTCTGCGAAAGATTTACGAGGCGCTACGGGGCGAAAACGACTGGACAAGCGAGGCGCTCGAAGCCACTACGAAGGCGCTCGCCGAGGAGCAGGGATTGGGCCTCGGCAAGCTGGCGCAGCCGATGCGCGCAGCGCTGACCGGGACCACCACATCGCCCGGTATCTTTGATGTTCTGGTCCTGCTCGGCCGAGACGAGGCACTCGCCCGGATCGACGCGCAGGCCGCCTGAGACAGGGCAAACCGGCATAGGGGGCCGGCAAGGGTTTTTTGGACAGGAGACAGATCTTGGCAGACAAGACGGCGAAACTCGAATTCGGCGGCCAGACGCACGAATACCCCGTGCTCGCAGGAAGCACCGGCCCCGACGTGATCGACATCCGCAAGCTCTATGCGCAGACGGGTGCCTTCACCTTCGACCCCGGCTTCACCTCGACCGCAAGCTGCGAGAGCGCGCTCACCTATATCGACGGTGATGAAGGCGTGCTGCTCCACCGCGGCTATCCGATTGGCCAGCTGGCCGAGGATTCGAGCTTCATGGAAGTCAGCTACCTGTTGCTCAACGGCGAGCTGCCGAGCAAGCAGAAGCTCGACGACTTCACCTACACCATCACCCGCCACACCATGCTGCACGAGCAGCTGATGACCTTCTACCGCGGCTTCCGCCGCGATGCGCACCCGATGGCGGTGATGTGCGGCGTGGTCGGCGCGCTGTCGGCGTTCTATCATGACAGCACCGACATCTCCGATCCGCAGCAGCGCATGATCGCTTCGCACCGGCTGATCGCCAAGATGCCGACAATCGCGGCGATGGCCTACAAGTATTCGGTCGGCCAGCCCTTCGTCTATCCTGACAACTCGCTGTCCTACACCGGCAATTTCCTGCGGATGACCTTCGGCGTGCCGGCCGAACCCTATGTGGTGAACCCGGTCGTCGAGCGCGCGTTGGACCGCATCTTCATCCTCCACGCCGACCACGAGCAGAACGCCTCGACCTCGACCGTGCGTCTCGCCGGTTCCTCGGGCGCGAACCCGTTTGCCTGCATCGCGGCCGGCATCGCCTGCCTGTGGGGCCCGGCGCATGGCGGCGCCAACGAGGCGGCGCTCAACATGCTGCGCGAGATCGGCACGCCCGACCGCATCCCGCACTATATCGAGCGCGCCAAGGACAAGAACGATCCGTTCCGCCTGATGGGCTTCGGCCACCGCGTCTACAAGAACTACGACCCGCGCGCGACGGTGATGCAGAAGACCGTGCGCGAAGTGTTCGAGAGCCTCAAGGTCACCGATCCGCTGTTCGAGACCGCGCTGCAGCTGGAAGAGATCGCGCTGAACGATCCCTATTTCATCGAGAAGAAGCTTTTCCCGAATGTCGACTTCTATTCGGGCATCATCCTCTCGGCGATCGGCTTCCCGACCACGATGTTCACCGCGCTCTTCGCGCTGGCGCGCACCGTGGGCTGGGTGGCGCAGTGGAACGAGATGATCTCGGATCCCGGCCAGAAGATCGGGCGCCCGCGCCAGCTCTACACCGGTCCGACGCAGCGCGATTACGTGCCGCTCGACAAGCGCTGAGCGCTACCGCGCGTCTGACACAAGCAGGCCGCCGGCTCCTCAGCGGGAACAGGCGGCCTTCGCTTTTCAGGTGTCAGGCGACGGGCAGTTCGAGCGTGAACAGCGCCCCGCCGCCCGGTGCGCTGCCGACCGTCAGCGTCCCCTCCATCGCTTCGGCCAGACGGCGCGAGATGTAGAGGCCGAGGCCGCTGCCCCCATCCTTGCCGGAGCCCTTGCCTCCGTCGCTGTCGCGGCCGAGGCGTTCGAACTTGTCGAAAATCCGCGCGGCCTGTTCGGGCGAGACGCCCGGCCCCTCGTCGGCCACCGTCACTGCCACGCGGTTGTCTGCCGCTGGGGACACAGCGATCGTCACCGTGCTCGACGCGGGAGCATAGGCGATGGCGTTGCCCACGAGGTTGATGAGGATCTGCAAGACCCGCCGGAATTCCGCCGAAGCGACCGCGGTGCCGCGCTCGCCTTCGACCACCAGCGCGGTGTCGCGGTTGTGCGCGCGCACGCCGAGAATGCCCGCGGCACGCGTGGCGGCGTCGGCCAGATCGACCGGTTCTTTCGCGGTGCTGAAGCCCGGCGTTTCGACCACCTCGAGATCGGCGAGATCGTCGAGCATCGCGGCAAGGTGCTGCCCGGCGCTGGCGATGGTGCCGGCATATTCGCTGTATTCGTCGCGCAGAGGCCCCGCCAGGCGCGCGCGCATGGTCTCGGCATTGGCGATGATGCGCTGCACCGGCTGGCGCAGCACCGGCGTGAGCGCGGTGCCGACAAGCCGCGCGGGCGAGGTTTCGAGCGGGCCCTCGGCTTCGGTGCCTTGATCCGGCCCATCCGCCCCGGCGCTCAGCGGCTCTTCGGCGATCAGCAGCAGCTCGAAGCCCGAAGGGTTCTGCGCATCGGCGCCGAGCGGGATCAGGCGCACCCGCCAGCTGCGTGCCGAGCCAGCGAAGCGGCACGCCGCCCCGTCGAGCAGCCGCCAGTGGAGCGGTTGGTGATGGGTGATTCCGACAAGCTCGACCAGCTCGCTCCACACCGTGCCGGGCGCGGTCAGCGCGGCGGCCTCGAGCGCGGCGGCATCGGGTGCGCGGGCGTCCAGAACTTGAAGCCGCTGGCGCGCGTCGAGCCGGGCGCTGACTTCGGCGGTGGCGCGGTCGATCGCGTCGATCCGCTCGGCAAATTCGCGCGCTGAAGGCGGGGTCAGGGGGCTGCGCTGCCAGTTCTCGACCAGCACCTCGCAGCCGCCGCCATCCTCCGCGCCCAAGGGGTGGATGCGCGCAAAGCCGGAGACTTCCGCGTCGCCATCGAAGGCGGAAAAGCCGCGCGCAATCCTCAGACCCAGCGCCCGGGCCTGGCGCACAAGCGCCAGCAGTTCGGGAATGGCGAGCGTGCCGGGCAGATCGCCGCCGCAGCGTTCCTGCAATTCGGCGAGCGGAGCGTCGGCGCTCAGCAGCCGGTCGGCTGCGTCGGTGAGGCCATAGGCACCCAGCAAGGTGTCGGCGGGATCGACCATGTTCATCACGCCGCCCGCCCCGCGGCAAGCAGCTCGGCGGCACGGGTAGCGCTGAGCGCGCCTATCGCGGGCGGGAGCTGCGCGGCAGGCTCGGCCAGCACCATCTGGCGCTCGATCGCGGGCACGGCGAGCCCGGCGGCGCGCAGCAGCACCGCAAGCCGCACGCCCTGCCCTTCATGGGCCGCGAGCACGACCTCGCCGCGCGGGGAGCGGGTTTCGCTTGCCAGCGCCGAAGCGAACAGCGCCAGCCCTGCATGGTCGAGCGCGAGCGCAGCCACCGCCCCGCGCCGCATCGCTGCCACAAGCCGCGCCAGCAGCCCGAGCCGCGAGGTTGCCTCGTCGTAATCCGCCTGAATGCGCGCAAGCCCCGCGCCGTCCTGCGCACGCGCCAGCAGGGCATGGAACAGTTCGGCTGGAAGCTCGCCCAGCGGCAGCTCCATGCGCCGCTGGCTCTGGACGAAGCGCGACTGCGCCGCGAGCGTCGTCATCGCCAGCGCGGCGACAGCGGGGTCTTCGGCGGCGATCAGCTCCTGAAGCAGCGGGCTCAGCACCGGGTCGATGGCGTGGCGCTGATGCAGCCGCTCGGCAACCAGGCTCTCGGTCGCCAGCGCATGGCAATGAGCGAGCAGCGCTTCATCGCCCGTCAGGCTCTCGGCAAGCGCATCGAGCGCTGTGTGACCGGCAAGGGGCGCACGCGCGGCGGGGTCGCGTCCGGCCTGCGCGGCCAGCAGTTGCGCGGCAAGATCAAGGATCATGCCGCGCACCCGCGCAAGGATCGCCTCGCTGACAAGGCCCTGTGCTTCGGAGCTCAGGAGGTGACGCAGCACCGGGACGACCGCCGTCAGCGCGCGGGCTTCCCGCGCGAGCCCGCCGCGCAGGATCGCCTCGACAGCATCGTCGGCGCCAAGGTCCATCGTCACTTCGCCCATCGTCCTTCGGGCATAGGGCCCGTATAGTTAAGGACGGGTTAGATTATTCCTCGGCCTCGCGCAGCAGCAAAGCTGCGCATAGCCCCAAGGCGAGACAGGCGAGCGCATGCGGCAGCACGCCGAAGGCAGCGGCAAGCGCGAGGACAAGCAGCAGGCTCGCGCGGTCGGACGCGGCGACGGCCAGCGCCTTGTCGCCCATGCGGGCCGCAAGCCGGGCCAGGGCATAGGCGACCGGCCCGAGCGCCGCGAGCGGCTGCCCTCCCGGAAAGGGCGCCAGGGCGAACCACAGGGTCGCTCCCGCAAGCACATCGCAGGCGCCGGTCAGCACCGCCCCGGCGCGCCCGCCCCCCGCCTCGCGCCGCAGTCACGCGGAGAGCGCGGCAAAGCCATGCGAGATCAAGGCCGCAAACGCGCCGAGCCCGGCGAGCGCCAGCCCGGTCGCCCCGAAGCCGAAGGCGGCCGCCATCACGCCGGTCAGCAGCAGCACCAGCGCCGTGCCCCCGGCGATCACCGGCCCCTGTTCGAGCCCCCGCGGCACCATCGCGCGCACCGCGGCTGCCGCGAGCGCAGCGCCCGGCGCGCGCCAATCGGCGGGCGGCGCGGCAGCAGCGATCAGCGCGCCCTCGTGCCGCGCGACGGCCGCGTCGCTTTCAGCGAGCAGCCATGTCTCGGGCACCAACTCGCGCGCGGCCAGTTCGCGGGCAGGCGTGCCAGCCTGAAGCGCGAGCCGCAGCAGCAGCGAGACCGCGTCAGCGTCGGCGGGAAAATCGGCAAGGCGCTGGGCGGGCGCGCCGCGCATCACCAGCACCCCGCCCCAGTGGCGCGCGGCATCGATGCGCTCGAAATCCTCGGGGTGCGCGGCGGCGAGCGGGTGATCGGCGGGGATTGTCGCTACCATCCGCTGCAAGGGCGCGTCCCCCTCACCGCCCACAAGCGCACGCACCACCGCCGGATCGGGCACCAGCCCATCGGCGAGGACAACGAGATCATCCTCGGCCCGCACCAGCGCGGGGATCGCTGCGAGGCCCCTCAAGGCGTGGAACTGCACGCCCTGCCCTTCGAGCATGTGCTGCAATTCGAGCACAGTGCCGCCCGAGGTCTCGGCAAGGCACAGCACCCGCTCACAGCCCAGCGTCCGGAGCAGCGCCGCCTGCCAGGCGATCACGCTGCGTCCGGCGAGCGGCAGCGCGGCGCGCAGCCCACCTTCCTCGCTGTGGCGCAAGGCGGCGATAAGGCCGATGCGCATGGGGCTAGCTCCTCCGGTCGCGGCGACAGGGGGAAGAGGATTGGCGGTTTAAGCGCAGCGCTTCAAGCGCAGGCGCACGATTTGCCCCCAAGCCCGCAACGTTGCGGCGCAGCGCCTGTCAGATGCGGTTGGGATCGGGGGTACGGGTGCGCGCGAAGCGGGCGATCACCGCCTCGACCTCGCGGATCGCCATCGGCTCGCCGGGGGCGGCGTGGAGCGCGATTTCGGCAGCCTGGAGCAGGTCGTCGGCGTGGAAGCTGGCGGCAAGGCCCTTGAGCCGCATCGCTGCGACATGCCAGTTGCCGTCGCAGCGCGCGCGCTTCAGCAGATCGAGCTGCTTGGCCGCGCTGTCGAGGAAAGCGCTGCGCAGCTCGCGCAGCAGCGCGGCATCATCGCCGGCCGCCGCCGCGAGGGTCGCATCGAGAGCTCCGTGATTGAACGCCATGGCTCGGGAATAGTCCGGATTGGTTAAAGCGGGGTTTATCCCGAGTCGCGCTGTGGTATGAAGGGCCATGGCAGGACGGCATGAGATGCGCGCCTTGGGGCGCAAGAGCGGCAGCGACAACGCGGGCGAGACCACGCTTCCCGAAACCGGGGACGGGGCCGAGGCGCTTGAGTTGACGGAGAGCTGGGTCGACGAACAGGACGCGTATGACGCGCCCCGCCCCTCGCTGCTCGGCAGGGCTGCGCCTGTTCTGGCAGTGCTGGTGGTGGCAGGATGGAGCGGGTTCTTCGTCTGGGCGCACCTTGCTGCCATGCAGGCCGCCCCGGCCCCTGCGCAATGGGCGCAGTGGGTGGTGATGTGGGCGGTCCCGGTTGCGCTTGTCGGCGTGCTGTATCTGCTTTCGATGCGTTCCTCGCAGGCCGAGGCGCAGCGCTTTGCCGCAACCGCTGCGACGATGAACCGGGAGAGCGCGGCGCTCGAAGCGCGGCTCAAGGTGGTCAACCGTGAACTCAGCCTCGCGCGCGAATTCCTCGCCGCCGAGGCCCGCGATCTCGAAGCGCTGGGGCGTATCGCGTCCGAGCGCCTGTCGACCCATGCGGGCGAATTGCAGGCGCTGATCCGCAGCAACGGCGCCGAGGTCGAGACGATCGCCGCCACCAGCGAAACCGCGCTCGGCAACATGAACCGGCTGCGTGACGATCTGCCGGTGATCGCCAATGCCGCGCGCGATGTGACCAACCAGATCGGCAGCGCCGGGCGCGTCGCCGAGGAACAACTCACCAATCTGGCGGGCGGGTTCGAACGGATCACGGCGGTCGGCGCCGCAAGCGAGGAACAGGTCGCGCGGCTGAGCGAAAATGTCGGCGCGACCCTCGCCGGGTTCGAAAGCCAGGTTACGCGGATCGATGCGCTGGTCTCGCAGCGTTTCGCCGCGCTCCAGAGCGATGCGGAAAATTACCGCGCGGCAGTGGGCGCGCTCGAGCAAGAGGCGATGGCAGCGCTGCGCGACCGTGCCGATACCGCTGCGAGCGAAGCCGAAAGCACAGGCGCAGCCTTGCGCGAAGCAGCCGAAGAGGCCGAGGCGCGCTTTACCCAGACCATCAAGGGTTTGCATGACGCGATGCTCGAAAAACTGCGCCTCGTTGACGAACTCGACCGCAGCACCACCGCTGCCGCCGCCCAACGTGTTGCGCAGTTGCGTGACGAGGCCACGCGCTTCGACGACCATCTCGAAGCGCGCAACCGCAGCTTCGACGAGCTGATCGAACAGCGCCAGGCCGCCTTCGAGACGCGCGAGGCGCAGGCCGGCGAAGTGCTCGCCCAGCGTCTTGCCGCGCTCGACGATGCCCTCGCAAGGGCGCGCGAGGCGCAGATGACCGAGATCGAAAAGCTGGTCGCACAGGGCGAGGCCATGACCGAGCGGGCCACCCAGCTTGCCCGCGTGGTGGGCGAAGCGGGCGCAGTCGGCGAAACGGCGCGCGCCAATCTCGGCAGCGCGCTGGAAGAGCTGGCCCGCCAGATCGACGAAAAGCGCGCCGCGCTCGCCGCGACCGAGGCGCAGATGGCGCAGCTCACCGACAGCTCCGTGCGGCTGCTGGAGATCCTGCAGTCGGGCGCACGCACCTGCCGCGAGGAACTCTCCGGCGCGATCGGCGGGGCCAATGCCGCGCTCGAGACGGCCGAGGCGCGCGCGGACAAGGTCGCCGCGCTGATGCTGCGCAGCAAGGAGGCAGGCAGTGACCTGTCGGATTACCTCGTGCAGACCCGCGACGGGATCGATGCCGCCGAAATGGCGATTGCCGGCTTCAAGTCGCACCTTGCCGAGGAGACCGAGGACGCGCTCGCCCGCCTTCAGGGCCTGCGCGGCGGTTTTGCCCGCCTCGCCGAGGAAAGCGGCGCGCTGGCACGGGACACGCAGGAGACCTTGCGCGAAAACCTCGCCGCGCTCGAAACCGCGATCACCGCCGCCTTCGCCACGCTCGATAACGGCGCGCGCGAACGGATGCTGGCGCTGGCGGGCAGGCTCGGCAGCGAGGCGGTCGAGGCGCTCGAGCGTACGCTTCGCAACGAGACCGCAGCCACCATCGGCGCGATCGAGCAATCGGCGGCGCACGCCTCGGGCGTCGGGCGCGAGGCGGCGATCCAGTTGCGCGACCAGCTGGTCAAGGTCAACGAGCTCACCGGCAATCTCGAACAGCGCGTCACCCGCGCGCGCGAACTGGCCGAGGAACAGGTCAACAATGATTTCGCGCGGCGCATGGCGCTGATCACCGATGCCCTCAATTCTGCGTCAATCGACATTGCCGGGGCGCTGTCGAGCGAGGTCACGGACACGGCATGGGACGCCTATCTCAAGGGCGACCGCGGGATCTTCACCCGCCGCGCGGTCAAGCTGCTCGATGCCGGCACCGCGAAGGATATCGCCGCGCTCTACACCTCTGATGAGGCCTTCAAGGCCAATGTCAGCCGCTACATCCACGATTTCGAGGCGCTGATGCGTCAGACGCTTTCGACCCGCGACGGCCATGTGCTGAGCGTGACGATGCTGGGTTCGGACATGGGCAAGCTCTACGTCGCACTCGCCCAGGCGATCCAGCGGCTGCGCACCTAGCCCGCTGAAGCAGGCGGCTTGGGCAGGAAGTCGATGTCTGCCACGGTGATCCAGCCATAGGTGAAGTTGGCGATGAACAGCGCGGTGAGCACCGCTGCGATCACGCTCGCCCGCAGCGCCACCCGTCCGGGCCGGAAGTTCACAGGCGCGCTGTCGGCCTGACCCGGCACCTTCTCCACCCCTGCCTCGTCTGCCGTGCGCACGCCGAAGGGGAGTATGATGAAGGCGCTCATCACCCAGAACAGGAAGTAGATTGCCAGGATCGAGGTGATCTGCATCAGGCGGCGCTGCCCGGCATCACCACGCGCACCTGCGGTTTCTTGCCCGACCAGCGCTGCGCGGCGCGGCGGGCGGCAAGGCGCGCGGCTTCGCGCACTGCCGCCTCATCCTTGGCGTCGCGGCCCTTGAGCCGGCCGATGGCCTTGAGCACATCCTCGGCGGCCTCGGCGAGGAATTCGGGCAGGTCTTCATCAAGCGGCAGGCCCACCGCCTCGATCACCGGACGGCTCCCGCGCGCCAGCACCACCACCAGCACGCCCTCGCCCGCAATGCGCCGACGCATGGTGATCGCCTCGCCATCGGCCGGCGAGATGATGTCGCCATCGAGCACCAGACGGCCTGCGCGCACCTCGGCAAGTTTGCCTGGTTTGCCGGGCGCGAGGCGCACGATATCGCCGTTCTTCTGCACCACCTGATGGGGGATGCCGCTCGCCTTCCCGACCCGCGCCTGTTCGGCCATGTGGCGGATCTCGCCATGGACCGGGACGAGGACTTCGGGTTTCAGCCAGCTGTAGAGCGCTTCCAGCTCGGGCCGCCCCGGGTGGCCCGAGACGTGGATCAGCGCCTGCCGGTCGGTCACCATCTGGATGCCGCGCGCGGCGAGCTGGTTCTGGATCTTGCCGATCGCGATCTCGTTGCCCGGAATCTGGCGCGAGGAGAACAGCACGACGTCGCCCGCCGTCAGCTCAATCGGGTGGTTGAGGTCCGCCATCCGGCCGAGCGCCGCACGCGGCTCGCCCTGCCCGCCGGTGGCGAGGATCAGCACCTCTCCGCGCGGCAGGCCCATCGCTGCATCGAAATCGACCGGCGTCGGGAGATCCTGAAGATAGCCATTGTCCTGCGCCACCTCGATGATCCGGTCCAATGAGCGGCCCGCGACGCAGATCTGCCGCCCGGTCTCGCGCGCGACCTCTCCGAGGGTCTGGAGCCGCGCGACATTGCTGGCGAAGGTGGTGACGACGACGCGCTTGCCGCTATGGCGCGCGACCTCCTCCATCAGCGCCTTGTGCACCGCGCCTTCGGACCCTGAGGGGTTGGGGTTGAAGACATTGGTCGAATCGCACACCAGCGCCAGCACGCCCTCGGCACCAATTTCGCGCAGCTCCTCCTCGGTGGTGGGCTCGCCGATGATCGGATCATCGTCGAGCTTCCAGTCGCCGGTATGGAAGATCCGCCCGTGCGGGGTGTCGATCAGCAGCGCATTGCCCTCGGCAATCGAGTGCGCGAGCGGCAGGTAGGTGATGGTGAAGGGCCCGAGCTCGATCTCGCCGTGATCTTCCTCGATGATGTTGAGCTCCACCTGCCCCAGCAGCCCGGCCTCTTCCAGCTTGCGCGCCACCAGATCGGCGGTGAAGGGGGTGGCGTAGAGCGGCACGCCGAGCTCGCCCGCGAAATAGGGCACCGCGCCGATGTGGTCCTCATGCGCGTGGGTTAGGACGATGCCGATCAGGTCCCTGCGCCGCTCCTCGATGAAATCGAGATCGGCGAAGACCAGCTCGACTCCGGGATATTCGGTGCCGGAGAAGGTCATGCCCAGATCGACCATGATCCACTTGCCCTGGCAGCCATAGAGATTGACGTTCATGCCAATCTCGCCCGAGCCGCCGAGGGCAAGGAACAGCAATTCGTCTTCGGGGGTAAAATCTTTCTTCACAATGTCTCTTACGTTGCGCAGGCTCAGGCGGTTTCGGCCTGGCGAGCGAGGATGGCGAGGCCATCAAGGGTGAGATCGGCATCGACGTGGTCGAAGATGTCGGTCGCGTCATCGAACAATATGGCGAGCCCGCCGGTGGCGACAACCTTGGCGGGGCGGCCGATTTCCGATTTCATCTTGGCGACCATGCCCTCCATCATCGCGACATAGCCCCAGAAGACGCCGATCAGCATCTGGTCTTCGGTGTTGCGGCCGATCACTGAGCGGCTGGCGGGGGCCTTGATCGCGATGCGCGGGAGCTTGGCGGTCTTGCCGACCAGCGCATCAAGGCTGAGGTTGATCCCCGGCGCGATCGACCCGCCCTTGTAGGCCCCGGTGTAATCGACCGCCTCGAACTTGGTCGCGGTGCCGAAATCGACGATGATCAGGTCGCCGCCATATTTGTGGTGCGCCGCCAGAATATTGAGCGCCCGATCAGCCCCGAGCGAGCTGGGCTGGTCGACATCGATCTCGAAACGCCAACGCGCCGTCCCCTGCCCGGCGAACAGGGGCGTGATGCCGAAGTACTTCTCGCACAAGACGGTGAGGTTATGGTCCGCGCGCGGCACCACCGAGGCGACCATGATCCGGGTGATGGCCTCACGCTCGACCCCCTCGATCTTGATCAGCTGGAGCAGCCAGACGGCATATTCGTCGCCCGTGCGGCGCGGGTCGGTCGCAATCCGCCAGCGCGCGCGGGTCGTGTGCGTGCCGTCCGAGTTGAGGTCGAACAACGCAAAGACGACATTGGTGTTCCCGACATCGGCGGCGAGCAGCATCGTGGGCAATCCTTGGCTCATGAGATATCGCCAGCGCGAATGACACGTTCGCGGCCATCCGCCAAGCGCAGGCGCAAGGCCCCGTCGGATTCCTCGAACCCGGCGAAGGTGCCCGAGAGCACCGAGCCGTCGGTGTCGTGGACGGTGACAGGCGAACCCTGCGCATGGATCGAGGCGCCAATGAAGGCGTGGAGCGTCGCGGCAAGGCCATAGGTACGCCACGCGGCGAGGCGCTTGTCGAAAGCGGCGGCGAGGCTGGCGGCGAATTCCTCCAGCAGCGGCGGCGTGGTGACATCGGCCAGGGCGGCGGTCCTGCGGCCCTCAACCTGCGGCGCGCGAGCGAGGTTCACCCCGATGCCGACGATGATATGCCCGCGCACCATCTCGAGCAGGATGCCGGACAGCTTGCCGCCTTCGAGCAGCACGTCATTGGGCCATTTGAGCCCCAGCGCCGCGGTGTCACCCAGCGCTGCGGCACAAGCATCGCGCACTGCAAGCGCGGCGACGAAACTCAGCGAGGCGGGTGGCGGCCCGCCCTCTGCGAGCACCACCACGCTTGAGCCCATGAAATTGCCCGCGCCGTCGAACCACTCGCGCCCCTGCCGCCCGCGCCCGGCGGTCTGGCGGCGGGCGACCAGCCAAGCCCCCTCCGCCCAGCCCTCGCCCGAGCGCAAGCACGCGGCAAGGTCGGCATTGGTCGAGCCGGTTTCTTCGACGAGGGTGATCAAACCGCGAGGAACAGCGAGGCGGCGGCCTTGTCGGCCAGATCGGCCAGCGAGGGCGTCAGCAGATAGCCCAACGGCGAGATGATCAGCGCGGTCAGGCCCAGCAGCGTCCAGTGGCTCGCCTCGCTCTTGCCGGTGACGACGCCCACGGGCTCGTCGAAGAACATCACCTTGACGAACTTGATGTAGTAGAAGGCCCCGATCACGCTCGCGGCGATGGCGATGGCGCCGAAGGCGACGAGGCCTGCCTCGATGGTCGCCTGAAACACGACGAACTTGGCGTAAAACCCGAGCAATGGGGGAATGCCGGCAAGGCTGAACATGAAGATCAGCAGCGCCCAGGCGATCGCGGGCTGCGTGACCGAAAGCCCGCGGATGTCGGTGAAGGTCTCGTAGAGGTTGCCCTCCTCGTCGCGCAGCATCAGCAGGGCGACAAAGCAGCCGATGCTCATGGCAACATAGATGAACAGGTAGACCAACATCGCCGAGGCACCGTCGGCGTTGGCCACGGCAAGGCCCAGCAGGATGAAACCGATATTGTTGATCGAGGAATAGGCGAGCAGGCGCTTCAGGTTTTCCTGCCCGATCGCGCCCAGCGCGCCGAAGATGATCGAAGCGAGCGCCATGAACATCACGATCTGCTGCCAGGCGGTGACCTGACCCCCGAACACCTCGAACACGACGCGCGCGGTGAGGGCCACGGCGGCGACCTTGGGAGCGGTGGCGAAGAAGGCGGTGACGGGGGTGGGCGCGCCTTCATAGACGTCGGGCGTCCACATGTGGAACGGCACGGCGCTGATCTTGAAGGCCAGGCCGGAGAGCACGAAGATCACACCGAACAATGCGCCGGTGCCCATCTCGCCGGTCAGCCCCGCGCGCACCGCCGCGAAGGCGGTGCCACCAGTGAAGCCGTAGAGCAGGCTCATCCCATAAAGCAGGATCCCCGAGGCAAGCGCGCCGAGGACGAAATACTTGAGCCCCGCCTCGCCCGAACGCGTATCGCGGCGCAGGATCGCGGCGAGGACGTAGGCGGAGAGGCTGTTGAGTTCGAGG
Source organism: Erythrobacter sp. (assembly GCA_013822695.1). Taxonomy (GTDB): domain Bacteria; phylum Pseudomonadota; class Alphaproteobacteria; order Sphingomonadales; family Sphingomonadaceae; genus Erythrobacter. The sequence goes on along the minus strand of PNKW01000023.1, from coordinate 26,315 downwards.
CCGAGATAAAGGCTCATGAAGTCGTTGGCCGAGACCATCAGGCTCATGCCCACGGCCGCGAACAGCACCAGCACCGGATATTCGGCGCGCATCCCGCGCTCGGTTCCCGCGGAGGGACTCGCGAAAAAGGGCGGCGCGATCATCAGCGCGGCGATAGCGGACAGGTAGATCAGCGCCTTGGCGAACAGGGCATAGCTGTCGACCTTGAGCAGGCCGCCAAAGGCCAGCGTCGCCGGGCCATCGGTGCCGAAGTGGAGGCCGGGGACGATCAGAATCCCCGCAACGAACAGCGCAGCCGCGGCAGCGATGGCGATCTGGCGCGCGGCCTTGTCCCCGCCCCATGCGGCGACCAGCAGCAGGGCGAGCCCCGTGCCGGTCAGCACCAGTTCGGGCAGGACGAGCGCGAAAGAAGCGGCGAAATCCATCAGTGTGCGCCCTCCTTGGCGCTATCGGTCGAGCCGCCTTCGTGCTCCATGCCCTCATGCCCCGTGCCCTTGTTGCCCTCGCCATGGTGGCCGAGGGCATTGGCGGCCTCGGCGCGGGGAGTGCCGGGGGCAAGCCGCGCGTCGCTGGCGGGCGCGGCTGCGGCAAGGCGCGCGTCAAGGGTAGCGATGTCCTTGCGCATCGGGGCGAGGAAGCTCTCGGGGTAGACGCCCATCCACAGCACCGCTGCTGCGATGGGTGCCATCATGATCCACTCGCGCGCGGAGATGTCGGGCATGGCGGCGGCGTCTGCGTTGGTCTGCCCGCCAAACGCCACGCGGCGATAAAGGTAGAGCATGTAGGCCGCGCCCAGGATGATCCCGGTGGTGCAGATCAGCGCAACGAGGCTCGAGGTCTGGTAGATGCCCGCGAGCGACAGGAACTCGCCGACAAAGCCGCTGGTGCCCGGCAGGCCGATGCTCGCCATCGTGAACAGCAGGAAGAACAGCGCGTAATAGGGCATGTTGATCGCAAGGCCGCCGTAACGCGCAATCTCGCGGGTGTGGAGGCGGTCGTAGATCACGCCGACGCACAGGAACAGCGCGCCCGAGACGAGGCCGTGGGAGAGCATGACGATCATCGCGCCCTCAAGCCCCTGCACGTTGAAGGCGAACAGCCCAACAGTGACGATCGCCATGTGCGCGACCGAGGAATAGGCAATCAGCTTCTTCATGTCGGCCTGAACCAGCGCGACCAGCGAGGTATAGACCACCGCGACCATCGACAGCACAAAGACCAGCCAGGCGAACTGCGCGGACGCCTCAGGGAACATCGGCAGGCTGAAGCGGATGAAGCCGTAGCCACCGAGCTTGAGCAGCACGCCTGCAAGGATCACCGAACCGGCGGTCGGCGCCTGCACGTGGGCGTCGGGCAGCCAGGTGTGGAGCGGCCACATCGGCACCTTGACCGCGAAGCTCGCGAAGAAGGCCAGCCACAGCCATGTCTGCGCGCCCGCCGGGAAGCCGTATTCCATCAGCGTCGGGATGTCCGAGGTGCCCGCTTCGGCCACCATCCAGAACATCGCGATCAGCATCAGCACCGAGCCAAGCAGCGTGTAGAGGAAGAATTTGTAGCTCGCGTAGATGCGGTTGTCCCCGCCCCACACGCCGATGATCAGATACATCGGGATCAGGCCCGCCTCGAAGAACACGTAGAACAGGAACAGGTCCTGCGCGGCGAAGGTGCCGATCATCAGCACCTCCATGAACAGGAAGGCCGCCATGTACTCGCCGACCCGCTTGGTGACCGAGTCCCAGCTCGCAAGGATGCAGATCGGCATCAGGAAGACGCTGAGCATGATCAGCATCAGCGCGATGCCATCGATGCCCAGCTTGTAGGAAAAGCCGGCGAAGAGGTTCGCCTCTTCGGTGAACTGCCACTGGGCGCCGCCGATGTCGTAATTGGCCCACAGGACGATGCCGAACACGAAGGTGACGAGCGTCGCCCCGAGCGCGATCCAGCGCGCGGCATTCGCGCCTGAGAACAGGCACGCCAGCGCGGACGTCAGCGGCACAAGCATCATGATCGACAGGATGGGAAGGCCTTCCATTACGAAGCGCGCTCCTAAAGCAGAACGTAGGTGACAGCGGCGACCAGCCCGAGGAGCATGATCAGCGCATAGGTGTAGAGGTAGCCCGATTGGATCGACTTGGCAGCGAGCGACGACCGCTGGATCACCGAAGCGACGCCGTTGGGGCCGAAGCGGTCGATCGTGCCGACATCGCCCAATTGCCAGAAGGCGCGGCCGAAGGCGAAGGCGGGCTTGACGAACAGGACGTCATAGAGCTCGTCGAAGTACCACTTGCGGTAGACGAAGTTGTGCAGGGCCCCGAAGCTCGCGACGAACATGGCCGGGATATCGGGCTTGGCGATGTAGGCGAGGTAGGCCCCGGCAAAGCCCAGCACCATCACGATGGTGGCGCTCAGCTTCACCCACAGCGGCACGCCGTGCATCGCGTGGATCAGGTCCTCGTTGTAGAAGATCGACCCGTTCCAGAACGCCGCGCCATCGATGAATTCGTGGTGGAACACGAAGCCCGCCAATACCGCGCCAAGGCTGAGAATGCCGAGCGGCAGCAACATCGAGACCGGGCTTTCGTGCGGGTGATAGCCCGCGGTGCCGTCGCTCGGGGCGTGGTGATGATCCTCGTGGCCGTGACCGTGATCGTCATGCACCGCGTGCTGGATATGCTCGGACTGCTCCCAGCGCGGCTTGCCCCAGAAGGTCAGGAACATCAGGCGCCACGAATAGAAGCTGGTCAGCAGCGCGGTGATCGCACCCGCCCAGAAGGCGAACTGCCCTGCCCCGTTGTGGCGCGCGTATGCGGCCTCGAGGATCGCGTCCTTCGAGTAGAAACCGGCAAAACCGAAAACGCCAAGGATGCCCACGCCGGTAATCGCCAGCGTGCCCGCCATCATAGCCCAGAACGTCAGCGGGATATGCTTACGAAGGCCGCCGTAATAGCGCATGTCCTGCTCGTGGTGCATCGCGTGGATCACGCTGCCTGCGCCCAAGAACAGCAGCGCCTTGAAGAAGGCGTGGGTGAAGAGGTGGAACATCGCCGCCCCGTAAGCGCCGACGCCCGCGGCGAAGAACATGTAGCCCAATTGCGAGCAGGTCGAATAGGCGATCACCCGCTTGATGTCCCACTGCGTCGTGCCGATCGTGGCAGCGAAGAAGCAGGTCGCCGCGCCCACGATGGTCACGATGGTGAGCGCGGTCGGCGCGGTCTCGAACATCGGCGAGAGGCGGCAGAGCATGAACACGCCTGCGGTCACCATGGTCGCCGCGTGGATCAGTGCCGAGACGGGCGTCGGCCCCTCCATCGCGTCGGGTAGCCAGGTGTGCAGGCCCAGCTGCGCGCTCTTGCCCATCGCGCCGATGAACAGGAGGATACACAGGATATCCATCGTGTAGAGGCGCATGCCGACGAAGGTGATGGTCGACCCGCTCATCGCCGGGGCCGCCGCGAGAATCTCGGGGATCGAAGTCGTCTGGAACACCAGAAAAGTGCCAAAGATGCCGAGCATGAAGCCGAGGTCACCCACGCGGTTGACCACGAAGGCCTTGATTGCGGCGGCACCCGCGCTGGGCTTCTTGAACCAGAAACCGATCAGCAGATAGGACGCCAGCCCCACCCCTTCCCAACCGAAGAACATCTGGACGAGGTTGTCCGCCGTCACCAGCATCAGCATCGCGAAGGTGAACAGCGAGAGGTAGGCGAAGAAGCGCGGCTGATCCGGGTCTTCCTCCATGTACCCCCAGGAATAGAGGTGCACGAGCGCCGAGACCGAGTTGATCACCACCAGCATGATCGCGGTCAAGGTGTCGACCCTGAGCGCCCAGTCGAAGGTCAGCGAGCCGCTCTGCACCCACTTCAACACCGGCACGACTTCCGCCGTGGCGGTGCCGGAGAGGAAGCCGAGGAAGATCGGCCAGCTGAGGCCCGCTGCGAGGAACAGCCCGGCGGTGGTCACGCCCTTGGCCGCGACATTGCCGATCATGCGGTTGCCCAGCCCTGCGATCAGGGCAGCAATCAGCGGCGCGAAAACGATGATGAGGATTTGCGTGGCCACGCGCGCTTACCCCTTCATCCGGTTGATATCGTCGACCGCGATCGAACCGCGCGTGCGGAAGTAGATCACGAGGATCGCCAGACCGATCGCCGCCTCGGCCGCAGCGACCGTCAGCACCAGCATGGCGAAGACCTGTCCGGTGAGGTCCTGAAGGAAGGCGCTGAAGGCGACGAGGTTGAGGTTCACCGCCAGCAGGATCAGCTCGACCGCCATCAGGATGACGATCACGTTCTTGCGGTTGAGGAAGATGCCCAGCACGCCGAGCACGAACAGGATCGCGCCCACGGTGAGGTAATGTTCGATCCCGATCACAGCTCGATCCCCTGCCCGATCTCCGGGTTTTTCATGACGGTTGCATCCTCAGGCCGGCGGCGAATCTGCTTGCCCACATCCTGCCGCGCGCGGGCGCCGGGCTTGGGCGGCTGGAAGGTCAGCACGATCGCGCCGATCATCGCGACCAGCAGGATGATCCCTGCGATCTCGAAGAGGATGATGTAGCGGCCATAGAGCAGCGCGCCGAGGGCCTCGATATTGGAGACGTCAGCGGCCTGCGTCGCGGTGCCGTCAGGCGTGCCGAGGGTCAGGCCGCCCGCATTATAGGCCCCCACGCCCAGCAGCAGCTCGGCCAGCAGCACCGCCGCGATCAGCAGGCCCAGCGGCGCATTGCGGCTGAAGCCTGCGCGCATCGCGGCAAAATCGATGTCGAGCATCATCACCACGAACAGGAACAGCACCGCGACCGCGCCGACATAGACGATCACCAGCAGCATCGCGATGAACTCGGCGCCGAGCAGCACCATCAGGCCGGCCGCGTTGAAGAAGGCGAGGATCAGCCACAGCACCGAGTGCACGGGGTTCCTCGCCATCACCACCATGACAGCGCTGGCGACGACGATGGTCGCGAAGAAATAGAAGGCGATGGCCTGTATCAGCATGATGCGTCTCCGCCGATCCGTCCCCCTGGCGTGAGGCCAGGGCGAGAGAAAGCGGCATTTGATCCCTTAGTCCAAGTCCTGGGCCCCGGCAGGACACCGTGACCCCATTTACCCCATGTCCTCGTCGCCGCGCGCCCTAGCGGTAGGGGGCGTCGGCTTCAAGGTTGGCCGCGATGGCCCTTTCCCATTTGTCACCATTCGCGAGCAGCTTGGCCTTGTCGTAAAGGAGCTCCTCGCGGGTTTCGGTGGCGTATTCGAAATTCGGCCCTTCGACGATGGCATCGACCGGGCAGGCTTCCTGACAGAAGCCGCAATAGATGCACTTAGTCATGTCGATGTCGTAGCGGGTGGTGCGGCGGCTGCCGTCCTCGCGCGGTTCGCTCTCGATGGTGATCGCCTGCGCGGGGCACACGGCCTCGCACAGCTTGCACGCGATGCAGCGTTCCTCGCCGTTCGGATAGCGCCGCAATGCGTGTTCACCCCGGAAGCGGGGCGAGAGCGGGGCCTTCTCGAAGGGGTAGTTGATCGTCACCTTGGGCTTGAAGAAATACTTCAGCGTCAAGGCATGCGCCTTGAGGAATTCCCAGAGGGTGAACGACTTGATGAGGTGGGAGAGGGTCATTCAACAACTCCCCCACAATGCGCGGCATAAACCATATCTGCTTCTTCTTTTCCGTCGATAGCCCATAAGGCGACTACGGCGATCCATTCGCTCGAGATGTCGCGGCCGAAAATCTCGAACTCGCCCCGAGTATTGCCGTCCTTCGAGCTGATCCAGTTTTCGACCAGCTGCGGAGGCATGTTCCGCCGGGTGAACTCCAAAGCGGGCCCTTGCGCAGGGGAATTCTGCACCCGAGCCATCTGGATCGTGCCCGAAAGAGGACCCGCGCCATCCGGCTCGAGATCGACAAAATTGCCGTTTGGCCTAGCAAGGAAGGTGAACCTTTCGCCCTTGCCGTTTACCGCATGGCAGCGCCCACTTTCCGCTGGGCGGCGCGCGAGCAGGTCGATCAATTCGAGAGGTGTCTCTTCCGGACCAGCTAGAGGCGCTAACTCGGAATCTGCGTTTACGACTTTGCACATGCCTGCGCCGACGGGAAGATTGGCTCCGTCTCCGGTTATGTCACCCCAAAGCAAGGCTCGCCATGTCTGTTCGAACTTCGGGAGTGGTTCCAAGACAAGAACCAAATCGTCGCTCCCGTCGCTGATGCCGTAGGCGAGAGCATCGCTCGGAAGCGTATCGCGGATCGACAGCCGCAGATTGCTGACATCCATCCTACCACGCACGCTGTCGAAACGCATCACGCGGGCGCTGGACCCAGAGTCGAACTGAAGAACCGTAGCTTCACCGTCAGAAAGTGCGAAATTGCACGAGATCTGAGGCAGTGTCTCAGCCGCACTCGCTGCAACAGGCATGGCAGCAAGTACTGCGCCCAAAGCAATTCGTGACGCTAGGCGCATCATCCGAAATGCCCCGTCGCCATCAGCCACCCGCTGGTCACCGCCACAAACAGCAGGCTCATCGGCAGGAACACCTTCCAACCAAGCCGCATCAGCTGATCGTAGCGGTAGCGGGGCACGGTCGCCCAGATCCAGCTGAACATGAAGAAGAACACGAAGGTCTTCAGCAGAAACCAGATGATCCCCGGCACCATGTAGAGCACGGGAATGTCGAGCGGCGGCAGCCACCCGCCCCAGAACAGCAGCGTGTTCAGCGAGCACATCAGCAGGATGTTGGCATACTCGCCGAGCCAGAACAGCGCGAAGCTCATCGAGGAATATTCGGTCTGGTAGCCCGCGACGAGCTCGCTCTCGGCCTCGGTGAGGTCGAAGGGCGCGCGCGCGGTTTCGGCCAGGGCCGAGATGAAGAACACCACCCACATCGGGAACAGCAGCGGGTGCACGACATAGGCGTTGATGATGCCCAGCCCGAAGCCCTGCTGCGCGTTCACGATGCCGGAGAGGTTGAAGGTGCCCGCGAACAGCACCACGCAGACCAGCACGAAGCCGATCGAAACCTCGTAGGAGATCATCTGCGCCGAGGCGCGCATCGCCGAGAAGAACGGATATTTGGAGTTCGACGCCCACCCGCTCATCACCACGCCGTAAACCCCCATCGAGGAGATCGCGAGGATATACAGCAGGCCGACATTGATGTCCGACAGCACCACGCCCGCATCAAACGGGATCACCGCCCAGGCCGCCAGCGCGACGGTGAAGGTGATAATCGGCGCGATCAGGAAGATGCCCTTGTTCGCGGCGCTCGGGATGATGGTTTCCTGCAGGAAGACCTTGAGGCCATCCGCGAAGCTCTGCAGCAAGCCGAACGGCCCGACCACATTGGGCCCGCGCCGCATCATGATCGCGCCCAGCACCTTGCGGTCGACATAGATCACCATGGCGACGCTGAACATGACGAGCAGCGAGACGATCAGGATCCCCGCCAGCGTCGCGACGGTCCAGGCCCATTCGTAAGGCAGGCCGAGGGATTGGAAGAAGGCGGTCACTTACAATCCTCCCCGGCACGGGGAGGGGGACCACGAAGTGGTGGAGGGGCACCCCGCCCAGTTCATAACATTCGATCTACGGAGCAGCCGAGCCTGCCCCTCCACCATCCTGCGGATGGTCCCCCTCCCCTGAAGGGGGAGGATGTAGCAGCCGCTCATTCCGCAGCCTCCTTCACATCTGCCCCGTGCAGCAGCTCGTCCGAGCAGCGCTGCATCACCTCGCTCGCGCGGGCGATGGGGTTGGTGAGGTAGAAGTCCTTGATCGGGTAGCCCGCAAGCTCGCCCTCGAACTTGGCGGAGCTGTCCGCCTTGGGCAGCGCGCCGTAATTGGCGAGGCCCTCTTCCCCGAAGGCGGGGACAGCGGCGATCATCTTCGCCTGAAGCTCCGAGAAGCTGTCGAAGCCCACCGTCACACCCAGCGCATCCGCCAGAGCGCGCAGGATCGTCCAGTCCTCGCGCGCGTCGCCGGGGGCGAAGACCGCCTTCTCGGCGAACTGCACCCGGCCCTCGGTGTTGACGTAAGTCCCGTCCTTCTCGGCATAGGATGCACCCGGCAGGATGATGTCGGCGTGATGCGCGCCCTTGTCGCCGTGGTGGCCGATATAGACCTTGAGGCTGCCTGCGTAGGGCGCATAGTCCATCTCGTCCGCGCCGAGGCTGAGCAGCACCTTGGGCGCGGCCGCCGCGATATCGCCCATCCCGCCCGGAAGCGTGAAGCCGAGCATCAGCGAGGCCATGCGCGCCGCCGAGATGTGCAGCACGTTGAACCCGTTCCAGCCCTCGCGAACCAGATCGAACTTGCCCGCCAACTTGAGCGCCGCCGGAAGCGCATCCTTCGCCAGCGCCGCCGCGCCGAGGATCACCGCCGGACGCTTCGCCGACTTCATGACGTCACCCAACTCCTTGGGCACGCGGTTGAGGATTTTCAGGTCGCTGCCGAGGAAGGTCGCCGGATAGGTCGGATCCCATTCGGCGCCGATGATGTAGACCTTGGCCCCTGCCTTCACCGCCTTGCGCAGACGGACGTTGAGCAGCGCGGCTTCCCAGCGGACATTGCTGCCCACGATCAGGATAGCATCGGCAGTTTCGATCCCGGCGAACGTGCTGTTGAAGTTGACCGCCGCAAGGCTCGACACGTCATAGGTCATGCCGGTCTGGCGCGCTTCGGTGAGTTGCGATCCGCAGGCGTTCACCAGCGCCTTGGCGGCAAACATCGTCTCGGCATCGAGCAGATCGCCCGCGATTGCCGCGATGCTGGCCTTGTCGCCATCAAGCGCGCCCGCGATCATGCCGAAGGCTTCGGTCCACTCGGCGGGCTGCAAGCGGCCATCGCGGCGCACCCATACCCGGTCCAAGCGGCGCTTGGTGAGGCCATCGACCTGATAGCGACCCTTGTCGCTCAGCCACTCCTCGTTGACGTCGTCATTGATGCGCGGCAGCGCGCGCATGACTTCGCGGCCCTTGGAATGGAGCGTGATGTTGGCGCCGACCGCGTCCGACATGTCGATCGAGAGCGTCTTCTTAAGCTCCCACGGCCGCGCCTCGAAGGCATAGGGCCGCGAGGTCAGCGCGCCGACCGGGCACAGGTCGATGACGTTGGCGCTGAGTTCATGCGCCGCCGCCTGCTCGAGATAGGTCGTGATCTGCATATCCTCGCCGCGATACAGCGCGCCGATCTCGTCCACGCCCGCGATCTCTTCCGAGAAGCGCACGCAGCGGGTGCAGTGGATGCAGCGGGTCATGATCGTCTTGATCAGCGGGCCCATGTACTTTTCGGTCACCGCGCGCTTGTTCTCGTGGTAGCGCGAGCCGCCGCGGCCATAGGCGACCGCCTGGTCCTGAAGGTCGCACTCGCCGCCCTGGTCGCAAATCGGGCAATCGAGTGGGTGGTTGATGAGCAGGAACTCCATCACCCCCTCGCGAGCCTTCTTGACCATCGGGCTGTCGGTGCGGATTTCCTGACCCTCGGCAGCCGGCAGCGCGCAGGAGGCCTGCGGCTTGGGCGGCCCGGGCTTCACTTCGACCAGACACATGCGGCAATTGCCCGCGATGGAGAGGCGCTCGTGATAGCAGAACCGCGGGATTTCCTTGCCCGCGAGCTCGCACGCCTGCAACACAGTCGCGCCCGCCGGGACTTCGATTTCCTGACCGTCTACGGTGACTTTAGGCATTATGAGATACCCCAAGAAATGTAACCCAGTCCCAGCAAGACAAGAACCAGCAAACGAAAGATCCAATTTAACTTTCTTGCGATCTCGGTCTGGATCGCCTCGACCCTCGATTTCGGCTTGGCCTCATTAGCCTTCAACAAGACCTCAAAGTTTACGTTCAGCTTGTGAACTTCGCCATGCAAATTGCCGAGCTTCTGCGACATCAGGTCGTAGAGTCCGAGATCGGAATAGCTGATGCCGAGGTCTCTGGCACGATCCATGTCATAATTCTTCTGAGCAATATCGGCCCAATCGTTCGACTCGCTCACGTGGCAACCTCCCCAAAATCGTCGCCCCGGACTTGATCCGGGGCTTGGCTACTTTCCCTAAGGGTGCGTCGATCCGCGCGACCACTAAGGTGAAGCCTAGCCCCGGCTTTCGCCGGGGTGACGGAGCTGAATGGCGGAATCACAGACATTGGATGTCAGCCGCTGGAACCAACAACTCCTTGCCGGTCAAATTACCACGCATTGCGATCTTGAGCCCGTGTGACCTTGCCCTACGCAGTGTCTCGAAGGACGGTCCGACCCCGTTAACGTCCGGAACCGGAAAGAAATGCTCCAACCGCCCCGCAAACGCGCCTTCGGTATGCCGGATAACGAAATGGGGGGACGTAACGCTCACTCCGCCGCCTCCGCAAAACGCGCGTTGTGTTCATTGATCCGCCGCTCGAGTTCCGGCCGGAAGTGGCGGATGAGGCCCTGGATCGGCCATGCCGCGGCATCGCCCAGCGCGCAGATGGTGTGGCCTTCGACCTGCTTGGTGACTTCCTGCAGCATATCGATTTCCTCGATCGCTGCATCGCCGGTGCGCAGGCGCTCCATCATGCGCCACATCCAGCCCGTGCCTTCGCGGCAGGGGGTGCACTGGCCGCAGCTTTCGTGCTTGTAAAAATAGGAGAGGCGGCTGATCGCGCGGACGATGTCGGTCGACTTGTCCATGACGATCACCGCCGCCGTGCCGAGGCCGGAGCCCAGTTCTTTCAGCCCGTCAAAATCCATCGGTGCGTTGCGGATTTGCGCCGCAGGAACCAGCGGCACGGAGGAACCACCTGGGATCACCGCGAGCAGATTGTCCCACCCGCCGCGAATGCCGCCGCAGTGCTTTTCGATCAGCTCCTCGAAGGGGATGCTCATCGATTCCTCAACCACGCAGGGTTTTTCCACGTGGCCAGAAATCTGGAACAGCTTGGTGCCCTTGTTGTTCTCGCGCCCGAAGGAGGAGAACCACGCGGCCCCGCGCCGCAGTATCGTCGGCGCGACCGCGATGCTCTCGACGTTGTTGACCGTGGTCGGGCAGCCATAGAGCCCCGCACCCGCCGGGAAGGGGGGCTTCAACCGCGGCTGGCCCTTCTTGCCCTCGAGGCTCTCGATCATCGCGGTCTCTTCGCCGCAGATGTAAGCGCCCGCGCCGCGGTGCATGAAGACGTCGAAATCATAGCCAGACTTGCAGGCATTCTTACCGATCAGGCCCGCGTCATAGGCCTCTTGGATCGCCTTCTGGAGCGTCTCGGCCTCGCGGATATATTCGCCGCGAATGTAGATATAGGCCGCGCGCGCACGCATCGCGTAGCCGGCGACGAGCGCGCCTTCGACCAGCTTGTGCGGATCGTGGCGCAGGATTTCGCGGTCCTTGCAGCTGCCGGGCTCGGATTCGTCGGCATTGATGACGAGGAAGCTCGGGCGTCCGTCGCGCGATTCCTTCGGCATGAAGGACCACTTCAGGCCGGTCGGGAAGCCCGCCCCGCCCCGCCCGCGCAGGCCGCTCGCCTTGATTTCCTCAATGATCGCGTCCTGCCCGCGCGCGAGCAGCGCCTTGGTGCCGTCCCAATCGCCGCGCGCCTGCGCGGCCTTCAGGCCCCAGTCCTGGAACCCGTAGAGATTGGTGAAGATGCGGTCCTTGTCAGCCAGCATCACTGCGTTTCCCTTGCTTTGGTGCGCCGGATGCGCACCAGCGAAATCGTCTGGAACACGAGCCCGAGGCCCATGATGATCACCCCCATCTCGAGCGGGCCGGTCGCAGTCAGCACCGCGCCGAGCGCAAAGCCGGTGAGGCCGAGGATCGCGAGGAGGAGCGTCAGCGGATTCATGCCAGCGCGCCTTGCGACCACAGCGCGTAAAGCACGCCGAGGATGAGGATGATCACGCCGATGCGGATCACGCCCATCAGCAGCTTGTAGGCGATGAACGCCAGCAGCACCGCGCCGAGAAGGGAGATGGCGGCGGTCACCCTACCACTCGCCCCGATAATCGTGGTTGGCATCGACCATCGCGGTGAGCGTTGTCGGCCCGCCCGCGGGCTCGGAGGTGTGGCGACCCGGCTCCTGCGTGCCGGCCTTGGGCGTCTCGCCCGCCGCCAGCGCATCGAGCACCGCGTCGAGGCGCTCGGGCGTCAGGTCCTCGTAATTGTCGTCGTTGATCTGGACCATTGGCGCGGTGGCGCAATTGCCCATGCATTCGACTTCGGTGAGGGTCCATAGCCCGTCTGCCGAGACCCCGCCCTTCACCATCCCGCGCTTCTTGCAAGCCGACATGATGTCGTCGCTGCCGCGCAGCATGCAGGGCGTGGTGCCGCACACCTGCACGTGGAATTTGCCGACGGGCTTGAGGTTGTACATGAAATAGAAGCTGGCGACTTCGAGCACGCGGATCACCGGCATGTCGAGATACTTCGCGACATATTCGATCACCGGCAGCGGCAGCCACCCTTGGGTGTCGGTCTCCGCGCCGACCTGCCGCTGGGCGAGATCGAGCAGCGGCATCACCGCCGAGCGCTGACGCCCCTCGGGATACTTGGCGATGTGCCAATCGGCGGTTTTCTTGTTCTCCGGGGTCCACGCAAAGCCGCCCCAGCGGGCGCGCAGTTCGGGGGTATCGGGAGCGGGGGTACGGTCAGCCATTAGCGGATGAACTCCACGCGAGAGCACAGGTCGCCCTCGAAGGAATAGACGGACATGACTTCGAACGGCTCAGCGGCGGGCGAGCGGAACACCCGTTCATGCAACACCGCGAATTCGCCCAGCTCGTAGCCAGTGATGATCTCGGCGCGGTTCTCGGGAAACTCGGCGAACATCGCCTTAAGGCCCGCGCGTGTGCCTTCCTTGCCTTCGCGGATCACCGCGCCGCGATAGCCCACCTCGCAGGCATCCTCGGTCATCAGCGCGACATAGGCGTCGGCATCCTGCGCGTTGTAGTGCGCGATCATCTGCTCGGCGATGGCGAGCCTGCGATTACTGCTCATTGGTAAGCACTGCCCTGTCGCCGCTCATCACAACCACGTCCTTGCCAAAATTGTAGACCACGACTGTCGCATGATCATCAGCCCGGCGAACCATAAAATGTGTCAGTATGTTATTTTCCGAGTGGCACTTGAAGTAAACCTTCACGATCTTGTCCGGAGAAGATGCGGTTCCGGAAATCAATCTAACCGAAGGCAAAAATTTACATTCCGCCATTTCATTTCTGAATTCGCTGAAGGTTATCGCTTCTTTGTCAACGACAATGCGTTGGCGCCACATGCCATCAATTGCGCCACCCTTGAAGTTAGGTCCAACACCGTCCAGCTGTGTAATATCGCGCTGAGCAAGCGCCTCCGCGTCTTCCCACCGTCCTTCTTCCAGCGCAGCAACAAAGCCGTCGACCGGATCCCCGTGGTCGGGTTCCGCGACAACCGGTGTTGCAAGGCCGAGCAGGACCGCAGGAAGAGCCACCCTCACCGGTCACATTCCCCGAACACCACGTCGATCGCGCCCAGAATGGCGGTCGCGTCGGGGAGCATATGGCCGCGGCTCATGAAGTCCATCGCCTGAAGGTGCGAGAAGGCCGTGGGGCGGATCTTGCAGCGGTAGGGCTTGTTGGTGCCGTCGCTGACGAGATAGACGCCGAATTCGCCCTTGGGGCTTTCGGTCGCGACGTAAACCTCGCCAGCGGGCACGTGGAAGCCTTCTGTGTAGAGCTTGAAGTGGTGGATCAGGCTTTCCATCGACTGCTTCATCTCAGCCCGCTTGGGGGGCGAGACCTTGCCGTCTGTGCTGGCAATCGGCCCCTGCGGCATGTCGCGCAGACACTGACGGATGATCTTGGCGCTCTCGTAAACTTCCTTCACGCGCACCATGAAGCGGTCGTAGCAGTCCGAATTGGTGCCGACCGGAATGTCGAACTCCATCCGGTCATAGACGTCATAGGGCTGGCTCTTGCGCAGATCCCACGCAAGGCCCGCCGCGCGGATCATCGGGCCGCTGAAACCCCAGGCAATCGCATCCTCGCGCGACACGACGGCGATATCGACGTTGCGCTGCTTGAAGATGCGGTTGTCCATGACGAGGCTCATCGCGTCCTCGAACAGCTGGAAGAAGCGGTTGTCGAGCCAGTCGCCGATGTCGACCAGCAGCTTTTCCGGCACGTCCTGATGGACGCCGCCCGGGCGGAACCATGCAGAGTGCATGCGCGCGCCCGAGGCCCGCTCGAAGAAATTGAGGCAATCCTCGCGCAGGTCCATGATCCACAGGTTCGGCGTGAACGCGCCGACATCGAGGATGTGCGCGCCCATGTTGAGCATGTGGTTGCAGATGCGGGTCAGCTCGGCGAACAGCACGCGCAGATATTGCGCGCGCAGCGGCACTTCGAGGTTCAGCAGCTTCTCGATCGCGAGCACATAGGAATGCTCCATCGCCAGCGGCGAACAATAGTCGAGCCGATCAAAATAGGGCAGCGCCTGCAGGTAGGTCTTGTGCTCGATCAGCTTTTCGGTGCCGCGGTGGAGCAGGCCGACATGGGGGTCGATCCGCTCGATCACCTCGCCGTCGAGTTCCATCACCATGCGCAAGACGCCGTGCGCGGCCGGGTGCTGGGGGCCGAAATTGATCGTGTAGTTGCTGATCACCTCACCGGTGGTGGTGAGCGATTCTTCGCGTTGCATGCTCATTTCTTCGCCTCCCCGGCAGGGGGTGCAGGGGGCGCCTTCTCGTCGCCGGGCAGCACGTAATCTGTGCCCTCCCAGGGCGAGAGGAAATCGAAGCTGCGCATTTCCTGCGCCAGTACGACCGGCTCGTACACCACGCGCTTTTCCTCCTCGGAATAGCGCAGTTCGGTATAGCCGGTCATCGGGAAGTCCTTGCGGAACGGATGCCCTTCGAAGCCGTAATCGGTGAGGATGCGGCGCAGGTCCGGGTTGCCCGCGAAGGTGACGCCGTACATGTCGAACACCTCGCGCTCGAGCCACCCGGCGTTGGGCCACAGGGTGGTGACGGTGGGCACCGGCGTGTCCTCGGAAGCCGAGCACTTCACCATCACGCGGTGGTTCTTGGTGAGGCTCTGGAGCATGTAGACGACTTCGAAGCGCTCCGACCGCGAGGGGTAGTCGACCCCGGCGATTTCCATCAGCTGCTGGTAGGCGTGATCGTCGCGCAGGATGCGCAACACCTTGTCGATGGCATCGCGCTGGACGCGGAAGATCACCTCGCCGTGGGCTTCGACAGCCTCGATCAGCCAGACTGAGATGGTCTCGCTGATGGCGTCGATCACGCCCTCGTTGGAGGCGAATTTAGGGGCGGAGTGGAGGACGGTCACTGCGCGATCTCCAGGGAAGAATAAAACTTTGCCGCGTACTGGCGACCCAAAGGCTGATCGCCCTCCGGCAGGCGACTTTCGTCAGCCCCGACAATCAAGAGCACTCCCGGCGCAAGATCTATCGCTTCCATGGACACCGAATCCGCGTCCTGGTGGCACACACCGATCTTGCAAACCAACCGGAACGCTCGCTTTCCGGCTACCTCAAACTCTTCCAGCAACGAGATGGTCTCGCGCGTTTGCCGCTGCTGAGCTGAGGCCAGCAGTGCGTCATAGCCTACGTCCGGATCACCTGCGCCGTATTTCCGAAGGATGACGCCGAAGGTCATGCCCTGAACCTTGCACTGGTAGATCGAACCAAGTGCCTCGTCGGGCGATGTCCGCTGCACCTCTTCTTGGGCGCAAGGAAACCGGAGAGAAACCCGCTCCTCGGAGAGTTCGATTTTTCGCCAGTCGCTTTCGGCAAGATGGATGGGCTGCGAGGAAGGCATATCAACGAGTGCGGGAATCTGGACCGGGCTCGCGATTGCCTGCGGCGTCATCGCGGTCATGGCCAGACACAAAGTCAATGATGCAAGGCGCTCTCTCACCGCTCGATCGTCCCGACGCGGCGGATCTTGCGCTGCAATTGCATCACGCCGTAGAGCAGCGCTTCGGCGGTCGGCGGGCAGCCGGGGACGTAGATGTCGACCGGCACGATGCGGTCGCAGCCGCGCACCACCGAGTAGCTGTAATGGTAATAGCCGCCGCCATTGGCGCAGCTGCCCATGCTGATCACATACTTCGGGTCCGACATCTGGTCATAGACCTTGCGCAGCGCTGGGGCCATCTTGTTGCATAGCGTGCCAGCCACGATCATCACGTCCGACTGGCGCGGGGAGGCGCGCGGGGCGGCGCCGAAACGCTCCATGTCGTAGCGCGGCATGTTGACGTGGATCATCTCGACCGCGCAGCAGGCAAGGCCGAAGGTCATCCACCAAAGGCTGCCGGTGCGCGCCCACTGGAACAGCTCCTCGGTCGAGGTGACGAGGAAGCCCTTGTCGGTCACCTCGGTCTGGAGCGACTTGAAGAAATCCGCATCAGGCGCGCGAACCTCGCCGCCTTGGGCGGTCGTCAGCTTCGAAATGTCGGGGAGCCCTTGGGGAGGAGTAACGATGCTGTTCATTCCCAGTCCAACGCCCCTTTTTTCCATTCATAGGCAAGGCCCACCGCGAGGATGAACAGGAACACCATCATGCCGCTCCAGCCCACCCAGCCCGTCTCGCCGAGGCTGACCGCCCAGGGGAACAGGAAGGCGGCTTCGAGGTCGAAGACGATGAAGCTGATCGCGACGAGGTAGAAGCGCACATCGAACTGGCTGCGCGCATCCTCGAAGGCGGGAAAGCCACATTCATATTCGGAGAGCTTTTCCGCATCGGGATTGTGCGTGCCGGTGAGGCGCGAGACCGCCATCGGGGCCACGACGAAGAGCACCGACAGCCCGAGGGCAACCAGCACGAATAACAGTATCGGCAGATACTGACTGAGGTCGATCACGACGATGTCCAAGCTATTAATCCCGTGGCTCGCCCTAGGCCTGTCGCGCGCACCGCGCAAGCCTGCGACTCGGGGAAAACCCCTTAAGGGAGTTGCAGGAAATCGAACAGACGTTGCGAGCCGGGCGCTGCCTCAGCGCGGGGCCAGCGGCAATTTGCGGATCACGGTCGGGATTGCAGTCATTCCTTGGCGCAAGGCGCCCTTGTCGTAGCGATCCCATTGCCCGGTCGCAACATAGTAGAGCGCGTCCCCGGCAATGCTGCCGCCCAGCGGCTCGGTCCATTCGGGGTGCGCCTGTTCGAGGATGCGGTGGCCGGTAATCAGCTGGCCATCCTCGGAGAGGGTAAAGGCGCTGATCCGCATCGGGCTGGTGCCGTTCTGGACCGCGATAAGCTCGCCCTTGTGGAGCCAGAGCCCGTCGATGCCGTCGAGCGCGGCGGGCGCATCGCTGGCAAGGCGGCTCACCGCACCGCTGGCGAGGTCGATCATGGCTAGGCCATAACGATAATCGCTGACATAAAGCCGTGTCCCATCGGCGCTCACGGCCAGCCCTTGCGGCGAGCGGAAGGTACCGGGGGGCACCAGCGCCTCGAGTGCAGCCGCATGGGGCCGTAGGCGATAGACCCCGCCGCCGATCGGATCGCTGGCATAGACCACCCTGTCAGGCCCCACCGCAAGGTCGGACACTGCCACCCCGGCCGGAGCCGGACGATACATCAGGTCGTCAACATCACCCGGCAGTTCGATCAACCCCGTGAACCGCGAGGTATCCTCAGGAGCGCCGTCGATATTGGCCGAGGCCACCCATGCGGATTCGCCATCCGGAGGGGATGCCACTCCAGACAGCGCCCAACTGCGGGGCACCGCGATCTCGCGCCAATTTCCTTGCGAAAAGCGGACAAAGAGCGACCGGCGTGACACGGAAGTGGCGAACCCCGGCTCACCATCGGGCCTGACAAAAACGCTCTCGATCAACCCCGCCGATGCAGGAATTTCGTCATGGACGGTGCTGGCGGCAAGAACCTCAGGCGCCGGGATCATGAGCGCGCGCGCGGCTTCGGCTTGGGCCACGCCGATCAGCCGGGGGATCTGCGCCCTCGCCCGCTCGCCGAACACATGCCCCCGCGCCGCGAGCCAGCGCAGACTGGCGAGCGCCGCCTCGCCCTCGCCCGCTTCGAGCTGCGCATTGAGCAGTCGCAGCCGCACGCTGGCGCTGTCGGGAAAGTCACGGGCGAGCTGTTCCAGCCCCGCCGTATCGGCGATCTGCCCTGTCGCCGCATCGACCGCGCGCCACGCCGGAGCGGCCGCCCCGGCGCAGAGCGGAGCCGACAGGGTCAGCGCCAACGCGGCGAGGAGCGCCCTCATTTCATCATGCGCGCCGCTGCCCCCTCGGTCGCCTTGCCATAGGGGGGCTTCAGCCCACCGAGCTTGGCGATGTCGATCTTGGGCTGGTGATAGACCGCGCGGGCATGGCTGAACTCGCGGAAACCCTCGATAGCGTGATAGGAACCCATTCCCGAAGGCCCGACCCCGCCGAAGGGCAGGTCTTCCATCGAGACATGGAACACCACGTCATTGGTGGTCACCCCGCCCGAGATCGTGCGGGTCAGCACCCGCTCCTGCTCGGCGCGATCCTCGCCGAAATAGTAGAGGCCGAGCGGGCGGTCGTGCTCGTTGATGTAGTCGACCGCCTGATCGACCGACTTGTAGGTCATCACCGGCAGCACGGGGCCGAAGATTTCCTCCTGCATCACGGTCATGTCGTCGCTGACGCCGCGCAGCACGGTCAGCGGCATCTTGCGCTGGTTGGCGTTGCCGAAGTCCTCGCCCGCCGGATTGACCTCGATCACCTCGGCACCCTTGTCGCGCGCGTCGGCGACCAGACCTTGCAGGCGCTCGAAATGGCGGTCGGAGACAATCGAGGCATAGTCGTCATTGTCGAGCACGCGCGGATACATCGCCGCCGCCGCCCCGGTCACGCCTGCGACGGCCTCGTCGGCCTTGTCCTCGGGCACCATCAGGTAGTCAGGCGCGAGGCAGATCTGGCCGGCATTCATCATCTTGCCGATCGCGATGCGCTCGCCCGCCTTGGCGAAATCGGCGCTGCGGCCCATCACCACCGGCGACTTGCCGCCGAGTTCCAGCGTCACCGGCACGAGGTTCGCCGCCGCCGCCTGCATCACGCGGCGCCCAGTCGCGGTCGATCCGGTGAAGACCAGATGGTCGAAGGGCAGCGAGGAAAACGCTGCCGCGACCTCCGGCCCACCGGTGATCACCGCGACCTCCTCGGGCTGAAAATATTGCGCCGTCAGTTCGG
This sequence comes from Erythrobacter sp., assembly GCA_013822695.1. GTDB lineage: Bacteria > Pseudomonadota > Alphaproteobacteria > Sphingomonadales > Sphingomonadaceae > Erythrobacter. Next base: position 7,184 of record PNKW01000023.1, on the reverse strand, counting down.
CCATCAGCTCGCTGGTGCGCTCGGTGAATTCGCTCGGCTTGATCATCGCGCGGTTGCCTGCGGCAAGCACCTGCATCAGCGGCCCGAAGGCGAGCTGCACCGGGAAATTCCACGGCGAGAGAATTCCGATCACGCCCTTGGGTTCATAGCGCACCTCGGCCCGCGCGCCCATCAAGCCGAGCGGGAACTGCACCTTGCGCTTCTCCGGCTTGGCCCAGCCATCAAGGTGCTTCAGGGCATGGGTGCCCGCGCCCACCGTGGCGGCGATATCGGTCAGCATTGACTGGTGGTGCGAGCGGTTGCCGAAATCGGCGCTCATCGCCTTGGCGAATTCCTCGCCATGCTCCTTGACCAGCGCCATCGCGCGGCGGATGCGGTCCTTGCGCTGGCTCAGCGGCTCGGGGCGCGAGGCGGTGAAGGCGGCGCGCTGGCGCGCCAGCAGGCTTTCAAGTTCAGCGCGGCGGTCATCGGCCATGATGTCGTTCTCCCATTCGCACATATGCGTTTTGATTTGCGACGTGTTCTTGCGGAATACGCGCCCGGGCGCAAGGCGCATGGGCGCCTCACGATTGCCATGCGCGCCTGCCATGATTACATCGCGCCCGATATTCCCCCGCCACGCAAGGACTTTGCCATGACCCAGCTCTCCCCCGCCGATCCGGTCGTCATCCTCTCCTATGCCCGCACCCCGATGGGCGCGATGCAGGGCGCGCTGTCGGAAGTGAGCGCGACCGATCTCGGCGCGGTGGCAGTCAAGGCTGCGGTCGAGCGCGCAGGCGTGAGCGGCGATCAGATCGACCGCGCCTACATGGGCTGCGTGCTTCCCGCTGGCCTCGGCCAGGCACCGGCGCGTCAGGCCGCGATCAAGGCGGGACTGCCGCTGTCAGTCGAGGCGACGACCGTCAACAAGGTCTGCGGCAGCGGCATGCAAACCGTCATCATGGGCGCCGAGGCGCTCGCCAGCGGCACCATCGACGTGGTGGTCGCAGGCGGGATGGAGAGCATGACCAACGCGCCCTACCTCCTCAAGAAGCACCGCTCGGGCGCGCGGCTCGGGCACGATACCGCCTATGACCACATGTTCCTCGATGGCCTCGAAGACGCTTACGAGCCGGGGCGCGCGATGGGCACCTTCGCGCAGGACACCGCCAATGCCTACCAGATGACCCGCGAGGAGATGGACGCCTATTCGATCGAGTCGCTCGCCCGCGCCAACAAGGCGATCGCGAGCGGCGCTTTTGCCGACGAAGTGGTGCCGGTGACGGTCAGCACCCGCGCAGGCGATGTCGTGGTCGAGCATGACGAAGCCCCCGGCAAGGGCCGCCCCGACAAGATCCCGCAGCTGAAGCCCGCCTTCGCCAAGGACGGGACGATCACCGCGGCGACCTCCTCCTCGATCTCGGACGGTGCCGCCGCGCTGGTGCTGACCCGCGCGAGCGTTGCCGAGGCCAAGGGACTGACCCCCGTGGCCCGCGTGGTCGCCACCGCCGCCCATGCTCATGCCCCGGCCGATTTCACCACCGCACCGATCCCGGCGATCCAGAAGGTGCTCGAGCGCGCTGGCTGGTCGGTCGATGATGTTGACCTGTTCGAGGTCAACGAAGCCTTTGCCTGCGTCGCGATGTTCGCGATGCGCGATCTCGGCATCGGCCACGAGAAGATCAACGTGAACGGCGGCGGCACCGCGCTCGGCCACCCCATTGGCGCGAGCGGCGCGCGGATCATTGTCACGCTGATCGCGGCATTGAAGGCCCAAGGCAAGAAGCGCGGCGTCGCCTCGCTGTGCATCGGCGGCGGCGAGGCTACTGCGGTGGCGGTCGAGCTGGTCTAGGATCAACCGCCGGGCGGCGAGCGCTATTCGTCGCCCGGCAGGTCCTGCGAACCCCACAGGCGCTCGGCCGCGACAAAGCCCTTGCGCCCGGCGATATCGACCTCGCACCACCCGGCCTTGCACTTCTTCATGCTGGCAATGACGCCCGGCTCGGCGCGCCACTTGATCGCAGAGGCCGGGTCGGCAGCGGCGCGCACCTCGGCGAGGCCGTTGCCGATCACCATGCCGCCGCGCGCAGGATCGAGCTGGCTCGCCGAGATCCAGCCCTGCGTGCCCTCGTGATCCTCGACCAGACGCCAGCCTTCGCGCACGCGCACCACCTTCACCGGCAGGCCTTTGCGCGCGTAGACCCAGACGATGGGATATTCCTCACTCGGCCCGACGCGCATGTTGACCTTCTCGTAGCGCAGCGCCGCCCAGTAGGGCAGCGCCCGGTCCTGCGCGGCAAGCGGCAAGCCAATCGCCCCGGCGGCGAGCACCAGCGCGAGCACACAAGCGACAAGACGGCGAAATCCCTGCATTCCCGAGCGATAGCGCCTTAAGCTTCACCGATTCAAGCCTCGCGTGACGATCCGCGCCTTGACCGCCCTGCCCCTCAGCGATTAGCCCACGGGCCATGACCCAACGCCCCCCTCGCCCGCTCGCCAGCCCGCCGCGCGTGATCGTCACCCGCCACCTGATGCCGGAGGTCGAGGCGCGGATGCGCGAGCTGTTCGATGTGGTGCTGAACGAGGCCGATGTGCCGCTCAGCCGTGAGCAGTTGGCGGCCGCGATGCAGGACTGCGATGTGCTGGTGCCGACCGTGACCGACAAGATCGACGCCGCGCTGATCGCGCGAGCCGGCGAGCGTCTCGGCCTGATCGCCAGCTTCGGCGCGGGCACGGAGCATATCGACCTCGATGCAGCGGCGGCCCGGAAAATCATCGTCACCAACACGCCCGGTGTCTTCACCGACGACACCGCCGATCTCGCGATGGCCGGGATCATCGGCGTGCCGCGCCGCATCCGTGAAGGCACCGCGCTGGTGCGCAGCGGCAAGTGGACCGGCTGGGCGCCCTCGGGCCTCCTCGGCCGGAAGCTTGCAGGCAAGGTGCTCGGCATTATCGGCATGGGCCGAATCGGTCAGGCCGTCGCCCACCGTGCGCGCGCCTTCGGGCTCGAGATCGCCTACACCAATCGCAAACAACTGCCCGAGGCGTTGGAGCGGATGCTCGGCGCGCGCTACGTGGCCGATGTCGACACGCTGATGGCCGAAGCCGACATCCTTTCGCTTCACTGCCCGCTTACCGAAGAAACCCGCCACCTGATCGATGCGCGCCGGATCGCGCTGATGAAGCCGGGCAGCTCCATCGTGAACACCGCGCGCGGCGAGCTGATCGATCAGGAGGCGCTGATCGCGGCGCTCGAATCGGGGCAGCTGGCCGGCGCGGGGCTCGACGTCTACCCCGACGAGCCCAACGTCGACCCGCGCCTGATCGCCCACCCCAATGTTATGACCCTCCCCCACATCGGCAGCGCAACCGCCGAGGGCCGCGAGGATTCGGGGCACAAGGTGATCGCCAACATCCGCATGTGGACCGACGGCCACCGCCCGCCCGATCAGGTGCTGACGGCGCTAGTGCGGGGTTAGTTCATGCGGTCAGATGGGCTGCTATCCGTGCCCATTCCTCGTCGAGAAATTTGCCGAGCATCAGGCGATTGGTCCATCCAGCGAAGGCCCTGTTCCGGTTCTCGAGCACACGCTCTTGGACCGTCTGTTCAGACCAGCCAGCCCATTGCCCCGCCACGCTCCAGAGATTTTCCGCAAAGGCCGGCGCAACCTCGGTCCGGAACATCGCCTCGGCCTCGGCGGCGGTGAAGCCCTGCGCTCGAATGACCTCGGCCATGTGACGATAGTCTCGCTCGTCGAGCTCGGTATCGAGAAACGCGTCGGACAACGCGCACCAGACGGGCAGACGCCGAGAAATTTCATCTTCGGAAAGGTGCTCATCCGCCATGGGCTCGCTTCTGATAAGTCGCGCTCAGCCCGTCAAGCCGCCTCCCGCGACTGCCTCTAGCCGTCCAGCGCCCGACCCAGCTCGGTCACCACCCGCGCGATCGCAGGCCGGGTCGAGGCGAGCGCGAAGTGGTGGAAGGGGACTTCGACCTCGGCATCGCGCTCATGCGGCAAACCGCGCGCGGCGGCGGGCGCGATCACGCCGTCCTTTCTCGACCATAGCGCGATCGTCGGCACCGGAGGCTTCATCGCCGGATCATCGGGCACCGGCGGCGCATCGACCTTGTGGTCGTTGATCGCCTCGTAAAGCCGCCAGGCATTGTTCGCGCGCCGGTCGCCCGAGAAGGGGGTGCCCAGCGTCATCACCAGCTCGACCAGTTCGGGATGGCGCTGCGCCAGCACCCGGGCATAGAGCCCGCCGAGGCTCCATCCGACCAGTGCGACCTTGCGCTGCTCGGCGGCGGCAACGGCGGCAAGGCGATCCACCGCGCGGGCCAGCGTTGCTGCCTTGATCCCGGTCAGAAAGCCCAGTTCGGAGGCATGGGCGCGATAGCCACTCGCATCGAGCGTGCGGCGCAGAAGCGCGGTGGCGCTGTCGCTCGAGAGAATGCCGGGGATCACCATCACCGGCTGCCCCGCCCCGTCCCGCGCCCCCGCGACCGCACGCGGGCGGCGCAGCGGGCTCAAAGCAATCGGCACCGTAATCGGCAGCTCGCGAACCCACAGCGAGAGCGGCGGCGGAGAGCTGTCGTCCATCGCCGCGTCCCGCTCAGTCCCCCGTCAAAATCCGCTCGACCAGCTCGCCCACGCTCGGGGTGTAGCCGTTGGAGAAGAAGGGGTCGGTCTTGAAGCGGTAGGCCGCGTGGCCCGCGAAGGCGAGGTTCTTGTCGGGGTCGTCGCCGTGGGCGATGTCCTGGAGGGTCTTCTGGATGCAGAAGCTCCTCGGATCGGCGAGGCGGCCGGTGGTGAAGTCGTCGTGGTCCTTCCACGCCGAGAAGCCGCAATGCGACAGGCAGCCCATGCAGTCCTGCTGGTCCTTGCGGATCGTATCGCGGGCTTCGGGGGTGACGAAGACGATGGTGTTTTCGGGGGTCTTCAAAGGCTCGGTGTGCCCGGCACGCATCCACATTTCGGCGCGCGCCTTGTCCTCCGGGCGCACCCAGAAGCTACGCGCCTTGCCGTCTTCACCGAGCTGGACGGTGCCCTCTTCCTCGCCGCGCTTGAAGAACGGAATCTGGCGTTCCGAACGGTGCATCAGGTCATAGAGGAACGGGGTCTTGACCGCGCTCGAATAGAAGCCGGTGGGCGAGAACTTGTGGAGCAGCACGTCGCCGGGCTCGACCGTGCGCAGCATGTCCTTCCAGATCTGCGGGATCGGGCTTTCGCGGGTGAGCAAGGGCCGCGTGCCGAACTGGAAGGCGATCTTGCCGAGCTCGGGATTGTCGATCCAACCTTCCCATTCGCGCAAGTACCACACGCCGCCCGCCATCACGATCGGTACGTCGTCGGAGACACCCTCGGCGCGCATGGTATCGCGCAGCACTTTCACGCGAGGATAGGGATCCTCGGGCTTGGTCGGGTCCTCGGCGTTGGAGAGACCGTTGTGGCCGCCAGCGAGCCACGGGTCTTCATAGACCACCGCCGCCATCAGCTCGGCAACCTTGTGGTAGGAGCGTTTCCACAAGGCGCGGAAGGCGCGACCCGAACTGACGATGGGCAGGTAATTGACGTTGAAGCGCGCCGCGATCTCGGCAAGCTTGTAGGGCATCCCCGCCCCGCAGGTGACGCCGGTCACCATGCCGCGGGTGCGTTCGAGCACGCCTTCGAGCACGGCCTGCGCCCCGCCCATTTCCCACAGCACATTGATGTTGATCGCGCCCTTTCCGCCAGCCATCTCGTAGGCCTTCCTGACCTGAGCAACCGCGCCCTCAATGGCGTAGCGGATCAGCTCCTGGTGGCGCTCCTCGCGCGTGCGGCCATGGTAGATCTGGGGGATGACATTGCCATTCTCGTCATAGCTGTCGGCGTTGACCGCGCTCACCGTGCCGATCCCGCCCGCGGCCGCCCATGCGCCCGAACTGGCGTGGTTGGTTGCCGACACACCCTTGCCGCCTTCGACCAGCGGCCAAACCTCACGCCCGCCGTAGACGATCGGGTTCAATCCCTTGAACAATGAAGATCCCCTCTGCGCCCCTGCGGCGCGGTATTTCGAATTCTTGCCATAGTGTGCCTCGCCTTGCGCCGCAACCTCGTGCCCCGCACGCCGTCAGCCCGCGTCGCAGACCTTGATCGCCTGCGGATCGGTACGTTTGGGCCCACGCGCGAAGCGGGCAAAATAGCCCTTGATGTCGGGCCGTTCGATATATTCGACAAGGACATAGCCGACCGCCTCGAACTCGCAGAACAGCATGTTGTGCGGCAGGCCGTGGCGGCCGACAGGGCTGTCGCTTTCAACCACCACGATCTGCCCGCCATTGCCGAGCGCGGGCCACATGTTCCACAGGAAGGCATAGGGCTCGGTCACCTCGTGGTACATGTGCACCATGAAGATCCGATCGAAGCTGTCGGGCGGAAGCTGCGGGTTGTCGATATCGCCGAACTTGATCGAGATGTTCTCGAGCCGCTCGCGCTCCACCCTTCGCCCGAGCCGGTCGAGCGCCTCGCGGCTGATGTCCTGCGCCAGCACGCGGCCATCGGCGCCGACGCGTTCTGCAAGGCGGACGGTGTAATAGCCCTCGCCCGCGCCGATATCGGCGACGGTCATGCCGGGGCGCAGGTCGGCGAGATCCATCACCACCTGCGCCTCGTTGCGCTCGTCGCGCGCGTCCTCATTGGAGAACTGGGTCGAGACGACCGCGGCCACCGGCCGGTCGGGCGCGGGGAACGGGAGCGCGGTTTCGGGACGGTCCGAGGCAGCAGGCGCGATGGCGTCGCAGCCGGCCAGCAGCACCGCCCCGCCAAGGGCCGCCGCCACGGGGAGCAGATGCCGCAGGCCCATGCGCGGGGCTACTCCACGTCCTCGATCTCGACCTTCTCACCCGTCACCCGCTGGGCGAGTGCGGCCGAGATGAAGGGGTCGATCGCGCCGTCAAGCACGGCGTCGGGCGAGGTCGAGACCACGCCGGTGCGCAGGTCCTTGACCATCTGGTAGGGCTGCAAGACGTAGGAGCGGATCTGGTGGCCCCACCCGATGTCGCTCTTGGCCGAGTGTTCGGCGCTGGCCGCTTCCTCGCGCGCGCGCATCTCCGCCTCGTAGAGCCGCGCCTTGAGCATGTTCATCGCGATCTCGCGGTTCTTGTGCTGGCTGCGGTCCTGCTGGCTCGCCACCACGATGCCGGTCGGCTGGTGGGTGATGCG
>PNKW01000022.1 GCA_013822695.1 Erythrobacter sp. | reverse complement strand
GCGCGGCACGGTCGCCAGCGTCAGCGCGCGGCCGTGATGCGCGCCCAGGAGGTCGAGGCACTTCCTGATGCAGGTCAGCATCCCCAGCGCCAGCACATCGACCTTGAGGATGCCCAAGGCGTCGATATCGTCCTTGTCCCACTCGATGAAGCTGCGCTCGGGCATGGCGCCGTTGCCGATCGGCACGGTTTCGGTGAGTGCGCTTTCGGTGAGGATGAAGCCGCCGACATGCTGGCCCAGGTGGCGCGGCATGCCGATCATCTGCTCGGTGAGTTTGAGCACGCGGCGAAGGTGCGGGTCGGTCACGTCCATGCCGGTTTCGGCGGCGTGCTTCTCGGTGATCTCGCGGCCCCATCCGCCCCATACGGTCCGCGCGAGCGCGGCGGTGACGTCCTCGGAGAGGCCCATGGCCTTGCCCACCTCGCGGATCGCCATCCGCGGGCGGTAGTGGATGACGGTGGCGCAGAGCCCGGCGCGGTGGCGGCCGTATTTCGCGTAGATATACTGGATCACCTCCTCGCGCCGCTCGTGCTCGAAATCGACGTCGATATCGGGCGGCTCCTTGCGCTCTTCGGAGATGAAGCGGTCGAAGAGCAGCTGGTGCTTGGCGGGATCGACGCTGGTGATGCCGAGCACGTAGCACACGGCGGAGTTGGCGGCGCTCCCCCGCCCCTGGCACAGGATCGGCGGATCGCACCCCCGGGCGAAATCGACGATGTCCTTGATGGTGAGGAAGTAGCGGGCGAGATCGAGCCTGGCGATGAGGTCGAGTTCCCGCTCGAGCGTCTCGCGCACGGAATCGGGCAGGCCGTGGGGGTAACGCCGCCCCGCCCCCGCCCAGGTCTCGGCCTCGAGGAAAGCCTGCGGGGTCTGGCCGCCGGGGTAGATTTCCTCGGGATATTCGTAGCGCAGTTCATCGAGGCTGAAGCGGCAGCGATCGGCCACCTCGCGCGCGGCGCGAATCGCGTGCGGCCAGCGGGCGAAGAGGCGCTGCATCTGGGCAGGCGACTTCAGGTGCCGCTCGGCATTGGGGTGGAGCAGGTGCCCGGCCTTGGCCACGGTGGTCTTGTGGCGGATCGCGGTCATCACGTCCTGCAAGGCGCGGCGCTCGGGCGCGTGGTAGTGGACATCGTTGGTCGCCAGCAGGCCGAGGCCATGGACGCGGGCGAGGCTGTCGAGGCGCTCGATCCGGGCGATGTCGTCGCCTCGGTAGAGGTAGCTGGCGGCGAGGTGCTTCAGGGTGGGGAGTTGGCGGACAAGGTTGGGGAGGAGGTCCGCGAAAGGGGCTGCAAAGGAAGTGGTTTCACGCAGAGACCGCAGAGGAGCAGAGATCGCGGAGGTGTCGTCCGTGCCGAAGGCACCTTCATCTTCCGCAACACTGCCGCTTGTCGCACCGTCCGAGAGAGAGTGCGGCTTTGCCGCAGGCGCGACATCTCTGCGCCTCTCTGCGCCTCTGCGGTCTCTGCGTGAAACAAAATCCGCAAAGGGGATGACATTGCTCGGCACCGCGATAGTGAGTTCGGCCTCCAGATCATCGGGCGGCAGCAGGATCAGCTGCACGCCCTCGGAGTGCGCGGCGAGCATCGCCAGGTCGATCTCGCACACCCCCTTGTCCTGCCACTCCCCCGAAAGGGTCTGCATCCGCCCGGCGCTGATCAGGCGGCACAGGCGGCCATAGGCGGCGCGGTCCTCGGGGTAGGCGAGGAAGGCGAGGCCCTCCACTGTCTCGATCCGGCAGCCGATCACCGGGCGCAGCTTGAGCGTCTTCGCCTCGGTGTGGATGCGCACCACGCCTGCCATCGAATTGACGTCGGCGATGCCCAGCGCGTCATAGCCTGCCGCGTGCGCCGCCAGCACGAGATCGACCGCATCCGAAGCCCCGCGCAGGAAGCTGAAGCAGCTGACAAGGCCCAGCTCGACGAAATCCGCGCGCGGCGGGGGCGCTACGCGATCGGGATCGACCTGCAAGGTGCGCTTGTCGGGGGTGAGCGGGCCCTCGGGCATGTCAGCCCGCCAGCACCGCGAGGCGCTCCCGCTCGCGTGTCACGCTGACCGTGCGGCCGAGCAGGCCCCGCGCCGCGCTCGCCCCCAGCGCCAGCACGAGGCGCGGCTGCACCAACGCACGCTCCGCCTCGAGCCACCAGCGGCAGGTGTCGATCTCCTTGGCGGTGGGCGACTGGTGGAGGCGTGGCAGATGCCCATCCCCTCGGTCGAGCCCACGCCTTTTCCGCCCAGCGAATTCTTCTTCGCCGTGCCGGAGGACGCGCAGGAGGCATCGTACTTCGCCGCATCGGCGAGGATTTCGAGACGTTGGCGTAAGGATTGCTGGGCCATGGGAACACCTTTCGTGTGTTCCTTATATGTTCCCGTGACGCGCCTGCCAAATGCAAAGCTTGCAAGCGGTATCCGGCTGCGATCAGTAGATCCGGCGCAGCCTCGGTCCGGCATCGCCCAGGCCGCCGCCTTCGACCAGATAATCGATCACCGCGGGATGCATCGCACCCTCGAAGGCGACCCCGGCAAGCCCCCCTTCGACCCAGGCAATCACCCCGAGCGGCGCGTTGATGCCATTGACCTTCATTGTCACCCGGTCGCCCACCTCGGCAAAACCGGGCTTTGCGCGGATCTTGCAGCCGCCCTCGGACAGGTCCATCAGCTCGACGAACACCAACCGCGAGCGCACGCGGCTCTTCACCGTCAGATGCATCGGCTTGCGTTCGGAAGAACGAGGGATCGAATCGAGGTTCATGTGCGCAACATCGCACAACAGGGTAAACGAAAGATAAGCGGGTCGGCCGAAAGCGATCAGGCGTAGAGCCCTTGCAGAAACCATTCGGGCACCCCGCCGCGCCCGTCGCCGACAAGGCCGAGGCGATAGATCCAGTAGCGCCGCCCGGCCGCGTCCTCGATCCGGTAATAGTCGCGCAGGCGCGTGGTGGAGCGTTCGCGCCACCATTCGGGCGCGATCCGCTCGGGCCCCTGGGCGCGGGTCACCTCGCGCACCTCGCCCCGCCAGCGGAAGCGCTGGGGGACGCCGTCGGGCGCGGCATGGAGCACCGCGATCGGCTCGGGGCGGTCGAGCAGCTTCAAGGGGCGGGTGTGGAAGGCGAGCGGGTGCTGGCTGGCAGGCACGGGCTCCAGCGGCGGCTGCCAGCTTTGCGCGCGTTCCGGGATGTGGCTGGCGCGCAGCACCGGGCGGGTGACAGCGCGCGGGCCGAGGCGCACGCTCAGCCGGTCGATGCAGGCGGCCAGCGAGGTGCCGTGATCCTCGGCCGCAGCATCGAGATCGGCTTGGCTGAGAGCCAGCGGCTCGCTCCAGCTGGCGCGCAGCTGCACCATCTCGATCCCGAACCCGGCGTCGACATCGTCGAGCCGCTGGGCGAACAGACGGGTGATGTGGCCTGCTTCGCGGGTCGCGGCGGCAAGCTCGATGCGGCGCTGCAAGACCTCGCCATCGACCCGCCACAGCGCCAGTTCCAGACGCCGCGCCCCCTCGCCGCGGGCCTCGAGCGCGCGCACCATGTCGGCGGCGAGATCGGCGAGCACAGTGTCGAGCGGAGCGCGGTGGCGCAGCGGCTCCATCAGCCGGCGCTGGACCAGCGGGATGGGGCGGGCGATGACCGGGAGCAACGGCTCGGGCACTTTCCCGAGCAGCTGGTCGAGGCGCAGCAACGGATTGGCAGCGGGTGAATGGCCGTTGCGGAAGCGCCGCCGCAGCGCATCACGCGCGGCAGCCTCGCGCGCGAGGTCCTCCTCCCCCGCCCCGCTCACGCCCGCGAGCTCGCCGAGGCGCTTGATCCCGAGGCGGCGCAGCGCGGTGAGCACGTCCTCGTCGAGACGCAGGGCAGCGACCGGCAGATCGGCGAGCAGGCGCAGCATATCCTCCCCCACCGGGGGAGGGGGACCGCGACCCGCAGGGTCGGGGTGGCGAGGCGAGCGGCGCTGCCCCGATAGGCCGGCTTTCGGATCGCGGTAGCTCGCCCCTCCACCACCTTCGGTGGTCCCCCTCCCCTGGAAGCGCAGCTGTCCCGACGGGACAACGGGAGGAATGATCGCACTCTGGCGGGCGTAATGCGAAAGCGCCCAGGCCGCGCCCGCCGTCGGCGCGAGGGCGGCGCGGGCGGTGAGGCCGCGCTGCGCGAAGGCGGCGGCGACATCCTTGAGCAACCGCTCCTCGCCCCCGAACAGGTGCGCGGCGCCGGTGACATCGACCAGCAGGCCATCGGGCGGATCAAGCGCGCTCCACGGCCCCCAGCGCTGCGCCCACAAGGCGAGCTTTTCCAGGCAAGCGAGATCGCCCGCCGGATCGGCAGGGACAGCGGCAAGATCGGGGCACAGCGCGCGCGCGTCGGCGAGCAGCATGCCGGGACGCGCGCCCGCGGCAAGGCCCGCGTCATTAGCGGCGGTGATGCGCGGGCCGTGCGCGGTTTCGAGGATCAGCGCGGTCGGCGCAGCATCCGCCTCAGGCGTGGACGCGCGCCGCCAGCGATCGACCGACAGTCGGGCGAGCCAGATGGACAAGATCCGGCGCGGCCCCGGATTCCATTGGCTTTTCGAGGTCGGGCTCGCTGGCGAAGCGCAGGGTTCCGGCGTCATCGCTGAGGCTCCATTGGCCAGGCTGGTGGGTGCGCGCGCGGAACAGTTCGGCGTGCCAGGTGGCAGGCCCGGGGGCGGCCGCATCCCAGCGGCCCGGCGCGGAAGGGGCGGCGCGCGCGCTCCAGCGCATCCGCGCCGAGGAAAGGTCGGGCGCGGCATCGAGGCGCACCAGCCACAGCCGCACGCCGTGGCGCTCGGCGGTGAGGCTGAGGCGGCGCGAGGCGGTGAAGGACAGTGCGCGCGGATTGCCCGCAATCTCGCCGATCACGCAGGCGAGGTCGCGGCATTTGAGCCCCTCCTCCAGCGCGAAGAGCGCATCCTCGGGCGTGGCGGCGGCGACGTGGATCAGGCGGTGGGCGAGATCGACCGGAAGGCCTGCAAGGCACGGCCGCCCGCCCTGGCGGATCGCCGCGCGGTCCTGCACCCACAGCACCTGACGGGTGTCCTCCCCTTCGCCTGACGCTCCGAGCGCATCGCGCGCCAGCGCCAGCGCCAGCCCCGCCCCGCTTGCCTCATTGGCGGGCGCGAAGATTTCCGAGTGGAACGGCTGCGCGGGCAACCCCGGCCGCCAGCGCGGTTCGGGCTGCTCACGCGACAGGACGCGGGCGGGCGAAGGCTTGGGGAACATGGTGGAACGACTCATATGTTCGCATTATGTTCCAACATTGGACCGCTGGCAAATGCAAAGGGCGCGGGAAGCGTGATGCTCCCCGCGCCCCATCAAGCGCTCCGACGAGGATCAGATCACTCGTCGATCACCGGCCCTGGGAACTCGCCCATATCCGGGCCTTCATCCATATCCCGTCCGGTCTGAAGGTTGGAGAAGTGGATGCCGTAGAGGAAGTAGATCACCAGCCCCACCCCCAGATAGATCAGGAACAAGAGCAGCACGTGCATCGGCACCGTGGTGATGAGATAGCCGCAGGACAGGATCCCGAGGATCGGCAGCACCGGATAGAACGGCACCTTGAACCCGCGCGGCAAATCGGGCGCCGCGCGGCGCAGGTAGATCACCGAAAGGCAAACGATCGCGAAGGCCGCCAGCGTGCCGACCGAAGTCGCATCGCCCAGCGTGTTGATATCGACGAACCCCGCCGCGCAGGCGGTGATCAGACCGACCAGCAGCGTGTTGATCCACGGCGTCTGGTACTTGGGGTGCACCTTCGAGAAGATGCGCGGCAGCAGACCGTCGCGCGCCATGGTGTAGAAGATGCGGGTCTGGCCATACATCAGCACCAGCACCACCGAGGTCAGGCCGATGATCGCCCCGATCTTGATGGTCTTGGCGAGCCAGCCCCATTGCGGGCCGAAGGCATCGACCACCACCGCCACCGGATCGGGGACGTTCAGGGTGTTGTAGGGCACCAGCAGCGTCATGATCGCGGCGACCAGCATGTAGATCACGGTGCAGACGACCAGCGAGCCGATGATCCCGAAGGGCATGTCCTTGGCCGGGTCCTTGGCTTCCTGCCCGGCGGTCGAGACCGCCTCGAAGCCGATATAGGCGAAGAACACGATCGAGGCGGCGCGCATGATCCCGTCGACCCCGAACTCGCCGTCACCGGTGTTCTCGGGGATGAAGGGCGTCCAGTTGGTCGCGACCAGCTCGGGCAGGTTCGACAGCACGATCAGCCCGCCGACCACGATGAAGGCGGTGAGCACGCTCACCTTGATGGCGACGATGATGTTGTTGACCTTCGCCGATTCCGACACGCCGAGCACCAGCAGCAGCGACAGCGCGATGCAGATGAGGAATGCGGGCAGGTTGAAGATCGTCACCACCTGCTGGCCATCGACCAGCACCGGAGCCCCGTCGCGCACCAGCAGCTGCCCGGTCGGGCCAGTCAGCGCGGCGGGTATCGTGATCCCGAAATCCGCAAGCAGGCTGACCACATAGCCCGCCCAGCCTACCGCAACGACCGCCGCGGCGATCCCGTATTCGAGCAGCAGCAGCACGCCCATCGTCCAGGCCACGAACTCTCCGAGCGTGGTGTAGCCATAGGTGTAGGCCGAGCCCGAGACCGGCAGGGTCGAGCTGAGCTCGGCATAACACAGGCCGGCAAAGGCGCAGACGATCCCGGCGACGACGAAGCTCAGCAGCACCGCCGGCCCCGCATGCAGCGCCGCGGCGCTGCCGGTGCGCACGAAGATGCCCGCCCCGATGATGCAGCCCACGCCCAGCAACAGCAGGTTCCACTTGCCGAGCGAGCGCTTCAGCTCGCTGTTCTGGGTCTCGCGCTGGACCTGGGCGATCGATTTCCTTGCGAACATCCGCTCGACAAAGGAGCGGTTCGGTCTGGTGGCCATTAGCGGTTCCCCCTGCACGCCTGCGCGGCGCGCGGCTTGATCCTGTCAAGAAACATCTGAGTTAGGTCTCCCTTTGACCGCAGGCAGATCCCCCGCGCGGTCGTCAGCCAGCAACGCTAGCGCAACAGGCCCGCAACACAAGCGCCAATCGGCGCTCTTTCCCCCGAGGCGCGCAGGCGCTAGACCTCCGGCCCATGTCCACGACCTTCCAGCTCGACACGAGCACAAGCCGCGCCAACCCCACGCCCGCCCCGATGCGGCGGCTCACCGTGCCCGCGATCAGGGCGCGCAAGAGCAACGGGGTGACGACCGAGCCGCTGGTGATGCTCACCGCCTACACGGCGCGTCAGGCGCAGCTGCTCGATGCGCATTGCGATCTGCTGCTGGTGGGCGATTCCCTCGGCCAGGTGATCTATGGCCTGCCCTCGACCGTGCCGGTGACGCTCGAGATGATGGCCAATCATGGCGCTGCCGTTGTCAGGGGGTCGTACCATTCGGTGGTGGTCATCGACATGCCTTTCGGCTCCTACGAGGCCTCGCCCGAAAAGGCGTTCGAGAGCGCGGCCTATCTGATGAAGCAAACCGGCGCTGCTGCGGTGAAGCTCGAAGGCGGGGCGGCGATGGCGCCGACGGTCGCCTTTCTCAACCAGCGCGGCATTCCGGTGATGGGCCATGTCGGCCTCACGCCCCAGGCCGTGAACGTGCTGGGCGGCTATGGCGCGCGCGGACGGTCAGATGCCGAGGCTGAGAAAATCGTCAGCGATGCCAAGGCCTTGGATGAAGCCGGGGCCTTCGCCATCGTCATCGAAGGCGTTCTCGAACCTATCGCCATCGCTGCGACAAAAGCTGTCTCCTGCCCCACGATCGGCATCGGCGCCTCGGCCCAGTGCGACGGGCAGGTGCTGGTCACCGAGGACATGCTCGGCATGTTCGAACGCGTGCCGCGCTTTGTGAAGCGTTATGAGGACATCGCGGGCGTGATCGACCGGACGGTGGCGCAATATGCCGAGGAAGTGCGTGCCCGCAGCTTCCCCACGGCAGACCAGACCTACCAGCCCAAAGCCTAGGGCTCCCGCGCCAACCGCATCGCCAACGGCGCGGCGAGCACCAGCTGCGCGAGGTGATAGAGCAGCAGCGGCGCGATCACGAAGCCGGCGCTCGCAGGCGGGAACAGGATCGCGGCGAGCGGCGCGCCGATCGCGACGCTCTTTTGCGAGCCTGCGAAGAGGAAGGCGATGCGGTCTGCCCGTGCCAGCCCCAGCAGCGCCCCCGCGCCCCACGCCGCGCCCAGCGCCAGCCCCAGCATCGCCAGCACCAGCACCACCAGCGCGAGCCAATCGCCGGGAGCAAACATCGTCGCCAACCCCTGCTCGACCGCGCCGGAAAAGGCGACATAGACCGCGATCCCGATCACCGACCGGTCGAGCCATGCGGCGGTGGCCTTGTGTGCGGTCAGCTTGTCGATGAAGCGGTCCTGCACCGCCTGCCCGATCGCGAATGGCAGGACGAGGATCACGAAAATCCGGACAATCGCCTCAGCCCCGACATCTGCCGCTCCCGCTCCGCCCACCAGCGCGAACAGCGGTGCGCTGACAGCCACGCCCGCGATGTTGATCAGCGCCGCGCCGACCACCGCCAGCGCGACATTGCCGTTCGCAAGACTGGTGTAGGAGGTCGCCGATTGCACGGTCGAGGGCAGGCAGCCGAGGAACACGAAGCCCAGCGCCACCAGCGGCGGCAGCACCGCGCCCGCGAGCCATCCGAAGCCGAGGCCGAGCAGCGCCATCGCGCCGAAAACGAACAGCATCAGCGGCCCGAAATAGCGCCAGTTGGCAAGCCCCCGCGCGATCTCGCTGCGTCGGATGCGCATGCCGTTGACGAGGAACAGCACGAAGATGCCCAGATTGGAAACCGTGGTCGCGGTCGCCCGCGCCTCGCCCGCCGCGGGCAGCACCAGCGCGAGCGCGGTCGCAATCACCAGCACAGCGATCATCGGGTCGCGCAGGAAAGGCAAGGCTTGCAGGATGCGAGACATCAGGCCGGCGTCCCTGCCCTGCCGCTAGGCGCTTGTCGAGCGGCAGCGGGCCTATCTGGCCGTCAGACTGCGCGGACGCACTTCTGCCAGCAGCGCGGCAAAGCGTTCCGCCGTACTGCCCTGGTCCAGCTCCCGCGCCGCGCGCTGACGCAGGGCGAGCAACGCGGGATCGTGCCCCGCGCCCAGCCCCAGCGCGTGATCGAGCAGCAGCGCGGTGCGCCGCCAGTCACCGCGCGCGGCCTCGCGCTCGGCGAGGGCCTCGAGCGCGCTGGCAGTCTGGGTCTCGCCTGCGACCTGCCGGGCAAGCAGCATCTCGGCCGCCGCCGGGTTGCCATGGCGAGCAAAGGTCCACACTGCCTTGCGGGTCAGCGGCCAGGGCCGCCGCACCTCGGAGGCGAGCGCATAGGCAGTGAGCGCAGCCCGCGGATCGCCTGCGCCCAGCAGCGCGTCTCCGGCCAGCGCGGCAACATCGGCCGAGGCCGGCAAGCGCGCGCGCAGGGCCTTGGCCTCGACCCGGGCGCCTGCGGGATTTTCGTTCCACAGCATCCGGCGGATCGCATTGGTCGGCGGCGGCATGTTGTCGCGCAGGCCCAGCAACACGGGATCGGCACGGACAGGCGCATAGGCGCGCGCCAGCAAGGGCGCTGCCGCAGCACGGTCGCCGAGCCGCTCGTGCGCGCGCGCGACCAGCATCAAGAGATAGGGCGAGGCCTCGGGCAGGCTCGCCTCGGGGCCGAACCGGCGGACAAGCTCGGCATCGCGCCCGCCATCGAAGATTGCCCGCGCCAGCAGCTCGCGCGCACGGGCATTGGCAGGCTGGCTTGCCACGAGGCCTTCGAGGGTCGCTGCCGCGCTGTTGGCATTGCCCTCCTCGAGTCTGATGACTGCATCGAGCAGCAGCGCCGCAGGCACGCCGCGCGCTGCCATGCCGCTCTTGCCGAGCAGGCTGCGGGCGATCGTGGACTGGCCCCCGCGCGCCGCGATCACGGCCTGAAGGTAGAGCGCGCGGGGGTCCTCGGGCGCGGCTTCTGCGAGCGCACGCGCCGCCTTGAGGCTCGCGCGCGCCTCCCCCGCATCGCCGAGCGTCGCGGCATAGTCGGCGAGCGTATCGGGATCGGCAGGATCGGCTTTCAGCGCCGCCTCGAACCAGACAAGCGAATCCGCCGCGCCGTGGGCATCGCGCAGCATCAACGCGCGCAGCCGCAGCGCGGGCGCATAAGTCGGGCCGAAGGCGAGCGCGCGGTCAGCCGCTTCAAGCGCGGTCAGATGCTCGCCGCCGCGCAGCCGCAACCGGGCAATAGCGAGCCAAAGATCGGGGCTTTCGGGCGCAAGCGCGCGCGCCTCGTCGAGCATCCCCCCCGCATCGGCGAGCTTGCCGTCCGCCATCGCCTTGTCGGCTTCGGCGAGCAGGCGGGTGAAGGCCGGGCCGCCCTCCCCGATTCCCCGATGCGGCCGGTGCGGCGGTGCCTGCGAACAGGCCGCGAGCACCAGTGCTGCCGCTGCTGTCAGGCAAGCAAGGGCGTTAGACCTGAAGGTCATATTGCTTGAGGAGGTCGTACAGCGTCGGGCGGCTGATCCCGAGCAGCTTGGCGGTGCTCGAGATATTGCCCTCGCTCCGTGACAGCGCGTGGCGGATCACGCGCCGATCCGTGGCCTCCCGCGCGGCCTTGAGGTTGAGCAGCTGCGCATCCTCGTCCTCGCGGTCGGCAAGGTCGAGGTCCTCGGCATTGACCAGCTTGCCATCAGCCATGATGACCGCGCGCTTCACGCGGTTTTCCAGCTCGCGGACATTGCCCGGCCAGTCATGCGCGTCGATCGCGGCGAGCGCATCGGGGGCAAAGCCGGTGACGGCGGGGTTCATCTCGGCAGCAAAGCGCTTGAGGAAAGCTTTCGCCAGCAGCACCGGATCGCCATAGCGTTCGGCCAGCCCCGGGATGCGCACGACGATTTCGGCAAGGCGGTAGAACAGGTCTTCGCGGAAGGCACCCGCAGTGATCATGCCTTCGAGGTCCTGGTGCGTCGCGCATACGATGCGGGTGTTGACCGGGATAGCCCGCCTGCCGCCGACCCGCTCGATGGTGCGCTCCTGCAGGAACCGCAGCAGCTTGACCTGGAGCGGCAGCGGGATGTCGCCCACCTCGTCGAGGAACAGCGTGCCGCCGTCGGCGCTCTCGATCTTGCCCTCGGTGGTCTTCACTGCGCCGGTAAAAGCCCCCTTCTCGTGGCCGAACAGCTCGCTTTCGAGCAGGTTTTCAGGGATCGCGGCGCAGTTGATCGCAATGAAGGGCCCGCCTGCGCGGTCGCTCGCATCGTGGAGGCCCTTGGCGAGCAGTTCCTTGCCCGTCCCGCTCGCGCCCAGCAGCATGACAGACACCGAGGTGCGCGCCACGCGCTCGATGGTGCGCGCGACCTTCACCATCTCGGGCGCGCCGGTGATCATCCGGCCGAGCACGGTCTTGTCGGCGCTGGCCGAGGCGACGAGGCGGCGGTTCTCCTCTTCGATGGTGCGCAGATTGAAGGCGCGGCGGACGATCAGACCCAGAGCGTCGATATCGATCGGCTTCTGGTAGAAGTCGTAAGCCCCGCGCGCGATGGCGGCGAGCGCACTTTCGCGCGCACCATGGCCGCTTGCGACGATCACCTTAGTGTCGGGCTTCAGGGCCATGATCGCGTCGAGCACGGCAAAGCCTTCGGTCGTGCCGTCGGGATCGGGCGGCAGGCCGAGATCGAGCGTGACGACGCCGGGCATTTCATGGCGCAGCGCGGCAATGGCGCTGTCACGGTCGCCCGCGATCACCACCTCGAAATCGTCATAGGCCCATTTGAGCTGCGCTTGCAGGCCCGGATCGTCCTCGATCACCAGCAGCACGGGCTTCTTGTCGGGCATCACATGGCCTCCTTGATTGCTGCGTCACGATCTGCGCCTGCCTTGAGCAGGCGCACCGCCTCGGCCAGCGGCAGAGAAACGGTAAAGCGGGTGCCGAGCCCCTCGCGGCTTTCGACCGAGACCCGCCCGCCCATCGCCTTGACCAGTTCGCGCGCCTCGAAGGCGCCGATTCCGAAACCGCCGGACTTGGAGGAGACGAAGGGTTTGAACAGACCGGTGCGCACAAATTCGGGGCTCATGCCATGGCCGGAATCGACCACTTCGATGGAGCCCGAAAGCCCCTCGGCGGCAACGTCGAGGAACACCGGCGCGCCATTGGGGCTGGCGTCGATAGCGTTCTGGACGAGGTGGATGAGCGCCTGTTCCAGCGCCTCGCGGTTGCCCACGACGCGCACCGGCTCTTCGCGCGTAAGGGCTACCTGATGCACCCCGGCAAAGCGCGCGGCGATGCCTTTGGCGAGCGTCACCAGCTCGATCTCCCCGCTCGCCGAAGCCTGCCCCGCACCGTAGCGCCCCAGACGGGCGAGCAGCGCGGAGAGCTTGTCTGCGGAATTCCTCAGCGTCACCAGCATGTCCGCGCGAAAGGCGGGATTGTCGGCGTGCTTTTCGGCATTGGCGGCGAGCAGCGAGAGCTGGCTGACGAGGTTCTTGATGTCGTGCATGACGAAGGCCATGCGGCGGTTGAACTCGTCGAAGCGGCTCGCATCCATCAGCGCCTGCTGCCCGGCCTGTTCGGCGAGGTAGCTCGCCAGCTGCTGGCCCGCGACGCGCAAGAGGTCAAAGTCCTCCCAGTCAAGCTGGCGCGGGTTGCGCGGCCTTGCGAGCACGATCACGCCGACGAGGCGGTCGAAGTGGATCAGCGGCACCAGCGCCCAGGCGTCCTCGGCCTCCATCAGCCATTGGGGCACATGCGCGTCTTCGCCATGATGGTCGATGCCCTCGCGCGCCTCGTCGAGAGCAAGCACCATGTTGTGCCGTTCGAGCAGGCCCGACAGCCCGAATTCGCCCGCGACCGCAGGCACGGCGATGGTCGGCCAGTTCCAGCGCGCGGTGAGTTCGAGCTGCGCCTTTTCGTTGGGCATCAGCAGCAGGCCCGCGGGGCTCTCGGTGATGTCGGCGAGCGCCTTGACCACGCGTTCTTCAAGGCTCGCGCCGCCCGCGGTGCCGCGGCCGATGGTGCGGGTGAAGCGCAGCCATTCCTGGCGGTAGTCGTAGCGGTGCTGGAACAGGTGCTTGGTGGCGGTCACGCGCAGCCATCCGCGCAGCCGCGGCGAGGGCAGCGCGAGCCCCGCGGCAATCAGCGCCGCCACCACGAACACCGCCTGGCTCGCCCGCGCGGCATCCCCGCCGAGCAGCGCGAGCGACTTGGCGATCAGCACCATCCCGCCCAGATAGCCGCCGATCAGCAGCAGCGAGAGCGTGCGGAAGGTCACCGCGCGCGAGGGGCTGAACTGCACCCGCGGCCCGGCCGCATTCATGCCGAGCGCGAAGATCACTGCCATCCCCCCCGCCAGCAGCCCGCGCACATCGCCCAGCAGCGGCGGCATCGCCCCGCCGAGATAGGTGAGCGTGTGGAGATTGAGATCGTAGGCGAAGATCCCGGTCAGCGCCATTCCGGTCCAGCGCAGCACAGGGCGCATCCCCGCCGCCGCCCCGGCGTAGAGATTGTGGAGCAGCATCAGCGCGCCGATCGCCACCAGCATGTCGATCAGCACCCGCGCATCATAGGCGGCGCGCGCGACCTCCTCGGTGCCGCCAAGCGAAAGGCCCATCCAAAGCACCACCAGCTGAAGCAGCTGCACCAGCACCAGCGCGAGGATCACCGGGCGCACGGGCTTCAGGCTGTTGCTGCGGCCGTCGGCGGCGAACAGGCTGAAGATCGTCGCGATCAGGGCAAGGTTGCGCGCCATCGCCGCAATGATCGCCGCGCCGTGATCGGGACCGAGCATCGCAGCGAGCGCACACCAGACGGTGCTCGCCGCCGCGGCGCTCATCAGGCCGATGCGGTCGGGCCGCGCGCGCTCGCCGTTGCGCCAGATCCACAGCGTCGCCGCAGCACTCAGGACCGCGCCCGCGATCCACGCGACAAGGCCGGCCAGCGGCAGCAGGCTCCCTGGCCAGATCACCGCGCGCCCTCCGGCCACAGGATCACCCGCAGGGTCTGGAGCAGGATCACGAAATCGAGGAAGGGCGTGTAGTTTTTCGCGTAGTAGAGGTCATATTCGAGCTTGCAGCGGCTATCCTCGACCGAGGCGCCATAGGGGTAATTGATCTGCGCCCACCCGGTGATGCCGGGCTTCACCATGTGCCGCTCGCCATAGAAGGGGATTTCCTCCTCGAGGCTCTCGACGAAGGAGGGCACCTCCGGGCGTGGGCCGACGAAGCTCATCTCTCCCTTGAGGACGCTCCAGGTCTGGGGCAGCTCATCAATCCGGACCTTGCGGATGAAGCGCCCGAGGCGGGTGATGCGCGGATCGTTTTCCTCGGCCCACTTGGCGCCGTCCTTCTCGGCATCGGTGCGCATCGAGCGCAGCTTGATGAGCGTGAAAGGCTCGCCATAGAGTCCCACCCGCGTCTGGCGGAAGAAGGCCGGACCCTTGCTGTCGAGCTTCACCAGCGCGGCGAACAGCAGGATGATCGGGAAGGTCAGCGCGAGCAGGATCGAGCTCGCAACAATGTCAAAAATGCGCTTGGACGCGCTGGAGAACATGCGGCTGCTGGAAAAGCCATCGGAGAAGATCAGCCAGCTCGGGTTGACCGTATCGAGATCGACCCGGCCGGTCTCGCGCTCGATGAAGCTGCTGAAATCGTTGACATGGACGCCCTTGGTCTTGATCCTGAGCAAGTCCTTCAAGGGCAGTGCATTGCGACGCTCCTGAAGCGCGAGCACCACTTCGGAAACGCCGAGGTTCTCGACGAAGCGGCCGAGATCATGGATCGCCGAGCGCGGGATGGCTTCTTCGACCACGCGGTTGTTGTCGCTCATGGCGATATAGGCGACGATCGCGAAGCCGGTCTCGGGCTTGTCGCCCAGCTCGCGCAGCCGCTGCGCCCGGTCGCCCGCGCCCAGCACCATCACCCGGCGGCGGAAGGCCGAGGAGCCGAGGAAGGAATTGAGCAGCAGCCGGTCCGCGACCAGCACCAGGATCGCAAGCCCCATGGTGTAGAGCAGGGTCGAGCGCCAGAAGACGTCGCTGCGGATGATGAAATCAATCACGGCAAGCGCGATGATGCCGAGGCTGATCGCCACCAGCACCCGTGCCCCGGCAAAGCGCAGGCTCCGCAGGGCGTAGGGTCCGTAGACTCCAACTGCAATCATCGCCAGCCAGATGACCATCGCGGTGCCAAGCAAGGCCCATCCGCGCCCACCCAGCGCGCCGGCATCCATGCCGATCTGCACCGCACGCCACTGCCACGCGATCTCGCTCGCCAGCACCAGCAGCCCGAGATCGAGCAGCCCGAGCAGCAGCACGGCATTGGGGATGTAATGCTTGAACAGGCGGATCATCGCGCGCGGGGCCTCTGGTGCATGCCAGACAGCTTCTACGAGCGAGACCTTAAGTGTCGGTAAATTTTACACCCCACTGTAAAGTGCGCGCATTTCTGCGGGGTGCGAGGGTTAATGGCGGATTTGCAATCTGTCGTCTCGGGGGTGCTTTCGTCGCCGTTCCGGGTTAGGCATGGGGCAGGATGAATTCAGGCAAAGCGGGAGTCGGTTATGGCCGGGCAAAGCAACCGACGCGAAGCGATGGGGATCGGGTTGTTGGCCGCGGCAACCCCTCAGATCGCCTTGGACGGCGACGAGGCGGGTTCGGCAGAGGCAGTCTTGATGAGCTTCCTGCGCAGTTTCGCGGCCTGCGACCTTGCTGCCATGGAAACGGCCTTCGCCCCCGAGGCTACCAGCTTCGACGGCATCTATGCCGGAACGAATCAGTCTGCCCCCACGCGGGAAAGCCTCAAGCGAGCGAGCGGCATGCCTGCCGCGATGCGTCGCATTGCGCTCGCCTTGCCCAAAGAACGGACAGGTCCGCCGTATCATCGTCCTGATCTCATTCACGACCTGCTCGTGCAACTCCACGGTGACATGGCGCTGTGCACCTTCCATTTCGACAATCCCGAGCGGCTCGGGAGGCGCACGATCGTGCTGGTGCGACGCGGCGGCGACTGGAAAATTCTCCACATCCACGCTTCCAATCAGCAATTCTGACCCGTCACACGCCGGAACGCGGGCGCGGCAGAGTGCTGGCGAGGCGGGCAGGTGCAGGGGTGAGGCATTCGGCCTTGCCGCAGCGCCCGCAAGGCGTGCCGAGCGGCACCGCATCGAGCCGGTCGAGCGAAGCCCCGCGCGCATGGGCGAGGTCTGCAGCAAAGCGCGCCTCGATCCCCAGCACCACCGCGCGCCGCCCTGAGCACATTACCCCGTCGCCATCGACGGTCCGGGTGATGGTGAACCAATGACGGCCCGCACCCTCGCCCTCGCCGAAGGTCGCGGCCTGGGTGAGCACGGTGCCCGGCCGCTCGAAGGCGGCATAGGGCACCCATGCGGGCCAGCGCGCACCCTCGAGCGGGTAGAGTGCCCCGCTCCCCCCGGCAATAAAGCGGGTCATGCGCCCCGCCCGGTCGATCACCGCCATGAAGAACGGCAAGCCCCGCTCACCGACCCGGCCCAGCGTGGTGAGGCGCTCGGCGACCTGATCGAAGCTGACGGCGAAGCGGCGCTGCAGGACGGCAAGGTCGTATCCGGTCGCCTCGCAGGCGCGCAGGAAGCGGCGGTAGGGCAGCAGCAGGGCGCCGGCGAGGTAATCGGCGATATGTTCGCGCAAGAGATCGCGCGCCTCGAGGCTGGCGAGGTTCGCGCCTGCAACGATCGTCTCGATGCCATCGCGCATTTCGAGCTGCCCCACCTGCCGCGCGATCTGGAACCGGCGGGCGGCGCCGGGGAGCATTTCGGAGAGCTGCAACTGGCGCGCGTGGAGGTCGAGCCGGTGAACCTGCCCCGGCATCACCTCGGCGGGCAAGATGCGCACCTGAAGCTGATGCCTTTCGCGCAGGCGTTCGGACAAGGCGGCACTGATCTCCCCGCGCGACAGACGGAGTTCATCGGCAAGGTCTTCGGCGGCATGGTCGAGATCGGCGAAGTGGTTCTGCCAGCGTTCGATCGCGCGGCGGGTGGAGACGGCGGCGTCCTCGGCGACGACGCGCTCGCCCCCTCCCCCGCTGTCGTAAAGCCGCGCGAAGGCGGCGGCGACCTGCGGGGCGGCGGCGAGGAATTCCTGTACCTCCTCGCGGTCGATCCCGAGATCGGCGAAACGCTTGTCGGCCATGCGGCGCGCCATGCCGTCGAGCCCGCCGATCGCGTCATCCTCACGCAGGGAACGCGGATCGAAGTCGAAGCGCTCGATGACCTGCACCAGCACGCGGGCCGACAGGGGTCGCTGGTTCCGCTCGATCAGGTTGAGATAGGAGGGCGAGATGCCGAGCAGGCTTGCCATATTGGCTTGGGTGAGGCCTTCGCGCTTGCGCAGGCGGCGCAGGGCGGGTCCGGCGAGGAGGGTATCAGTCATGCGGTTTTGTAAACTTATTTACCGATTGACACAAGATCGCGGGCAATTGTCCGCATAGCGACACGATTTCCTGTAATTTTCCCTGTCATGCTGCGCCGCACAAGCGCAAAGGCTCCCCATCCCGGCGGCGCGAGTCCTCAAAGGCCCCTCGCCCTCTCCCCAGGACGGACAGGAGATGCACATGACCTACCAGAACACCATCACCCAGATGCGCGATGTCGTCGCCGCCAATGGGCCGAGCTGGGCCGCGATCGACCCCGAGAGCGCCGCCCGCATGGTGATCCAGAACCGTTTCCGCACCGGCCTCGACATCGCCAAGTACACCGCGAAGATCATGCGCGCCGACATGGCCGCCTATGATGCGGACACCGCCAAGTACACCCAGTCGCTCGGCTGCTGGCACGGCTTCATCGCCCAACAGAAGCTGATCGCGATCAAGAAGCACTTCGGCACCACCAAGCAGCGTTACCTCTACCTCTCGGGCTGGATGGTCGCCGCGCTGCGCAGCGAGTTCGGACCGCTGCCCGACCAGTCGATGCACGAGAAGACCTCGGTGCCCGCGCTGATCGAGGAGCTCTACACATTCCTCAAGCAGGCCGACGCCCGCGAACTCGGCATGATGTTCCGCGCGCTCGACGCTGCCCGCAAGGCCGGTGACGCGGTCGAAGCCAAGCGCATCGAGAACGCCATCGACAACTACGAAACCCACGTCGTGCCGATCATCGCCGATATCGACGCAGGCTTCGGCAATGCCGAAGCGACCTACCTCCTCGCCAAGAAGATGATCGAAGCCGGCGCCTGTGCGCTCCAGATCGAGAACCAGGTCTCGGACGAGAAGCAGTGCGGCCACCAGGACGGCAAGGTCACCGTGCCGCATGAAGACTTCCTCCAGAAGATCCGCGCCTGCCGCATGGCCTTCCTGGAAATGGGTGTGGAAGACGGGATCATCGTCGCCCGCACCGATTCGCTCGGCGCTGGCCTCACCAAGCAGATCGCCTTCTCGAAGGAGCCGGGTGATCTGGGTGATCAGTACAACAGCTTCCTCGACGCCGAGGAAGTCGATCCGGCCAACATCACCAACGGCCAGGTCTTCATCAGCCGCGACGGCAAGCTGCTTGCGCCCAAGCGCCTGCCCTCCAATCTCTACCAGTTCCGCGCCGGCACGGGCGAGGACCGGGTCGTGCTCGACTGCATCACGTCCTTGCAGAACGGCGCCGACCTCCTGTGGATCGAGACCGAGAAGCCCCATGTCGAGCAGATCGCCAGCATGGTCGACCGCATTCGCGAAGTCGTGCCCAACGCCAAGCTGGTCTACAACAACTCGCCCAGCTTCAACTGGACGCTGAACTTCCGCCAGCAGGTGTTCGACGCCTGGGAAACGGCGGGCAAGGACGTCTCGGCTTACGACCGCGCCAAGCTCATGAGCGTCGATTACGACGGCACCGAACTTTCGAACGAAGCCGACGAGAAGATCCGCACCTTCCAGCGCGACGCCGCTGCGCGGGCCGGGATCTTCCACCACCTCATCACCCTGCCGACGTACCACACCGCCGCGCTCAGCACCGACAACCTCGCCCGCGAGTACTTCGGCGAGGCGGGCATGCTCGGCTACGTCAAGAACGTGCAGCGCGAGGAGATCCGCCAGGGCATCGCCTGTGTGAAGCACCAGAACATGTCGGGCTCCGACATTGGCGATGATCACAAGGAGTACTTCGCCGGTGAAGCCGCGCTCAAGGCTGGCGGCGCCCACAACACGATGAACCAGTTCGAGGCGGCGTAAGACGCCCGGGAGAGGGCCGGAGGGCTGCGATTTGCGGCCTTCCGGTTGCCCGCAAAGCCGCCTAAGGACACGCGGGTGACATCACCCAGCGGAGAGTGACATGACCGATACCGACACCCCCAAGACCGAGCCGTCCCGCGCCCGCGCGCTGCTTTCGACCGCCGATATGAAGCTGCTGCGCCGCGCGCTCGAAAGCCACGCCCGCGCGACCGAGGACCGCGAGGAGCTGGCCAAGATCAACGCCCTGCACCACCGCCTCGGCACCTACGTTCCGTCGGGCGAGTAACCCGATCACACTGTTCTCCTGGGGAGGAGAAACGGCCGTCGGAGCGCCCTGCAAGGGCTGCGCTCCGGCGGCCGCCTTTTTGTGCGGGCGGGCGCGGTGCCTACTTCTTCTCCATCAGCTTCAGCGTCGCAGCCGTCAGCGCCTCGGTCGCGGTTGCGATCACCACCGGCGCGTCGGGCGCCCAGAAGGGGGAATGCAGCGAGGGCAGTTCGATCTCACCCTTCTGCGCGCGCGCCCACTCTGCCTGCGGCACCCCGCCGACCCAGAAGATCAGGCTTTCGACATTGGCCTTGTCAGCGCGGTAGTAGCGGCCGAAATCCTCGCCGCCCATCACCGCCTGCGTCTCGAACACCCGGCCTTCAAAGCGCGGCTTGAGGCCTGCCATCACCTGCTCGGTGAACGCGGGCGTGTTGAAGGTCGCGGGCGTATAGGGGTCCTGCACCGTCACGCGCGGCATCTTGTCCTCGGGCACGCCCGCCGCGATGGCCTCGCCGCGTGCGATGCGGGCGATGCCATCGAGCAGGCGCTTTCTCGTCTCGTCCGAGTAGCTGCGCACCGTCAGTTGCAGGCGCGCTTCATCGGGGATGATGTTGTGCTTGGAGCCCGCCTGAAAGCTCCCCACCGTCACCACCGCCGGATCGCCCGGGTTTTGCTCGCGGCTGACCAGCGTCTGCAATCGCATGACGATGCTCGCGGCGATCACGATCGGGTCCTTGGTGGTATGCGGGTAGGCGCCGTGCCCGCCCACACCCGGCACCACCACATCGACCGAATCGACGTTGGCGAGCGCGAAGCCCTTGGTATAGCCGATGAAGCCCGCGGGCGCCTGCGCCGCATCGTGGAAGGCGAGCACGTAGTCAGGCTTGGGGAAGCGAGTGAAGAGCCCATCGTCGAGCATCGCCTTGGCGCCCTCACCGGTCTCCTCGGCAGGCTGGAGGATCATCACCAGCGTGCCCGACCACTCGCTCTTGCGCGCGGCCAGCAGCTGCGCCGTGCCGATCCAGGCAGTCATGTGGGTGTCGTGCCCGCAGGCGTGCATCACCCCGGTCTCCACCCCCGTCGCAGGCACGGCGCGCTTCCTGGAGGCGAAGGGCAGACCCGTCTGCTCGACCACCGGCAGGCCGTCCATGTCGGCGCGCAGCATCACCACCGGGCCGGGGCCGTTCTCCATCACCGCGACCACGCCGGTCTTGCCGACGCCCTCGGTCACCGTGAAGCCGAGCGCCCGGGCACGGGCGGCGAGCTTCCTGGCGGTTTCGACCTCCTGGAAGCTCAGTTCGGGATTGGCATGGAGGTCGCGGTAGAGCTCCACCAGCGCCGGCAGGTCCGCCGCCACCGCGTCGCGCAGCGCGTCGGCCTGTGCGGGCACCGCCCCCAGTGCCAACACGCTCGCCGCTGCCAGCATCGCCATCATCCGCATCGCTCTTCCCCTTGATTTGTCTCTGAACCCGCGTCCGCTGCCGCGCTCACATCCCGTACCACAACACCAGAAGCACCGAGAGCACCGTCACCATGATCGCCACCAGCGGCGTGCCCGCGCGCACATAGTCGCCGAAGTTGTAGCCGCCCTCGGACATGATCAGCAGGTTGGTCTGATAGGCGATCGGCGTCGCGAAACTGAGATTGCAGCCAAACAACACCGCCAGCACCATCGGCTCTGGCGGCAGGCCCAATTGGCCCGCGATGTTGTAGGCAATCGGCGTCCCGATGGTCGCCGCAGTCGCGTTGGAAGCGAAGTTGGTAAGCACGGTCACGAACAGCATGATCGCGGCCAGCACAAGCGCGGGCGGAAGATAGCCGAGCCCCAAAGAAAGCGCCTGCCCCAGCCACGCCGCCGCCCCGCTCTCGTCGATCACCCGGCCGATGGCGAGGCTTGCGGCAATCAGCACGATCACCTTGGCCGACAGCGCCCGCCCGACCCGGTCGAATACTACGCAGCCGCTCACGAACATCAGGATCGCGCCCGCCAGCGCAGAGATCGCGATCGGCAGCTTGATCGGCGCATAGCCGCCTTCATCGACCCAAGGCAGGCCGATCGAAGCGGTGGAGATCGCGCCGAGCATGATCGCGCCCGCCAGCACAGCCTTGGACCGGCGCGGCAACTCGCGCGCGCCTTCCAGTCTGAGCAGCGCGTCGCTGCGGGCGAAGTTGTCGAGATCCTCGGCAAGGCCGATAGCGAGCAGCACATCGCCGTCGCGGATCTCCGCGGCAGGCACGTCTTCAACCTCGCCGCGCCGCTCCACTCCCGGCCGGTGGATGCCGAGCACCGCGACCCGGTAGAGGTCGGCGATTGCCGATCCCGCCAGCGTGCGGCCGAGCAGGCGCGAATCCGCGGTCACAGTCATCTCGACCGCGACGATATCTTCCCCCAGCGTCTTCGAGACCCGGCGAATGCGGTCGATGATCCAGCCCGGTGCCAACTCGCCCTTGAGCGCGCGGGCGGCTTCCTCGATCGCGGCGTGGGAGCCGGAGATGTGCAGGCCCTGCCCCGGTGCGACCGGCCCCTGAGGGGCATTGTGAATGGTGATCCCCTGCGGCAATTTCGCGCCGAGGCTCGACAGGTCACCGCCCGCCAGCACGCTGCTGGTGCCAACCCTAAGGCGAGTGTGGAATATCCGCGCCGCAAGATCGGGCCCGGTGCTGTTGTCGCGCAGCATCCGCGGCATCACCAGCCACAGATAGGGGATCGCGATAAGCGCGGCCATCAGCACGATCGGGGTGAACTGGAACACCCCGATGGGCTTCATCCCGAGATCATCGGCAATGGTGACGACGAGGATGTTGGTCGAAGTGCCGATGGTCGTCGCCATTCCGCCCAGCAGCACCGCGGTGTTGACCGGCATCAGGATCTTGGACGAGGGCATCAGGCCCTTGGCGGCAATCGCGACGATGATCGGGATCAGCAGCACCATGACGGGGGTATCGTTGACGAACATCGACAGGGTGAAGGCGACCAGCAGCGCGGTCAGCAAGCCGGTCTGCGGGTTCACCCGGAACACGCCTTCGAGCACCCGCGCAAAGGGCTCCAGCGCGCCGGTCACCACCAGCCCCCGCCCCATGATCATCAGCGCGCAGATGGTGATCAGTGCCGAGTGGCCGAAGCCGCCGAAAGCAAGCGCCAGCCCGTCGGTCGGGCGGGTATCGGGGAGCGGCGCGAAATAGAGCCCGACCGCGATCACCGCGATGGTGACGAGGCTGATGATCTCCTCGCGATACCTGCCGCGGGCAAAGGCGATGAACATGGCGATGGTCACCGCCATGGCCGCAATCGCGTGGGGAGAAGGAGCTTGCAGCATGGCCTGATCGCAACGCTAGTGGCTGTTGCGGCGGCGGCAAGCGGTTTGTCGCGCATCGCGGCGAGTGGTGCCCCTGGCCAGACTCGAACTGGCACTTCTTTCGAAAACCGATTTTGAGTCGGTCGCGTCTACCAATTCCACCACAGGGGCCCCCGGAGCAGATTCATCGCGCTGTTAGCGAGGTCCCCGCTCGGCATCAAGCGCCGTGGCCATGTTCCACGTGAAACAAGGCAGCAACCCGCAATCACATGGCAACTACACGCCTATGACCCGCCTATGATCAGGCAATCACTCTAGCGCAGCGCGCCCGCCAGCAGCTTGTGCAGCTTCGAGTGCAGCGCGTCGTTCGCGGCGAGCACCTGGGCCGAGTGAATCGGTTCGCTGCGCCCGCGGAAATCGCTGACGAAGCCGCCCGCCTCACGCACCAGCAGGCAGCCGGCCGCAGTGTCCCAGTCGGAAAGGCCGCTTTCCCAGAACCCGTCGAAGCGACCCTGCGCGACGTAAGCCAGATCGAGCGAGGCAGCCCCGAAGCGGCGGATGCCCGCGACTTCCGGGCCGATGGCGCCGAAGATCCGGCCCCACTCGGCAAAGTCGCCGTGGCCGAAGAAGGGCACGCCGGTCGCCACGAGCGCGTCCGACAGGCGCGAGCGGGCCGAGACCCGGAGGCGCGCGTCTTGCAGCCATGCACCGCGCGACTTTTCCGCCCAGAAGGTCTGGTCGGTGATCGGCTGATAGACCACGCCCGCGACCACATCGCCCCAGCCCTTGCCGTCGGGCCGGGGCTCCTGCGCGGCGATGCTGATCGCGAAATGCGGGATGCCGTGGAGGAAGTTGCTGGTGCCGTCGAGCGGATCGACGATCCAGCGAGGGCTTCCGGGATCGCCCTCGATCACGCCAGCCTCTTCCATCACGAAGCCCCAACCCGGACGGGCGGCGAGCAGTTCGTCATAGAGCGTGCGCTCGGAGCGCATGTCGGCCTTGCTGACGAAATCGGCCGGGCCCTTGCGGGAGACCTGCAAGTGCTCGACTTCGCCGAAATCGCGCCGCAAACGCCCACCCGCCTTGCGCGCGGCGCGTTCCATCACGCGGATGAGGCCGGAAATAGCTGCCATGTGCTGCTCAGCCCGCCTTGCCGACGTAGGCCTGCTCGTAGACATCGACGATGATGCGCGTGCCGCTGCCGATATGCGGCGGCACCATGATGCGCACACCATTGTCGAGGATCGCGGGCTTGTAGCTCGACGAGGCGGTCTGCCCCTTCACCACGGCGTCAGCCTCGACGATGGTGGCTTCGACTTGCGCGGGGAGTTCGACCGAGATCGGCTTTTCGTCCCACAGTTCGAGCGCGACCTGCATCCCGTCCTGCAGGAAGGGGCGCGCATCGCCCAGGAGGTCGCCCGGCAGGGTGATCTGCTCGTAGGTGTCGTTGTCCATGAAGACGAGATCATCGCCCTCGGCATAGAGGAACTGGAAGTCCTTGGTGTCGAGCCGCACGCGTTCAACGGTGTCGGCGCTGCGGAAGCGCACGTTGGTCTTGCGGCCATCCTGCAGGTTCTTCATCTCGACCTGCATATAGGCCCCGCCCTTGCCCGGCTGGGTGTGCTGGATCTTGGCGACCTTCCAGATGCCGCCTTCATATTCGAGGATGTTGCCGGGGCGGATATCGACGCCGCTGATCTTCATGGGCTGGGCCTTCTTTACAAGGTGGAAAGAGCTTGCGGGCGGGCGGCCGGAACAGCGCCGCGCCTGCGAAAGGATGCGCGCCCATAGCCGAGGCGGCACCCATCGGCAAGCGGCGGGAGCGGTTGGCAGGCCGCGCCCGTAGGCCGCGCCATGGTTAATGGCATGGCGCAGGGCCGCAGCCGGTGATAGAGGGCGGGCCATGAAGACCCGTTACGTGTTCCTGCTGCTGGTCAGCGCCGCCGCCACCGCCGCCCTTCTGCCGGGCCGGGGGCTGGGTCAGGAGTCCACCAACCGCACCGCCTCGCGCCCCGAGGCGTCAGCGGGCGCGCCGGCGGGCGGGATGCTCGGCATCCTGCGCCACGGCAACTGGGAATGCGCGCTGCCCGGCGATGCAGGGGGCGATGCCTTCGTGCCGGTGCCCGCGGAAGCCTTCCGCATCGGTACCGCCTCGAGCTACGAGAGCCCTGCGGGCGCCGGCATCTACCTGCAGCGCGGGCGCGAAGTGGTTTTCACCCGCGGGCCGAAGAAGGACCAGCGCTTCAAGGTGCTAGGCGAGAACACGCTCCAGAAGCTGGCAGCCGATGGCAGCCTGACGAAGCTGATCTGCACCAGAGTCGGCAACGGCACCTGAGCGGACGCGCGCCTGCCATGCCCGCCGCCGCCTCAATGCCCAAGGCGCTCGCCTTCGACGTGTTCGGCACGGTGGTCGACTGGCGCACCAGCGTGACGCGCGAATCTGCCGGATTTCTGGCGCAGATCGGCGAGGATCCGGAGGATGCCGCCGCCTTCGCCGACGCATGGCGCGCGCAATATCTCGCGGCGATGGTGGGGATGAGAAAATCGGGGCGCGCTTTCGTCCCGCTCGACGTGCTCCACCGCGAGATGCTTGAGGCCGCCTTGCGCGAGCGGGGCGTAGACACGGCGGGGCTGGACGAGGTGCTGCTCGCCGACTGGAACCGCGCATGGCACCGCTTGGATCCGTGGCCCGATGCGGTCGAGGGACTCACGCGGCTCAAGGCGCGCTTTCCCATCGTGACCCTGTCGAATGGCAATATCGCGCTGCTGTTGAATATGGCGCGGCGCGCGGGCCTGCCGTGGGACGCGATCCTCGGCGCCGAGGTGAGCGGCACCTACAAGCCCGACCCCAGAGCCTATCGGCACACCGCCGAGGTGCTGGGCATCGCACCGCACGAACTGTGCCTCGTCGCCGCGCATCATGGCGATCTGGCAGGTGCGCGAGCGGCAGGACTGCTTTGCGCCTATGTCGATCGCCCCGAGGAATACGGCGGCGCGCCCGCGCCCGATGCACATCACGAACAGACGTGGGAGTGGTCGGCCACCAGCTTTATAGACTTGGCCGAACAGCTGGACTGCTGATCACATCCCGGCCAGCCAGTGGACATGCAGGAACCAAACCTCGCGCGCGAGGAATGGGGCCTGTGTGCCGAGACTGCGATAGCGGGTGGTGGGCGTGGGCGCCGGCCGCGCATCAAAGGCCTCGGCGCCGGCCATCGCCATCGCGCGGCGCATGTGGAGCGGGTCGGAGACGATCAGCACCGGCTGGCGGGCGCTCTGGCCCAGCACCCTGCGCGCATTGGCAAGGTTCTGGCGCGTTGTGCGTGAGCGGTCTTCGATGATGATTGCCTCCACCGGAACCCCGCGCGCTTGCAGATAGGCACGGCCCGCCGCCGCCTCGGAGAGCTTGTCCTCCGGCGAGCGCCCTCCGGTGACGAGAACCCGCTCTGCCCTGCCCTCGCGAAAGAGCCTTGCCGCATGATCGAGCCGCGCCGCGAAGACCGGCGAGGGCCTCTCACCGATCACTGCAGCGCCGAGCACAATGGCAGTCTCCCCGCGCGCTGCGTCGGTGACGGCCGGGCCGACCGCGATCCATGCCGCCACCGCCCCAAGCCACAGGACAATCGCTCCCGCCGCCAAGGCGAGGCGACGCTTCACCCCCGCATAACTCGCGCAAAGGCCTCGATCGCGGCGACCTCGTCCCCGCCCCACACGGCGTGGCTGACTCCGAGGAAATCCGCCCCTGCCTCGATCAATGGCTGGCAATTTTCAGGCGTGATGCCGCCGATGGCGACGCAGGGGATTTCAAACAGCTGACTCCACCAGTGGAGCAGCTCAGGCTCGGGGCGCTCGGCATCGCCCTTGTCCTTCGTGCTGGAAGGATAGAACGCCCCGAAGGCGACATAATCCGCCCCGGCCTCGCCCGCTTCCATCGCCATGTGGCGGCTGGCGTGGCAGGTGACCCCGATCTGCGCCTCGCGGCCAAGCTCCGTTCGCGCGTCCTTCGGCGAGCCGTCGTCCTGGCCAAGGTGCACCCCGTCAGCCTTCAACCGCTTGGCGAGCGCGACCGAATCGTTGACGATGAAGGCGACGTCATGCGCGGCGCAGATCGCTTGCAGCGGAGCAGCGAGCCGCGCGGCCTCGTGCTGGTCGATATCTTTGACCCGGAATTGGAAAGCGGTGACAAGATCGCCATGCCGCCGCGCGCCCGCCGCCAATGCGCGCTCAAGCCGCGCGGGAAACTCGCCGCCAACATCGAGGGGGCTGATGAGATAGAGCTGTGTCTGGGTCATGACCGCGCTCGCTAATCGCTCGCGCGGCCCCTGTCACCTGTTCAGCCGTATCGGCTCAGCCCGAACAGCTCGCGCTGGCGATCAGATCGATTGCCTTGCCGAGCGCCGCGTTGAATTCCGCGTCCGACTGGCCCTTGCGCAGATCCTGCAGCAGCCCGCGGCTGAAGCTGGCGATCATGCCGGGGTTGTGGGAGAGGCGCGCGCAGGCATCGTCGGTCGAGAACCCGCCCGACAGCGCGACCACGCGCAGCACCTTGGGGTGGCGGATCAGCGGATCATAGAGGCCCGGGGTCGCCGGGATCGAGAGCTTGAGCATGACCTGCTGGCCCTCGGGCAGCGCGTCCAAGTGCTTCAGGATCTCGGCCAGCAGCAGCGCCTCGCCCTCGGCGCGGTCTTCGGCGGTGATGTCGTATTCGGGCTCGATGATCGGCATCAGACCAGCGGCGATGATCTTCGCGCCCACTTCGAACTGCTGGGCGATGACCGCGGCGATCCCGGCGGGATTCGCCGCCTTGATCACCGAGCGCATCTTGGTGCCGAACATGCCCTGCGCCACCGACTTTGCAAGCAGCGTGTCGAGCTTCACCATCGGCTTCATCAGCTGCACGCCATCCGCCTCGTCCGCGAGCCCCTCGTCGACCTTGATGAAGGGGACGACCCCGCGCGCCTTCAGCGCCTCGGCGGTGGGCTTGCCATCCACCTCGCCGTCCATGGTCTTCTCGAACAGGATCGCGCCGATCACCTTGCCGCTGGAGAAGCAGGGCGAGGTGATCACGCGGGCGCGCATCGCGTGGATCTGGGCGAACATTTCCTCTTCCCCCGACCACTCGCTCTCGTCCACCCCGTAACCGAGCAGCGCCTTTGGGGTCGAGCCACCCGACTGGTCGAGCGCGGCGATGAACCCCTGTCCGGTGGCGATGCGGGTCGTCATTTCCTGGGTGTTCATGGCAAGCGTTCTCCAAGTCGCGAGAGGTGGTCGGAATGCGTCCCCTGCCCTCTATGCATAGGTATGCAAGGATGGCCTTCCGCGCCCTTAGCGAGCGTCTCGTGATGCTGCAACCGCGAAGGACTAGCGCTTCGACAGCCTCCGGATGATCCCGGTGAAACTGAGCGCAGGCGCGCCGTCGCCCGTCACCAGCCCGCGCACGAAGATCGTCTTGCCGCCCCCGCGGGTCACTTCCCCGCGCGCCTCGACCAGCGCGCCCGATTGCACCGATCCGAGGAAATCGCCCGCCAGATTGAGCGTCACCGCATGGTCGCCCGCCAGCGCATCGGTGGCGATCGCGAAGAGCGCGAAATCGGCGAAGGTCAGCAGGCAGCCGCCATGCATGAAGCCGCCGCCGTTCATGTGGCGGGCCTCGGCGCGGAAGGCGCTGGTGTAGGAACCGTCCTCCTCGCGGCGGTAGTAGAACGGGCCCGAGCGGGTCTCGAAGGGGTCGCCCTCCCAGAACCGCCATCCGGCAAACTCGCCGCTCTCCATGACCTTGAGCGCGCCGTAAGAGGTTTCGACTGCTTCGCTCATGCCTATTTCCACAATTGCAGCTTGGCGACCGCGGCGGCGAGGTCGGTGTCCGGGTCCTGCCGTGCAAGGCTGAGATCGGCGAGCAAAAGCTTGCTCGTCCACATGCTCTTGCGGAACATCGCCGAGACGAGGAAGGCCCCCGTCCACGCCCGCCCGCCAAGCGCGAGGTCGAGATCGGCCCCGGCCACAAACCACGCCGCTTCCCGGTGCTTGCGCGCGATCACCTCGCGAAAAGCGAAGCGGTTGCAGGTGAAGCCGCGCTCCATCGCCGCAAGGAAACTCGGGCGATCAAGCAGTTGTGGTGGAGTGCTGCCGACCAGCATGAGGAAATCCTTCGCCGTCAGCTTCTTCATCGCCTTGGTATCGCGCGCCACCCAGGCGCGCATCGCGTTCAGGGCAAGCGCCTCGATCTCGGCTTCGCTCACTGCCATGGATCAGCCCCCGAGCGCCGCGACGCCGGGCAGGACGCGGCCTTCCATCCATTCGAGGAACGCGCCGCCAGCAGTTGAAATATAGGTGAAATCTTCCGAGGCTCCAGCATGGGCGAGCGCCGCGACCGTATCCCCGCCCCCGGCGACGCTGATGAGCGAGCCTTCAAGCGTCAAAGCTGCCGCGGTGCGCGCGAGCGCGACGGTAGCGGCATCGAAGGGCTCGGTTTCGAAGGCGCCCAGCGGCCCGTTCCACACCAGCGTGCGGCAGGTCTTGAGCACATCGGCGAGCGCCTCGACCGCCTGCGGCCCGAGATCGAGGATCATCTCGTCTTCGGCGACCTCGTGGACGTTGCAGACCCGCAAGGAAGCCGGGTTGGCGGCAAATTCCTTCGCGACCACAACGTCATAGGGCAAGTGCACGGTGCAGCCCGTGCGCTCGGCCTCGTCCATGATCGCGGTGACGGTGGGGGCGAGGTCATGCTCGCACAGGCTCTTGCCGACATTCACGCCTCGGGCAACGAGGAAGGTGTTGGCCATGCCCCCGCCGATGATGAGGTGCTGCACCTTGCCCACCAGGTTCTCGAGCACGGCAAGCTTGGTCGAGACCTTGGCCCCGCCAACCACCGCCGCGACCGGCTGCTCGGGCGAGCCGAGGGCAGCGTCCAAGGCCTTGAGCTCCGCCTCCATCGAGCGGCCCGCATAGGCCGGAAGCAGATGCGCCAGCCCCTCGGTCGTCGCATGCGCGCGGTGCGCGGCGCTGAAGGCATCGTTGACGTAGAGCGTGCCGTGCGCCGCGATCGCCTTGGCGAGCTCGGGGTCGTTCGTCTCCTCGCCCGGCCAGAAGCGGGTGTTGTCGAGCAGGCCAATGTCGCCTGCGCGCAGGATGCCGATCGACTGCGCGACCACCGGCCCGGCGAGCTCGGGGATGAACATGATCTCTTCGCCGAGCACCTTCTCGACATCGCCGATCACCATGCTGGTCGAGAGCACCGAGGAACGCGCGCCGCCGGGGCGACCGAAATGCGCCAGCAGCAGCACCTTCGCGCCGCGCCCTGCGAGTTCGAGAATGGTGGGCTTGACCGCCTCGACCCGCGTCACGTCGGTCGCCGAGCCGTCCTTCATGGGGAGGTTCAGATCGACGCGGACAAGCGCGATTTCGCCGGTGAGGTCGGCGGGAAGATCATCGATGGTCTTGAACTTGGGCATTGCTCACTCCGATCCTCCCCCATCGGGGGAGGGGAACCGCACGCGGAACGCGCGGGGTGGAGGGGCACCCTCGGATGATCCGAACAGTGGCGGGTGCCCCTCCACCATCCTGCGGATGGTCCCCCTCCCCTGAAGGGGAGGATTACCTCACAAGAACTTCGCCACCACCCCGGCGGTGTCGACCATGCGGTTGGAGAAGCCCCATTCGTTGTCATACCAGCTGACGACGCGGGCAAGCTTGCCTTCCATCACGCTGGTTTCCAGCGAATCAATAGTCGAAGAGGCCGGGTAGTGGTTGAAATCGCTCGAAACCAGCGGCTGGTCGGTATAGTCGAGCACGCCCTTCATCGCGCCTTCCGCTGCAGCCTTGAGCGCGGCGTTGATTTCCTCGGCGGTGGTGTCGCGCGAGGGGGTGAAGACGAGATCGACCATCGAGACATTCGGCGTCGGCACGCGCACCGAGGAGCCATCGAGCTTGCCCTTCAATTCCGGCAGCACCAGGCCCACTGCGCGCGCGGCGCCGGTGGTGGTGGGGATCATGTTCTGCGCCCCCGCCCGCGCCCTGCGCGGATCCTTGTGGATCTGGTCGAGCATCTTCTGATCGTTGGTATAGGAATGGATCGTGGTCATGAACCCGCGCTCGATGCCGATGACATCGTTGAGCACCTTGGCGACCGGCGCGAGGCAGTTGGTGGTGCAGCTCGCGTTGGAGATGATCTCGTCCTCGGCGGTCAGCGTCTCGTGGTTGACGCCGTAGACGATGGTCTTGGCAACGCCGGTGGCGGGCGCCGAGATCACGACGCGCTTGGCCCCGGCGGCCAGGTGCGGGCGCGAGGCCTCATCGGACTGGAAGAAACCGGTGCATTCGAGCACGATGTCGATGCCCATGGCGGCGTGCGGGAGCTTGCCCGGGTCCTTCTCGGCGGTCACCGCGATACGCTTGCCGTTGACGATGATGGCATCGCCGTCGGCGGTCACTTCGCCGTTGAAACGGCCATGGACCGAGTCGAAGGCGAACAGCAGCGCATTCGACTTGGCATCGGCGAGATCGTTGATCGCGACCAGATCGAGATCATGGTCGCTGCGCTCGAGAATGGCGCGGGCGACGAGGCGGCCGATGCGGCCGAAGCCGTTGATGGCGACTTTGGTAGCCATGAGAGATACTCCTACTTAGTTCTTGAGCTTGTTCATGATCTGCGGGACGATGGCCTGCACGGTGAAGCCGAAGTGGGCAAACAGATCTTCCGCCGGAGCCGAAGCGCCGAAGCTGTCGAGCCCGATGTTGATGCCGGAACGGCCGGTATAGCGTTCCCACCCGAGGGTCGAGCCTGCCTCGATCGAGACGATCAGCGCATCGGCGGGGAGGAGGTCGGCCTTGTAGGCCTCGGGCTGGGCGTCGAACAATTCCATGCACGGCATCGACACGACATCCGCGCCGATCCCTGCAGCTTCAAGCTCAGCCGCGCAATCCACCGCCAGTGCAACTTCCGAGCCGGTGGCGACGAGCACGACCTTGCGCCCGGCGACGGCGGCACGCAGGCGGTAGGCGCCCAATGCACAGCGGTTGGCGCTCTGCGTCCAGTTCTCCTCGCCCTCCCCGCGCAGCTGCGGCAGGTTCTGGCGGGTCAGCGCCAGCACCGAGGGCGTCTCGGGTGTCGTCAATGCCAGCGCCCAGCATTCCGCCGTCTCGATCACATCGGCCGGGCGATAGACGTTGAGGTTGGGGATCAGGCGCAGGCTCATCACCTGTTCGACCGGCTGGTGGGTCGGCCCGTCCTCGCCCAACCCGATGGAGTCGTGCGTCAAAACGTAGACCACCCCGGTCTGCTGAAGCGCCGACAGGCGGATCGCGTTGCGGCAATAGTCGGAGAAGATCAGGAAGGTGCCGCCATAGGGCACGATCCCGCCGTGCAGCGCCATCCCGTTCATCGCCGCCGCCATGCCGAATTCGCGGATGCCGTAATAGACGTAGCGCCCGGAGTAGTCCGCGGCGGTCATCGGCAGGGTCGAGGGCGTTTTGGTGTTGTTCGATCCGGTCAGGTCCGCCGAACCACCCACCAGCTTCGGGATCGCGGCAGTCAGCGGACCGAGCGCCATTTCGGACGCCTTGCGGGTCGCGATCTTCTGGGGGGCAGCGACGAGGCCGCGAACATAAGCCTCGATCGCGGCGGGCACGCGGTCGGTGATCGGTGCCATCCGGGCGAGAAAATCGCCCTTCTTCTCCGAGGCTTCGAGCCGTCCGGCCCAGGCGCCGTGCGCGGCGCGGCCCGGTTCGGCGGCGCTGTGCCAGTCGGCGAGGATCTCCGAGGGCACCACGAAAGGCGCGTGCGACCAGCCCAGCGTCTCGCGCGCGGCAGCGACCTCCGCCGCACCGAGCGCCGCCCCGTGGACGCCGCTGGTGCCCTGCTTGTTGGGCGCGCCCTTGCCGATCAGCGTGCGGCACGCGATCAGCGAGGGGCGCGGGTCAGCCTTGGCCTCGGCGAGCGCGCGGTCGATATCGGCGAAATCATGCCCGTCACACTCGGTGACATGCCATCCGGTCGCGATGTAGCGCGCCTTGATATCCTCGGATGAGCTGAGGTCGGTCGCCCCGTCGATGGTGATGCGGTTGTCGTCCCACAGCACGTTGAGCCGCCCGAGCTTCAGGTGCCCGGCGAGGCCGATCGCCTCGTGGTTGATGCCCTCCATCAGGCAGCCATCACCCGCGACCACCCAGGTGCGGTGATCAACGAGCTCGTCGCCATAGACCGCGTTCAGATGCCGCTCGGCCATGGCCATGCCCACCGCCATGGCAAGGCCCTGCCCCAGCGGGCCGGTGGTGCATTCGACGCCGTCGAGCAGGAAGTTCTCGGGGTGGCCGGCGCAAGGCGAGCCCAGCTTACGGAAATTGCGGATGTCGTCGATCGTCGGCGCGGCGTAGCCCGTCAGATAGAGCAGGCTGTAGATCAGCATCGAGCCGTGCCCGGCGCTCAGCACGAAGCGGTCGCGGTCGGCCCAGTCGGGCGCGGTCGGATCGAACTTCAGATGGCGCGTGAACAGCACGGTCGCCGCGTCGGCCATGCCCATCGGCATCCCCGGGTGCCCCGAATTGGCCGCCTCGACCGCGTCCATCGAAAGGGCGCGGATGGCGTTGGCCATCGGCTGAAGGCGGGCGGCATCGAGGCTCATCGGCACGCTGTTCTCCTGCGGTGGCCGCCCGCGCACCCTCGCGCGATTCGACCCCGGTTCCGGTCGGGGTGTGCCATTGCCGAGCCCAAGGGGGAGGTCAACCTTTGCCGCCGCCAATCCCCGCCCGGGCCCGCGCGGTCACTTATCAACAGCCCGCTCCAAGGCTTTGCGCAAGCACCCTTCTGTTGGTATCGGTAACGCGCATGAGCGCCGACCGCATCGCATCCGCCGTAACCCGCATCGAGGCCGCGATGGCGCGCATCGACGCTGCCCGCGGGGCGCTCGGCGAGGGCGAAGGCAAGGCCGCGAACAGCTCGGCCCGGGTGGTCGAGCTGGTCAATGTCCATGAGAAACTGCGCGAGCAAGTCGCTGAAAGCCTTCGCGAACTTGACGCACTTCTGGCAACGCTCGAGGAATAGGCCGGCCCCATGAGCACCGTCACTCTCAGCATCGGCCCCAAGACCTACACCGTCGCCTGCGCTGACGGGCAGGAGGCACACATCCGCGCGCTGGGGGCGATGATCGCCGAGAAATATGCGCAGCTCGGGCAAGCGCGCGCGCCGCTGGAAGCACAGAATCTGCTGTTTGCCGGGCTGTTCATGGCCGACGAACTCGATCAGGCGCGCAAGCGTCTGGCCGAAATCGCCGAACCGGCTCCTGCCCCTGAACCGGACACGGCCGAACTCGACGCCGCGCGCGAAACCATCGCCCGGCTCGAGACCGAGCTTGCCGAAGCGCGCGAGGCGGCGGCGCGCCCTTCCTCGCCGCCCGCGACTGACGCCCCCGCCCTCGGACCGGTGCCGCAGTTCGACCTGTTCGGCGAGGCTGCTGCGGTCCCGGCCGCCGATGCGGAGCTCGCCGCGCGCCTCGAGGCCCTCGCCGCCGCGGCCGAGGCCAGCGCCGCCGCGCTTGAAGCGGCCGCCGCGAGCGCCTAGATAGAGGGCGGCGGGACTGCCCGGCACGAGCCGATTGAATATCCCTGAGGCTATAAGTAATCCAAATGGGAGCTGTCCCTGCCCTTGCCTGCCGGTTCGTCCGGAAGTCTCGGGTATACGGCGCCCACCTGACGTACCACGCGTCAGAGGATTTCTAGCGCAAACGACCCATGGTGGTTCCGTCACTTTCTTGATTTTCGCATCGCCTCCGCGATGCGGTTCCTCCAGGGGCCCGGCCCCTGCGGGGCCACCCTTCCGGGCGCGCGTTCGCGCTTGCGGCCTGCGGCCGATGATCCTCCCCTTAAGGGGAGGGGAACCACCGAAGGTGGTGGAGGGGCGAGCGACGCATGTCCTTGCCGCTAACCCACTCGGGGTCTACCGCCTGATCCAATGACCGACCCCACCAAATCCGAACTCCGCAAGACCCTGCGCGCCGCGCGTAAGGCGCATGTCGAGGCCCTGCCTGATGCGATCCGCGGTCTGCTGTTCCACCGCCCCCCTGCCCCGCTACTCGCGCGTATTCCGGCCGAGGCGGTGATCGGCGTCTATCATGCCGGCCCCTTCGAGGCCCCGGCGGCGGCCTACGCGCGCTTCTTCCGCGACGCCGGGCACACCATCGCCCTGCCCCATTTCACTTCACCTGACGCCCCGATGAGCTTCCGCCACCACACCGATCCTTACGCGCAGGACGATCTGGAAGTCGGCCCCTTCGGCATCCTCCAGCCTGCCGCCGACGCCGAGCCGCTGGTGCCCGACGTGCTCTTCGTCCCGCTGGTGGGCTTCACCCCCGCGCTCGAGCGGCTCGGACAGGGCGGCGGGCATTATGACCGCTGGCTCGCGGAACATCCCCCCGCCCTCGCCGTTGGCCTCGCATGGGACGCGCAAGCCTGCGATACCCTGCCGACCGAGCCCCACGACAAGCCGCTGGACGCGGTCGTCACTCCCACCCGGATCTACGGAAGCCTCTGAGACATGCGCGAGACCCCGACCTGGCGTATCCCCTTCGGCATCGTCAGCCTGTTCATCCTGCTGATCATCTATGGCGTGGTGATCGCGCGCTATGCGCCGGACATCATCGGCACCTGGTCGGGCGGCGCGCAGGCGGTCGTTTATACCGTGCTCGGGCTCATCTGGCTGCTGCCCTTGCGGCGCTTCCTGATCTGGATGGAAACGGGGAGCTGGAGCCCGCCAAAGCCAAAAGAAAAGGCGGACTAAACGCCCGCCTTCGCATGGCCCTTGCGGCCTTCCCGAGGAACAAGTGGCGCGAGTGACGGGGCTCGAACCCGCGACCTTCGGCGTGACAGGCCGACGCTCTAACCGACTGAGCTACACCCGCGCATCTTGTCCTTCCGAACGTTCCGGCTGCGCCGTCCCGTTCGTGGAGCAGCGCCATTAGGGCCGGTGCATCGGGCTGTCAACGGCCATTGCGGCAAATTTTGAGCGGCCCGCGAGACGCTCAGCAGTTCTCGTACTTCCAGTGGCGCTTCTTGCCTTCGGCGAGCCATTCCACCGCCTGCGCAACCCGCTTGGCCCGGGTGTCCTCGCGCTTGGCGTCGGCGATCCACTCGACATATTCGCGGCGGTGCGACGGGGCGAAGGAATCGAAGGCGGCGCGCGCGGCGGGCGCTGAATCGAGCGCGGCGGCCAATGCGGGCGGGACGGGAAGCTCGGGCCTCGGAGCGGGCTTCGGCCGCGGCCTGGCAAGCGCTCCCTGACCGACCTGAAAGCGCGCGATCAGTTCCTCGTCGGGCGGCAGATCGGCAAGGCTCGCGAGCTTGCCCAAGGCACCCATGCCCTCGCCGGTGCGCTCCTCGTGGTGGATCACCACCGAAGCGTGAGCCTTGAACGCCGCGAGGCCGACGACGTTCTTCCCGCCCACCATGAAATGCGGCATGCCCCACTTGATGGTCTCCTCGGCCTCCGGCAGCGCCTGGTGAACCAGCGCGCGGAGATGCGTAAGGATCGGCTGCGCAAAGGGTGCCGCCTTGGCGATGTATTCGTCGATGCGCGGATCACAGATCATGCCGGACACCTCCCGCCGCCGACATTACCCCAATCAATCGACCAGCAACAGCGCCGGGGTCTCGATCAGCTTCTTGATCGCCTGGATGAAGCTTGCCGCATCATGCCCGTCGACCACGCGGTGGTCGCAGGAGATCGAGATGTTCATCAGCTTGCGCTTGGCGATGCGCTCGCCGCCCATCCCGTCGGGGACGAACATCGGGCGCTCGACGATGCGGTTGGGGCCGATGATCGCGACCTCGGGGCGGTTGATGACCGGGGTGGTCGCGACCCCGCCGAGCGGCCCGAGCGAGGTGACGGTCAGCGTCGAGCCCGACAGCTCCTCCGAACTCGCCTTGCCGCTGCGCGCGGCCTCGGCGAGGCGGCCGATCTCGCGGGCGAGCTGCCACAGGTTGCGGCTCTGCGCGTCGCGAATCACCGGCACCATCAACCCACTGTCGGTCTGCGCCGCCATGCCGAGATGCAACGCGCCGTAGCGGGTGACGACATTCGCCTCGTCATCATAGCGCGCGTTGATCATCGGGAACTGCGGCACACACTTGCAGATAGCGGTGATCAGCAGCGGCAGCATGGTGAGCTTGGGTCGATCGCCGCGCGCCGCGTTCAACTGCGCACGCAGTTCTTCCAAGTCGGTGACGTCGCATTCTTCGACATAGGTGAAGTGCGGGATGTGGCGCTTGGCCGCGGCCATGTTCTGGGCGATGCGCTTGCGCAGGCCGATGACCTTGATCGTCTCGTCGGCCCGCGCCTTGCCTGCTGCGCCAAAGCCGCTCCCCGCATTATAGGCGAGGAAGGCGTCGAGATCGGCATGGCGCACGCGGCCATCGGCGGCGGGCTTGACCTGCGTAAGGTCGATGCCGAGATCCTTTGCGCGCTGCCGCACAGCGGGGCTGGCGAGGACCTTATCCCCCCCTCCCTTGTGGGAGGGGGCCGGGGGGTGGGGGTCCGACAGTGCGAGGGTGTCTCCGGGTTTGACCGTAGGACCCCCATCCCCAACCCCTTCCCCCACGGGAAGGGGCTTTACGGCCACCTCCTCAGCCTCACCCTCATCGGACATGTCGTCCTCGATCTGCTCGGCCTCGGCTTCGGCTTCCTCTTCGGTCGCCTCGCCGCCAGAGTCGCCTTCGGTCTCGATCACCAGCAGCATCCCGCCGATCGCGACGGTGTCACCCACCTCGCCCGCCAGCGTCGTCACCACGCCCGAGACCGGGCTTTCGATGTCGATCGTCGCCTTGTCGGTCATCACGTCGACGATGTGCTGGTCTT
Organism: Erythrobacter sp.; assembly: GCA_013822695.1. GTDB lineage: Bacteria > Pseudomonadota > Alphaproteobacteria > Sphingomonadales > Sphingomonadaceae > Erythrobacter. Next base: position 4,113 of record PNKW01000022.1, on the reverse strand, counting down.
CCTCGACGCGGTCGCCGACCTTGACGTGCCATTCGACGACTTCCGCCTCGGCCACGCCTTCGCCCACGTCGGGCATCTTGAAAATGAACTTGGCCATCGCGGTTACTCGCTCAAAAGCTTGTCGATCGCCTCGCCGATGCGGACCGGGCCGGGGAAATAGGCCCATTCGAGGCTGTGGGGATAGGGTGTGTCGAAGCCGGTGACGCGTTCGACCGGCGCTTCGAGGTGGTAGAAGCAGCGCTCGGTGACCAGCGCCGACAATTCCGCGCCGAAGCCCGAAGTCCGGGTCGCCTCGTGGACGATCAGGCAGCGCCCGGTCTTCTCCACCGAAGCCTCGATCGCCTTGATGTCGAGCGGTACCAGTGTGCGCAGGTCGAGGATTTCGGCATCGACGCCCTTCTCGCGGCAGACGGCTTCGGCGACGTGGACCATGGTGCCATAGGCGAGCACGGTCAGCGCCTCGCCCTCGCGCACCTTGCGGGCCTTGCCGAGCGGCACCTTGTAGTAGCCTTCTGGCACGCCCGAATCGGGGTGCTTCTTCCACGGCTCGACCGGCTTGTCGTAGAAGCCGGTGAAGGGGCCGTTATAGATGCGCTTGGGCTCGAAGAAGATCACCGGATCATTGTCTTCGATTGCGGAAATCAGCAGCCCCTTGGCGTCATAAGGGGTCGCCGGGATCACGGTCTTGAGACCCGCGACATGGGTAAACAATGCCTCGGGGCTCTGGCTGTGGGTCTGCCCGCCAAAAATACCGCCCCCGAAAGGCGAGCGCACCGTCATCGGCGCGATATAGTCGCCCGCCGAACGGTAGCGCAGCCGCGCGGCTTCGGAGATCAGCTGGTCGAGACCGGGGTAGATATAGTCGGCGAACTGGATTTCGGGCACGGGGCGCAGGCCGTAAGCGCCCATCCCAACCGCGACGCCGATAATGCCGCATTCGCTGATCGGCGTATCGAACACGCGGGTCTTGCCGTGCTTGGCCTGCAAGCCCGCCGTGGCGCGAAACACACCGCCGAAATAGCCGACATCCTCGCCCATGATGATCACATCGGGATCACGCGCGAGCATGATGTCGAGCGCTTCGTTGATCGCCTCGATCATGTTGAGGCGGCGCTCGGGGGCGTCGGCGATCACGTTCTCGCCCAGGTTTGCGGGGTGGTCGCTCATCCGAAGGGCCTTTCGGTGCCGAACTTGGCGATGCGTTCGCGGATGGCCTGGTCAGCCTGCTCCTCGAGGTGCCAGGGCAGTTCCTCGTAGACGTCCTCGAACATGGTGTGGAACGGGTGGTGGAGACCATGGCCGAGGATGCCGTTCTTCTCGGCCTCCTTGGTGGTGGTCTTCACGCGCTCGGCACATTCGAGGTCCATAGCGGCGTGGCGGTCCTCGTCCCATTCGCCGATGGCGATGAGGTGCTTCTTGAGCCGCGTCACCGGATCGCCCAGAGGCCATTCCTCGCGCTCCTGCGCAGAACGGTAGCCCGAGGGATCGTCCGAGGTGGAGTGGCCCTCTGCGCGGTAGGTGAAATATTCGATCAGGGTCGGCCCGTGGTTGCCACGCGCGCGGTTCGCGGCCCATTCGGTGGCGGCATAGCAGGCGAGCGCGTCGTTGCCGTCGACCCGGAGCGCGGCGATCCCGTAGCCAAGGCCACGTGCGGCAAAGGTGGTGCGCTCGGCCCCGGCGAACCCGGAAAAGCTCGAAATCGCCCACTGGTTGTTGACCACATTGAGGATCACCGGGGCATTGTAGACCGCAGCGAAGGTGCAGGCCGAGTGGAAGTCGCCCTCGGCGGTGCTGCCCTCGCCCACCCAGCTGGCCGCGATCCGGCTGTCGCCGCGCGCCGCGCTTGCCATCGCCCAGCCCACCGCCTGCGGGCATTGGGTGGCAAGGTTGCCCGAGATGCTGAAGAAGCTGTGCTCGCGGCTCGAATACATGATCGGCAGCTGGCGGCCCTTCAGCTTGTCGGCCTTGTTCGAATAGATCTGGTTGATCATCTCGATCAGCGGATAGCCGCGCACCAGCAGGATGCCCTGCTGGCGATAGGAGGGGAAGATCATGTCGTCGCTGGCGAGCGCCATGGCGGGCGCGATCGAGGTCGCCTCCTCACCGGTGCACTTCATGTAGAAGCTGGTCTTGCCCTGCCTTTGCCCGCGGAACATGCGTTCGTCGAAGGCCCGCACCAGCGCCATGTGGCCGAGCATGGTGCGCAAGGTTTCCGGCGAGAGGCGCGGGTTCCAGGGCCCATGGGCCTGATTGTCGTCTCCCAGCACCCGCACGAGCCCATAGGCTAGCCCTGCCATCTGGGAGGGGTGGATCCCCTCATCCGGGCGCGGTTGATCGCCGGGCTGCCCGATGTCGATATGCGAGAAGTCGGCAGTGTCGCCGGGCCGGTATTTCGGCTCGGGCACGTGCAACGCGAGCGCCGGACGGTTGCTGTCTGACGGTGTCGCCTGATCGGCCATCTCTCACGCTCTCCCCGTGGTGATCGACAACGCGCGGAGCGGATGTGATCATTGCTTGAATACGTATTTTTATTTCAAGCGCGGGGAGCGGTCAAGCGCGACGCACAAGGCCCGCTCAGACCGCAACAGGGGCGCTGATCGGCGGTAGCGGCGCGTAATCATGCACCGCGAAGTCGTCGATTTTATATCCGAAAATTGTTTCGGGCTTTCGCGTAATCTCCAGCCTGGGGTGGCCTTGCGGCTGGCGCGCAAGCTGTTCCTCGATCAGGTGCGCGTGATTCAAATAGAGGTGGACGTCCCCCCCCATCCACACCAGCTCGCCCGGTTGCATGTCCACCTGCTGCGCGATCATCCGGGTGAGCAGCGCGGCCGACCACAGGTTGAACGGCAGGCCCAGCGCGACATCGCAGCTGCGCTGGTAGAGGAGGCAATTGAGGCGGGCGTCCGCCCCCTCCCCTGCGACATGGAACTGGTAGGTCTTGTGGCACGGCGGCAATGCCATGCGGTCAAGCTCGGCGACGTTCCAGCCCTCGATGATGTGGCGGCGGCTGCCGGGGCTGGTGCGCAGCGATTCGATCACCTGCGCGACCTGGTTGATCCCCTCGCCCCGTTCGAACAGCCCGTCCGGGCGGTAGCGATAGGTCGGCCAGTCGACCCACTGCTTGCCATAGACCGGCCCAAGATCCCCCCAGCGCTGCGCGAAGGCCTCGTCCTCGGCGATTCGCTGGACGAAATCATCGAGGCTGACCGGATCGCCCGTCTCGCGGACGTAGCGCGCGTGGGGCCACTCGTTCCAGATCTTCACCCCCTGGAGAACCAGCGGACGAATGTTGGTCTCACCTGTGAGGAACCACAGCAGCTCGCGCGTCGCGGTCTTCCAGTAGACCCGCTTGGTGGTGAGCAGCGGCATCGCGCCCCCGCCGAGATCGAATCGCAGCACCGCCCCGCATACCGAGCGCGTGCCCACCCCGGTGCGATCGACGCGCTCGCTGCCGGTCTCCCAGATCTGGAGCATCAGATTGAGATATTGCTGCTCGGGATGAGCTTCTACCGGGGGAGAAAGGGGAATCGCGCTGCTCGCCATGGCTCCACCTATAAGCCGCAATTGCCCGCTTGCCACCATGCCCATCCACACCTATAGGGCGCGCCTTGCCTCGACCCGCAGGGCAGTTTTGCCGCGCGGGAACGACACGGTCGGGGAGTAGCTCAGCCTGGTAGAGCACTGTCTTCGGGAGGCAGGGGCCGGAGGTTCGAATCCTCTCTCCCCGACCAATTAGTTGCATGATTTAATTAATTTTTTCACCAGTCGCCTTACGATGACTGGGTGATTTTAGGACCAGTCTGTGGTTCGAAACGTACCGGTTAACCGGGATCAACTCACGCTACTCACACCACTTCATCCATATCTTATTGTTTTCTTTATGTTTTGTGAGTGGCCGGATTATTGAGCACTGCCACCGGGGGCATGGGCTGACTGCTTTTGCCAATCGGCGAAGTCGATTTTAGACATAAAACGCGGACCGGCCGCCGCAGTTTTCTTCCATGACCGGCGCTGCGAAGACGAAGCTATCGCTCGAACGAAGCAAAGTTCGGCAAATATCGGTAAAACTTTGCGTATCGGTTTGCCTCCTTCTGAGGAATAGGAGCCGCATTT
>PNKW01000021.1 GCA_013822695.1 Erythrobacter sp. | reverse complement strand
TCCCCCTCCCCGTTCCGGGGAGGATTACACTATCCAAAGCCCTTCCCAGCACATCGCACTTCAGCACCATCCCAGCCCCGCCGCCCGCCGGCGTATCATCGACGGTGCGGTGCTTGTCGGTGGCGAAGTCGCGGATCTGCACCGTCTCGTAGGCCCACTTGCCATAAGCCAGCGCGCGCCCCGCGATGGAGTGCCCTAGCGGCCCGGGGAACATCTCGGGGTAGAGCGTGAGGATGGTTGCAGCGAAGGTCATTCAGTCGAACACCGAATGATCCGGTTCAACTGGCTTGCGCCTGGTCACGACAAGCGCGAGCGGGAAGGCTAGCGCCGAAAGGAGCCCGGTGCCAACCGCCACTCCAACATAGGAGACGACCGCTGCTCCTGCCGCTGCCAGCGCCACATAGGCAGGCAGGGTCATCAGTACACCCAGCGCAGCCGCTGCGTAGCCTGCACGTCTCGCGGGCGAGCTGCGCTTGAATCCAACATTGGCGATGAACCCGAACAGCATGGCCAGACCGGCCAAAAAGGCGAGCAAAACAATCCCTGAGACTATTGCCATGCGACCCCATCCTTCGCCCGCGTATCCACCGTCAACTCGAACACATCCGGCCGCGCATAGTGCCCATCCGTATCGAGGTTCGTCAGCCCCTCGGCCACTTCGGCGAGGTCGAGCTCCGCCAGCAAAGTCTCCTCCCCCTCACCCGCCTGCGCGATCACACGGGTGTCGGGCGCGGCGATCAGGGAGCCGCCGCGGTTGAGCACCTCGGCGGGGATCGCCTCCAGCAGTTCGCGCGCGTCGGCATCACCGCCCACCCGCTCCAACCCCTCAAGCAAATCGTCCTTCACCTGCACCAGCCCCGCCGCCAGCACGAAGCAGCGCCCCTCCATCGCATAGTGCCGTGAGGCGATCGCGTGGCTCTCGCGCACCGTCGGCCAGGCGGCGACGTGCACATCCTCGCCCAGATTGTGCATCGCCGCGCGCGCCAAGGGCATCCAGTGCTCCCAGCAGATCAGCGAGCCGAGGCGGCCCCATTCCGCCTGATGCACACCCAAGGTCGATCCATCACCGCGCGCCCAGATCAGGCGCTCGCCATGGGTCGGCACCAGCTTGCGGTGATCGAGCACCGGCAGGCCGGGGCGAAAGGTCAGCTGGTTGTTGACGAGGCTGCGGCGCACCCGCTCATGCGCGCCGATGCTGATCACAGCCCCGCTTGCATCGGCCAGTTCCTGCAAGGGCAGCAGCCGCTCGTCATTGGCGACCACGGCCTGTTCGAGCATGATCCGATGCAGCGCCTTTGCCCCCGGATGGTCCCACAGCGCGGCACCCGGCGCCTCGTCGAGCCACAGCGGATAGCCCCCGAGAAAGGTCTCGCCGAAAGCGACCACCTTCGCGCCGCTCTCCACCGCCGCGCGGGCAAGGGACACGGCCTTGTCGATCCCCCCCTGAAAATCGAGCGGGACAGGAGCGGCTTGCACGACGGCGACAGGAAGCTTGGTCATGCCCGCCACTTACGCGCGGAAATCAGCCCCCGCAACCGCCGCAGCCACCGCCGCCGCAGCCCGATCCGCCATCACTGCTTCCGCCATCGCCGCCGCCGCTGTTGCCATCGCCTTCGGGCTTGCGCAGCGCGTGGACCGGCTCCCACGGCGTGCCGACCAGCACCGCGGTGCCGAACAGCGCGACCGCCATCGCCGCCTCGTCGGGCAGAGGTGCGCGCGCGAAGCGGCCGTTCCTCTCGCGCAGATCGCGCACCGCTTCGATCCCGGCAGCGGTGCGCGAGTCGATCGTAAAGAAGCGGACCAATGCGAGCGCAGCGGTCACGATCATCAGGAGCACCAGAAAGCCGGTAGGCTCGCCCACCGCGTCGCCCGCCCGCTCGCGATAAGTCCCGATCACGAACAGCGCCGCCAAAGGCATCACCGAAAGCCAACGCAGCCGGGTGTAGTCCGCATCGCGCATCAGGAGCCCTGCACGCTGGAGCCGCGCTGCTACCACATCGGCATGGACATCGAGTGCCTTCTTCGCATCGGCGAACGAAAGCTGCCCGCCTGCCGCCAGCAGCGTCTTCGCCGCAGGCGAGACCGCCGCCTCGCAGCGGCTGACCTGAAGCTTTCCCTTCTCGCCCCCGATCAGACCGCCCTGGACATAGAGCTCGGCGAGGGCCGAATCGGCGAGCCGCGCAGGCCCGCCGGTAAGCACGGCAATGCTGTCGACATCATCGAGGCTGGCCCGGCGTCCGCCTTCGCGCAGAAGGGACGGGATCAACCATGCGCTGGCGCCGGCGAATGCCAGCAAGACGCTGTAGAACAGCAGGAAATCGCTGCCCGTCCAGGACGAGAACAGCTGCATCACATCATCCTTCCCGCAAGCCACCCCGCGGCAATGAGGATAAGGCCCAGCGCCAGCGCGACCCGGCGTGTCAGCACAATATCATGCAAAAGGTTAACGCGAAAACCCTGTGGATCGACGGCAAAACGCCGATGCGCGCCCGGCCAGATGTCGGCGGGCGGCGCGGTGCCGAAGGCGGTCTCGTAAGCGGCAAGGGTCATGGCATATTGGCGGTAGAAGCGGTCCCGCTCGACCGGCCCGCCCTCGGTCGGTCCGTGGTGGAGATCGTGCCTCAGCACCTCGCGGCAGAAGCGCTGCCAGTAATCGCGGCTGTAGGTGAGGTGGAGATGCCAGGCCTGGTCGACCGCGTCGGAGGGCGTCACCTCGTGGCCTGCTGTCATCGCCAGATAGCAGAAGCGCTTGTATTCGCCGATCACCCGTTCGGCGTGCGACAGGCTCCAGCGGTTCTCGCGCGCGAGCCGGGCGGCAAAGGAAAGCGATGCGTCCGCCGGGCCGATCTCGTGAGCCGCAATGCGGTGCCACAGCGCGGTGCTGATCGCCTGCACCGCCCGCGCGCCCTACTCGAAAACCTTGGGGTCGAACCCGGTTAGCCGGTCGAGCCGCCGCGTGGCGAAATGCGCGACCGGCCAGCCGAGGCTGACAAGCGCTACCAGCAATATGACGAACACCGCCACCAGATCTACCGCCGAACGCCCAGGATCGTTCGACCATCCCAGCAGGAAAATCGGCAGAATCACGATCATGGGCCCGCCCAGAGCAGCGGCGATCACGCGCCCCGCGCGGTTGCCGGAGCCCAAAACGAACCGCACCAGTAGCACGGCTCCGAGCGTTGCCATGACGAGAATGACAACAACCAGCGCGAAGGCGAGCAGAGCGACGACCATAGGCCTCAATCTTCGGCGAATGCGGCTCCGATCACAAGCCTTGTCGCGTCCCACTCGATCACCGCCGCCGGGATCATCGGGACCATGAAGGTTTTGGGACCCTTGGCGGGGGCGGGATCCAGCGCGATTTCGATGATGTCGGTCGCGCCGAAATTCTCGATCGCGGCGACGGTGCCGATCGCATTTCCGGCGTCTGTGACCACGGGCAGGCCGAGGAGGTCGGCGTGGTAGAATTCGCCCTCGGCCAGCGGCGGGAGGGCATCGCGGGGGACGGTCAGCACCGTGCCGCGCAGCTTCTCAGCATCGGCGCGAGTACTGCTCTCGGCAAGCCGGGCAATTGCCCCGCCCTTCCCGTCCTCGCGGATCTTCACGAGGGTCAACGCGCCGCCATTGAAGCTCTTCTGCTTGGCAAGCGTCGCAATCCCCTCGCCGAACAGCTTCAGGCGCACCTCGCCCGCCACCCCGTGCGCGCCGGCGATGGCGGCAAGGGTGACGGGCTTGGAACTCATCGTGGCTTAGCCTTCGGCCTGTTCTTCGGTGGCGGCTTCTTCGGCTGCAGGCGCTTCTTCAGCCGGAGCTTCCTCGGCCGGGGCAGCGGCAGCGGCCTTGGCTTCTTCCTCGGCAGCGCGTGCGGCTTCCTCGGCTTCGGCGATCTTGGCGGCACGCTCTTCGGCGCGCTCCTTGGCCTTCTCGCCCGGCTCACCCTTCTTGGGGTTCACGCGGACCGCACGCTCCTTGATGCCGGCGGCATCGAGGAAGCGGGCGACGCGATCGGTCGGCTGCGCGCCGACGCCGAGCCAGTAGCGGGCGCGGTCCTCGACCAGCTTCACGCGGTCGGCCGAATCCTTGGCGAGCAGCGGGTTATAGGTGCCGATCTGCTCGAGGTACTTGCCGTCACGGGGCGAGCGGCTGTTGGCGACAACGATGCGGTAATAGGGACGCTTCTTGGCACCGCCGCGCGAGAGCCGGATGGAAATCGACATGAGTAGTTACCTTTCGAGAGAATTGAACTTTTGAACCGAAACTTCTGACTTGAAACTATTTCTTGAACCGCGGAGGACCACCGAGACCGGGTAGGCCGCCCCCCGGACCCGAGATGCCGCCGGGGCCACCGAGGCCGGGAAGACCGCCTGCGCCGCCCCCCATGCCGCCCATGCCGCCCATGCCGCCCATGCCGCCCATGCCGCCCATCGGGCCACCGCCGCCGCCAAACATCGCGGCAAGGCCCTTGAGACCGCCCATCTTTTTGATCTGCTTCATCGCGCGGGCCATTTCCTGGTGCATCTTGAGCACCTTGTTGACCGTCTGCACATCGGTCCCGCTGCCCGCGGCAACGCGCTTCTTGCGCTTGGCGTTCATGAGATCGGGGTTGGCGCGTTCCTTGGCGGTCATCGAGGAGATGATCGCCTCCATGTGGATCAGCACCTTGTCGTCCATGCCGCTCGCCTGCATCGCGGCCTTGGCCTTCTTCATCCCCGGCATCATGCCGGCGAGCATCCCGAGGCCGCCCATGTTGCGCATCTGCTTCAACTGCATGGCAAGATCGTCGAGATCGAATTTGCCCTTCTCGAGATTGCGAGCGAGCTTTTCGGCGTCCTCTTCCTTGATCGTCGCCGCCGCCTTTTCGACCAGGCTGACGACGTCGCCCATGCCGAGGATGCGGTCGGCGACCGAACCGGGGCGGAAAGGCTCGATCGCGTCGAGCTTTTCGCCGGTGCCGGCAAACTTGATCGGCTTGCCGGTGACCGCGCGCATCGAGAGCGCCGCACCGCCGCGGGCGTCGCCATCCATGCGGGTCAGCACCACGCCGGTCAGCGGCACTTCATTGGTGAAGCTCTGCGCGACGTTGACCGCGTCCTGACCTGTCAACGAATCGACAACCAGCAGCACTTCACCCGGCGACGACACGCCAGCGACCGCCTTCATCTCGGCCATCAGCGCATCATCGACGTGCAGACGCCCGGCGGTGTCGAGCAGCAGCACGTCGAAGTTCTGAAGCTTGGCAGCCTCCATCGCCCGGCGCGCAATGTCGACCGGCTGTTGCCCGGCGATGATCGGCAGGGTGGCGACCTCGACCCGCGTGCCCAGCACCGCCAGCTGCTCTTGCGCGGCCGGACGGTTGACGTCGAGCGAGGCCATCAGCGCCTTCTTGCCGTGGCGTTCGCGGATCAGCTTGGCGAGCTTGGCGGTGGTGGTCGTTTTCCCAGAGCCCTGCAGGCCGACCATCATGATCACGACCGGAGGGCGCGCATCGAGCTTGAGGCCTTCGACCTCCATCCCGCCCAGCGTCTCGACCAGTTCGTCATGGACGATCTTGATGACCATCTGGCCGGGGGTGACCGACTTCAGGACATCCTGACCGACCGCCTTTTCGGTAACGGCGTCGATGAAGCGGCGGGCGACGGGGAGCGCGACGTCGGCTTCGAGGAGCGCGATGCGCACTTCGCGCATGGCATCGCGCACGTCCTGCTCACGCAGCGCGCCGCGGCCCTTGAGCCTGTCGAACACCCCGCCAAGGCGGTCGGACAGCGTATCGAACATCGCCAACGTCTCCTCACGCGACCTGCCGGGCGCGCATCATGCGAAAAACGCCGGCGGACGAAACCTCGTCGGCCAGCGTTGCGAAACTGCGCCCCCTCTGGGGCTACGAATTCCGACTTTGATCAGAATGACTGGTGGAGCCTAGCGGGATCGAACCGCTGACCTCAACACTGCCAGTGTTGCGCTCTCCCAGCTGAGCTAAGGCCCCGAGCCAGTCATCATGCAAAGCAAAGCGGGTGCCCCGCCTGCGGGAGCCGGCCATTATAAGGGCCGCCCCACCATTGCAAGAGCAAAATCAGCTTTCGTCGTCTTCATCATCGCCCGAGGTGGCAACCCCCAGATCGTCGTCACCGCCGAGGTCGACGTCGTTGTCGGGCGAATCGCCATCCTCGTCGATGTCCTCGATGTCCTCGAGATCGCCCAGATCATCATCGCCGCCCAGATCCGCGTCGGCGTCGACATCGACCTTCTTCTCGACTTCCTCGAAGGGAATCGGCTGCTTGGACTTGAGCACCGGCTCGGGCGTCCAGGTCTCGCCGCATTCGATGCAGGCGACCGGATCTTCCTTGCCGAGATCGTAAAAGCGCGTGCCGCACTTCGGGCAGGTACGCTTGGTTCCCCATTCGGGCTTGGCCATTGTCATTCCTCAATTCGGGCCGCCCCGTGGCCGGAGCGGACATGCAAGCTGCAAAAATCGCAGGCGGCTTGGTCGCAAAAGTTGGGCGCGGCAAGCGCTTTATCAAGAGCCCGGGCCGCAGCGCGCGGCGCGCCTTGCCAGAAGCGCGGGGCGCTGTCAAAGACCGCGGCCTTATGACCAGCCCCAAGTCCAGTCAGACCTTCTCGTCCCTCGGCCCGCTGACCGGCGCGATCCGCGTTCCCGGCGACAAGTCGATCAGCCACCGCTCGCTGATGTTTGCCGGCCTTGCCGTGGGCCGCAGCCGGATCACCGGGCTGCTCGAGGGTGAGGACGTGCTGGCGACTGCCGCCGCGATGCGCGCCTTCGGAGCGCAGATCGCGCGCGGGGAGGATGGCGTCTGGACCGTCGACGGCGTCGGCGTGGGCAGCCTGCTCGAGCCGAAACAGGCGCTCGACATGGGCAATTCGGGCACCTCGACGCGGCTCTTGATGGGCCTTGTGGCGAGCCACGCCATCACCGCCACCTTCACGGGTGACGCAAGCCTGTCGGGCCGCCCGATGAAGCGCGTGATCGATCCGCTCAGCCTGATGGGCGCGAGTTTCGAGGCGAGCGCCGGCGGCACCCTCCCCCTGATGCTGCGCGGCGCTTCGCCCGCAGTGCCGATCACCTACCGCCTTCCGGTGGCGAGCGCGCAGGTCAAGAGTGCGGTTCTGCTGGCCGGCCTCAACACGCCGGGCATCACCCGCGTGATCGAGCCCGTCCCGACCCGCGACCACACCGAGCGGATGCTCACCGGCTTTGGCGCCAAGCTCGAGGTGGGCGAGGAGAATGGCGAGACCGTCATCAGCATCCACGGCGAGGCCGAGTTGCGCCCGATGGACGTGACCGTCCCCGGCGACCCCTCGTCTGCCGCCTTCTTCATGGTCGCCGCCACGGTGGTGCCGGGGAGCGACCTCACGATCATGAATGTCGGCCTCAACCCCACCCGTGCGGGCCTGCTCACCGTGCTGCGCCAGATGGGCGCGGATATCGAGGAGGTGAAACCCCGCGAAGTCGGCGGCGAGCCTGTCGCGGACCTGCGCGTGCGTCATGCGCCGCTGACCGGCGTGGACGTCGATCCGGCCATCGCGCCCGCGATGATCGACGAGTTTCCGGTGCTCTTCGTCGCCGCCGCGCTGGCGCAGGGCACCACCCGCACCACCGGCCTTGAGGAACTGCGGGTCAAGGAAAGCGACCGCCTCGCCGCGATGGCTGCCGCGCTCACGGCTGCGGGCGCGCGGGTCGAGGAGCATGAGGACGGCCTCACCATCCACGGCACCGGCGGCGAGCCGCTGCGCGGCACCGGCAACGCCCGCGTCAAGTCGCTGCTCGATCACCGCATCGCGATGAGCATGGCCGTGGCGGGCCTCGTCAGCGAAGGCGGGGTCGAGGTCGACGACATCTCGCCGATCAACACCAGCTTCCCGACCTTCATGGGGCTGCTGGAAGAGGCTTCGGCAGCGTGAACACCCCGCTCGACTGGCCAAGCCTCGTCGGCCTTGCCGGCACCGCCTGCATCATCGGCGCCTATGCCTATCTGACACTCGCCCAGGCGACCAATCCGTTTATGCTCCACGGCACCAATCTGCTGGGCGCCGCGCTGCTGACGGTCTCTCTGATCTATCACACCAACTGGGCGAGCCTGGTGCTGGAGTTCTTCTGGGCCTCGATCGCGATCCTAGGACTGGCTCGGGCGTGGCGGAGCCGGGGGGAGACCGCTGAATGATCATCGCAGTCGACGGCCCCACCGCCTCCGGCAAAGGCACCATCGCCAAGGCGCTCGCGGCGCATTTCGCCCTGCCCCATCTCGACACCGGACTGCTCTACCGTGCGGTCGGGCGGCAGGTGCAGCTCGTGGGCGGCAACCCCGACGATGCCCACGTGGCGCTGGCGGCCTGTGATTTTGCCGACAGCTTGCTGAACGATGATATCCTGCGCTCCGAGGAGGTCGGCGGCTATGCGAGCCGCGTCTCGGTCCATCCGCAGGTGCGCCGCGCGCTCTACGAACGCCAGCGCGCTTTTGCCTTGCAGGAAGGCGGCGCGGTGCTCGACGGGCGCGATATCGGCACGGTGATTGCCCCCGAGGCACAGGTGAAGCTGTTCGTCACCGCCAGTATCGCGACACGCGCGCGGCGGCGCTGGCTGGAGATGACGGGGCGCGGGATTGCGGCCGATCTGGCCGTGATCGAGGCGGATATCGCCGCGCGCGACGAACGCGACATGAACCGCGCCGATGCGCCGCTGATGGCTGCGCCCGGTTCGGTTGTGCTCGACACCACCCACCTCAGCCGCGACGCTGCGATCAAGGCCGCCATCGCGGCGGTGCACGCGCGCGCCGCGGCGGAGACACTGCGCATTCGCCCCTTCGACGACAGCCTCGCGAAGCATTTCCACGACATCAACGCCGAGTGGATCGCAGAGATGTTCGCGCTCGAACCAACGGATCGCGAGGTGCTCGAAAACCCGCGCGAGAAGATCATCGCGCCCGGCGGCGATATCCTGTTCGTCGAGGCGCATGGCCTCGGGATTGTCGGCACCTGCGCGTTACAACGCACCGCCCCCGGCAGCTTCGAACTGACCAAGATGGGGGTCCGCGAAGCCGCCCGCGGACTCAAGGCTGGCGAATTTCTGCTGGCGGCAACCATCGCCCGGGCGCAGGAACTGGGCGCGAGCAAGCTGTACCTGCTGACCAACCGCAAGTGTGCAGCGGCGATCCATCTCTACGAAAAGCTCGGCTTCGTCCACGACGCGGGGATCATGGCCGACTACGGCGCGCGCTACGAACGCTGTGACGTGGCAATGCTCTACAAGGGCGGGTAGCATGCCTTGCGCGCCGCCATTTTCCTTGCATTTTGGGCAAGCCTCGCCTAGGCGCCCTGCCGTTCTTACCAATCATCACTGGTTGTACGGAACCTGCGCGATCAGCATGGGGCTGCGCGCGGAAGTCTGCCTCTTGCCCCGCCAGCCCGCGCAATGGTGCACGGGAAGCGGTGAAAGACCCCGGAAAAACCGGTGGCCGGTAGCACAACGAAACAGGACTCCTGCACTTATGGCGAGCACTGCCAACCCCACCCGCGCCGATTTCGAGGCGCTTCTCAACGAACAGCTCGGCGGCGCCGGCGAAGACGGCTTTGAAGGCCGCGTCGTCAAGGGCACCGTCACCGCGATCGAGAACGGCTTTGCCGTGATCGACGTTGGCCTCAAGAGCGAAGGCCGCATCTCCCTCAAGGAATTTTCGCGTGGCGAGGACGACCACGGCCTGACCGTCGGCGGCGAAGTCGAAGTCTTCGTTGACCGCGTCGAAAACGCCGATGGCGAAGCCATGCTCAGCCGCGACCGCGCCCGCCGCGAAGCCGCGTGGGACAAGCTGGAAAGCGAATTCGGCGAAGGCAAGCGCGTCGAAGGCCGCATCTTCGGCCGCGTCAAGGGCGGCTTCACCGTCGACCTCGATGGCGCCGTGGCCTTCCTCCCCGGCAGCCAGGTCGACATCCGCCCGGTGCGCGACGTCACCCCGCTGATGGACGTGCCGCAGCCGTTCCAGATCCTCAAGATGGACCGTCGCCGCGGCAATATCGTCGTCTCGCGCCGTGCCGTCCTCGAAGAAACCCGCGCCGAACAGCGCAGCGAGCTCATCAATGACCTGGTCGAAGGCCAGATCATTGACGGCGTGGTCAAGAACATCACCGATTACGGTGCCTTCGTCGACCTCGGCGGCATCGACGGCCTGCTGCATGTCACCGACATGAGCTACAAGCGCGTCAACCACCCGAGCGAAGTGATCGCCATCGGTGACACGGTGACCGTGCAGATCGTGCGCATCAATGCCGAAACGCAGCGCATCAGCCTCGGCATGAAGCAGCTCGAAAGCGATCCGTGGGATGGCGTTGCCGCCAAGTACCCGGTCGGCATGAAGCTGTCGGGTCAGGTGACCAACATCACCGAATACGGCGCCTTCGTCGAACTGGAAGCGGGCATAGAAGGCCTCGTCCACGTCAGCGAAATGAGCTGGACCAAGAAGAACGTCCACCCGGGCAAGATCGTCTCGACCTCGCAGGAAGTCGACGTGATGGTGCTCGAGGTCGACAGCGACAAGCGCCGCATCAGCCTCGGCCTCAAGCAGGCCCAGCGCAACCCGTGGGACGAGTTTGCCGAGAAACACCCGGTCGGCAGCGAAGTCGAGGGCGAAGTCAAGAACGCCACCGAATTCGGCCTGTTCATCGGTCTCGACGGCGACGTCGACGGCATGGTGCACATGTCGGACATCGCCTGGGGCATCTCGGGCGAGGACGCGCTGGCGCTCCACCGCAAGGGCGAGATGGTCAAGGCCATCGTGCTCGATGTGGACGTCGAGAAGGAGCGCATCAGCCTCGGCATGAAGCAGCTCGAAAAGGGCGCGCCTTCGGCTGAAGCGGCCTCGACCGGCTCGAGCCTGCGCAAGAACCAGACCGTCACCGTCACCGTGCTCGAAGTGCGCGACGGCGGCCTTGAAGTGCAGGTTGGCGAAGACGGTGCGACCGGCTTCATCAAGCGCAGCGACCTCGGCCGCGACCGCGACGAACAGCGCCCCGACCGCTTCCAGGTCGGCAGCAAGATCGACGCGATGGTGATCGGCTTCGACCGTTCGAAGAAGCCCAACTTCTCGATCAAGGCGCGTCAGATCGCCGAAGAGAAGGAAGCGGTGGCCCAGTTCGGCTCGTCGGATTCGGGCGCTTCGCTCGGCGACATCCTCGGCGCGGCCCTCAAGAAGGGCAGCGAGTAATCCTAGCGCGCCCGTCCCTAGGGGCGGGCGTACTCAGCCAAATCGAAAGGCCCGCCCGCTCAGACGAGCCGGCGGGCCTTTTCACGTCCGGTGCTTGGGCGTAAGCTCGCCCCCATGATCCACGTTCACCAGTTCCCCTGTCTCAGCGACAACTACGGCTATCTCGTCCACGATACCGAGAGCCACGAAACCGTCGCCATCGATACGCCCGACGCCAAGGCATACCTGCTCGAGGCGGACATGAAGGGCTGGAAGATCACCCGGATCTGGAACACCCACTGGCACCCCGATCACGCGGGCGGGAACGCGCAGATCCAGGAGGCGACCGGCTGCACGATCCTCGGGCCGGCAGAGGTCGCGGGCAAGTTCCCGCTCGATCGCACGGTCGCCCACGGCGATGTGGTGAAGATCGGCACGATGCAGGCCCATGTGATCGACGTTTCGGGCCACACCAACGGCCATATCGCCTTCCACTTGCCCGAAGCCGGGATCGCCTTCGTCGGCGATTCGGTCTTCGCGCTGGGCTGCGGGCGGATGTTCGAGGGCGAGCCCGGGCAGTTCTGGGACAGCCTGTCGCGCATCAAGGCGCTGCCGCCCGAAACCCTGCTCTACTGCGCGCACGAATACACCGCGTCCAACGCGAAGTTCGCAGCTCATGCCGATCCCGAAAATGTCGCACTCAAGGATTACATCGACGAGATCACAGCCAAGCGTGCCAAGAACAAATGGACCGTCCCCACCACGCTGCAGCGCGAGCTGGCCACCAACCCCTTCCTGCGCGCCGATGATCCCGACATGATGGCCCGCTGGGGCGGCAGCACCCCGGCCGAGACCTTCGCGGCGCTGAGGGCAGGCAAGGACAATTTCTAAAGCCATGCAGGCCCTCAGAGTTGACGCTCTGTCCGGCGACTTGTCGGGGATGCGCCTTGCCGACATCCCGGGACCTGCCCGCGCACCGGGCGAGGTGAAGGTGCGGGTAGCGGCCGCCTCGCTCAACTTCCCCGACCTGCTGATGACCCGCGGCGAATACCAGTTCAAGCCCGCGGTGCCCTTCACCAGCGGGCTCGAATTTGCCGGCGAGGTGCTGGAGGCCGATCCCGAGAGCGGATTCGCGCCCGGCGACAAGGTGATGGGCGGCAACAAGACCGGCGCCTTTGCCGAAGTCGCCTGCGTTGCGGCAGGCAAGCTCTCCGCCATGCCATCAGGGATGGACTTCGCAGCTGCCGCCGCGATGGGCGCGGCCTATTCCACCGCCTTTACCGGGCTGGTCGAGCTGGCCGGATTGCAAGAAGGCCAGTGGGTGCTGGTCCACGGCGCGAGCGGCGGCGTGGGTCTTGCCGCCTGCGACCTCGCGCGGGCGATGGGCGCGCGGGTGATCGCCTCCACCGGCTCGCCCGCCAAGGCGGAAGCCATCGCCGCGCTCGCCCGTCCTGATGCCGTGATTGTGGCCGAGGGGCACTTTCGGGACGAGGTCGCGCGGCTGACCGGCGAGGCGCTCGCCGATATCGTGTTCGATCCCGTGGGCGGCGACGTCTTCGACGAATCGACCCGCTGCGTCGCCTTCGGGGGCAAGCTGGTGGTGGTGGGTTTCACCTCGGGGCGCATCGCCGATGTCTCGACCAACATCCCGCTGATCAAGGGGTTTTCCGTGGTCGGCCTGCGCGCCGGAGAATATGCGCGGCGCTTCCCGGAACGCGGGCAAGCGATTCAGAACGCGATCACGACCCTGGCCGAGGATGGACGCATCACCCCCGCGATTGATCGCACCCTGCCCTTGTCACGCTGGCGCGAAGGCTTCGACGCGATGGCGCGGCGCGAACTGGTGGGCAAAGTGGTCTTTATCCCCGGCCCCTAGGCCAGACGCAAAAAGGGCGGCCACGCTGGCCGCCCCGCTTTGCATGGCCCAACTTCGCTCAGAGCGAGGCGATCACCGCGTCGGCGAGCTTCTTGTCGGCGGCGCCATCATGACGCTCGGCAATCAGCTTGCGCGATGCGGCGGTGGCAGCCGTCACCGCGTGGGCCTTGACCTCGGCAATCGCGGCGCGCTCGGCGGCGGCGATCTTGTCTTCGGCCAGGCGCTGGCGGCGGGCGATCATCGCTTCGCTGTCAGCCTCGGCACGGGTCAGGATAGCGTCAGCCTCCTCACGCGCGCTGGCGATCATCGCTTCGGCATCCTTTTCGGACGCTGCGATCTTCGCGGCATATTCGGCGCGCAGGGCTTCGGCTTCAGCGCGGAGGTTCTTCGCTTCGTCGAGCGCCTTGCGAATCTCGGCGATCTTGGAATCGAGCCCGCCGGTGATGAGAGACGGAACCTTCTTCCACACCATCACCGCGATCAGCGCCAGCATTGCAAGCGACACGATCTGGTAGGCATGGAGCCCTGCCAGCGTCGGTTCAGCGTGGACAGCCTCACCCGCGGCTTCCGCCAACAGCTCAAACATGGCTCAACGCCTCCTTAACCGCGGCCTTGGCTTGCGGCTTGGTTACTTTCACACCGGCAAGGCGACCCACGATATCCTGCGCCGCTTCAACCGCGACATCTTCAATCTCCGCCAGCGCCGCGTTGCGGGTGGCGGCAATCGCGGCTTCGGCCTCAGCCAAGCGGGCATCGATCCCCACCTGCGCTGCCACAAGCTTCGTTTCGCTTGCCAGAGCGGCTTCGGACTTGGCCTTGGCCAGCGTTTCCTGCGCCGCTGCACGGCTGCCATTTTCCCGCGCTCTCCAAGCGGCTTCCTCGGCATCGGCAGCGGTTCGCGCTGCATCAGCCGCAGCAAGATCCGCCGCGATCTGATCGTCACGTTGAGCAACGGTTGCCATCACCTTGGGCACCATGCCTCTGCCGACGATGAAATAGACAGCGCCGAAAAAGATCAGCAGCCAGAAAATCTGGCTGGCATAGGTCTCCATCAACTGGGCGATCTGAGGCATGAATGTATGGCCTTGCGCAGGGTTCAGCAGAGGCAAGGCCGGGCGCCGGAACAACCCGGCGACCGGCCTCGAAGGTCAGATAATCAGGCGACGAAAATCAGGATCATCGCTACGACGAAGGCCAGCAGGCCGAGCAGTTCGGTCACGGCGAAGCCGACGAACAGGCGGCCCTGCTGGCCGTCTGCGGCGCCCGGATTGCGGAGTGCAGCCGAGAGGAAGCTCCCCCAGATGTTGCCCACGCCGATGGCGGCGAGGCCGGTTCCGATGGCAGCCAGACCCGCACCGACGAGCTTTGCAGCTTCCATATCCATTATACTGATTCCTTTCGGTTTTAAACTTTTGGTGTGGAAAGATTAATGCAGGTTCTCTGCATCGTTGATGTAGAAGACAGTGAGGAGCGCGAAGACATAGGCTTGGATCCCCGAGACGAGGATTTCCAGCGCGCAGATGCCGACCATCAGCAGGAAGCTCGGCAAGCCGACCACCCCGCCCCACAGCGCCCCGGCATTGGTCCCGTCGATCACAAAGCTCGACAGGACTTCGAGCAGCACGTGACCGGCCATCATCGCCACAAACAGTCGCAGCGCGAGGCTGAACGGGCGCAGGATGAAGGAAAAGAGTTCGATCGCGAAGATCAGCGGAATCATCGGCAGCGGCGTGCCATGCGGCACAAACAGGCCAAAGAAATGCAGCCCATGCTTCCAGAAGCCGACAATCAGCACGATCGAAATGGTGATCAGCGCCAGCACGCCGGTGACGGTAAAGTGGCTGGTGAAGGTGAACGGGTGCACCCCGACAACGCCCAGCGGCAACAGGCCAAGGATGTTCGCAAACAGGATGAACATGAACAGCGAGAAGACGTAGGGGACATATTTCTTGCCCGCATCGCCGATGTTCGCTTCAAGCATGTCGTCGATGAAGCCGGTGAAGGTTTCCACCGCCATCTGCCAGCGGCCCGGCACCAGCTGGCGCTTCATGCCGCCTGCAACGAAGGCGATCAGCACCACGGTGGTGATCAGCATCCACAGGGCGCTGTTGGTGAACGAGACATCGTAGCCCGCGAGTTCCCAAGGCGCCAATGGCGTGATGGTGAACTGGTGCATCGGATCGACCTTGGCCGGTTCGGCTGACACTTCGGTTACGTCCCTAATCTGCTGCGCATGCGGCCTGGGGCTCAGTCCTCGGTCGAGGAATTGCCCGAGCCCATGTTCGACACCCGGAAAATGTTCCTGAAGGCAACGACTATTCCGACGAATAGTCCAACCAACAGACCCCAGGGCTGCGTTCCAGCAAAATGGTCGATGACCCAGCCGAACAGCACGCCGCCGAAAATCCCACCGAGCAGGTCCGCCAGTACCCTGCTGCCCGAACGGTAGTTCGCATCGGGCGCAGATACCTGCGGTCGGTTGCGTTGCTCTTCACGCTCACGGGCGGCCTTGAGCCGCGCCTCGAGCGCGTCGATCCGCGCATCCTCAAGGATGGGGTCTCGGGCGGGTTTCTCGTCGCTCATGCCAGTCTCCGTAGGGGAAAGATCAAGGCACGCGCAACCAGGTACCCGCCGAGGGCGCCGCCCCCTTAGAAGGGGGCTAGATATGTGTCAACATCGGCGGGACGGAGTTTTGTGCAACTGCACAAAACTCACGGGCATTTGGGATGGCGCATCGGAGGCGCGCTGGTGCGGGTCTGCCACGATCCGTCGGGGGCCTGGTACTTTTCTCCGGGCGCGGTCTTGAGGATCTGCTGGCAGCCGATCGTCAGGGCATATTCCTCGATCGTCGCATTCTTGGCCTGCGCCCGTTCGGCATAGACAGCGCGGCGCTTGATATTGATGTCGTCCACGATCCGGCGCAGCTCGGTCGTCTCGGTCCCGACGATGCCGACATAGCCATCGACCTTCTCGCCGACCTTGCCCGAGGCGCGCGCGGCATCGAAGGCAGGGTCGCGCTGAGCGAGCGCGGGCGCGGACAGCGCGGCGATTGCGACCAAAACGGCCAGACTTGCGGATTTGGCATTCAGCATCAGCTTTTCTCCAGATCGCCGGGCACCTTCAGAAGATGTCCGGGTTCTCTTCAATCGTGTTGGCTGCGTCTTCCGCCAGCCGATAGATCACTTCCTGCCGGATGTTGATGTTGAGCTCGATTACGATCGGCTTGTCAGGCGCAGCGATGTTGATGCATCCGCCAAGGCCCGCCGAAAGGATCGCCGCTCCGGCCATCATCGCCCGGTGTCGTCCTGTCATCTGCCGCCCCATCTGCGCTCCGCTTCCCCGGCTTTGTCCCGAGGATTTGGCAGCGCCGTCCGGCGCGGTCAATTCGTGATGCATCATGGCTGGCTTTCGCTTTCGGCAGGTTGAACGGGTTGGATAGCCCCCGGCAAGGTAGGGCGCGCGGGATTGGCGGGAACGAAGCGGCCATCCTCCGCCCTGAGCAGCCCGCGATCGACCGGGCTGCCGAGGTAGTCGATATCCCACAACGACCGGACCATCGTCGCAAGCTGGTGGAAATTCTCCGAGCGGACGTTGACCTTGAAGAGGATCGGCAGGCGGGCGAGCCGCCGGATCACGAAGTTGCGACTTGCGCCCGCGCCCTGCCGGACGCCGTCAAATTCGAAACGGGTGATGATCTCGCCATCGAGCTGTCCGCCCAGCCCGACCCGCATCTGGCGATAATCGAGCGAGCGCAGCGCCGAGAAGGCGTAATTGCCCATCGTGCCGAGGTCTTCGTAGCTGAGCTCGCCGATATAGGCGATATTGCCCCCGCCCTCGCGCGCGACCAGCACCCCGCCATCGATCCGCCCGCGCCCGTCCTTGTCAAAGACAATCGGCACCGTGCCGTCGAAGACCCCGGTGGCTGCCAGGTTGCTGAGCTCCATCTCGGCCACGAAGGTCGCGGCATCGAGGCCGGTGATCTCGAAGACGTAGCGACGCTCCTCGGGCTGGCTGAAGTCCATCACCAGCGGGCGCATGGTAAGAGTGCCTCCCATGAAGGGGAAATGCGCGTCCTCGAGCGCGAGGAGCGTGCCGTCCTTCACCTCGAACTGGACCGTTCCGGCGAGCACCTCGACCCCGGGATTGATCGCGGCGATCGTTACCTTCTGGTCGGGCGCGGTGGTGAGGTTGAGCAGATCGGTGAACACCACCTCGCCTTTCAGCCCGCGCACCGGGCCGAAGGCAGCGGCGAAATCGAAGCCATCGCTGCCGAAGGTACCCGAGCTGGTGAGATTTTCGCCCTGCCAGTCTATCCGTCCGCTGCCGGTCACGGTTCCATCGGCCAGCGCGATCACGCCCTTGGCAAGAGAGGACAGGTCCTCGGGCTGGAAGCCCTTGTCGAATATCAGCGCGGGCACGGCGAGGCGCGCGCTGCCCGCGGCGGTGCCGAGATCGTGGGTGATCGCCACATTGGCCACGGCGCGGCCCGATTCGCGGTGCGCGAGCCGGGCATCGGCGGTGATGCGGTTGTCCTCGAGCCGCAGCGCAGCGCCATTGGCCGCCAGCGGGGTGAAACGCGGCTCGGGGTAGTCGAGATTCGGGCGGTCGGTCAGAGTGAAGCTGGCGCCGGTGAGGCTCAGCACGCCATCGGCGAAGGACCAGCCCCCGGCGATGGAGTCGAGATCGAAGGGCACGGCGGCAAGCCGTGCGGCGCCCCCTGCGAAATCGCCGCTGATCGCCTCGCCGAATCTCCCGGTGAGCTTCGCGGCGGAAAGGCGCACGTCGCTGCCCCCTTCGCCGATGCGCACGGCAAGGCCCTCTACCGCGAAGGGCTGCGGATAGCGCAGCGAGACACCGCTCGCGGCAAGGCGCGCCGGGCTCTCGCCGAGCGTGCCGTCGAGCTTCAGCGCCCCGGTGCGCGCGGCAAGGCGCAGCGAGCGGCCATAGGTGAGCATGGCGCTGCGGCCCTCGGGGCACAGCGTTACCTCCTGTCCCGCCAGCGTCAGTCCCGAAAGCGCAAGCCTGGCGAAGCGCAGCGGCGTGCAGCGCGTGCCAAGCGCGAGGCCTGCGCCCTGCGACCACGTCCCCTCAAGCGGCACGGTCAGGCCACTGACCCCGCCGCCGGGCAGGTCGCCGCTCGCCTTGACCAAACCTTCGAACGAAAGCGCCCCGTTTGAACCGCTCTTCAGCGTAAGGCGCGGAATTGCGAGGCGGTTGGCCCCGGCGGCGTAATCGGCCATGGCAAGCCGTGCGCTCCATCCGCCGCCGCGCTCCTGCGCGATCCGGCCGTTGATGGAGGGAAGCCCTTCGCCGCCTGCCAGCAGATTGCCTGCCAGCCCGCTCACACCGCCCGCGCCAAGCCTTGCATTGACCCGAGAGAGCGCCAGCACCCGCGTCCCCTGCGCGCTGGCGAGGCTTGCCTCGGGGACCACCAGCGAGGCATCGTCGCCCTTGTGGCGGATGATCGCATCGCCGCGGAAACTCGCGCCCTCGAGCGCCGCGCCAAGCCCATTGCGCGCCCGGGCGAGGAGCGGCTCCGCCAGCGTGCCCGCAGCGCCGCGTTCGATGGCGGCAAGACTCGCGGCAAGGTCTTTCGCTGGCGCAAGGCCCGCGCCGCGCAAGGTGCCCTCCCACTGCCCGCTCGACCCGTCGGCCGCGCCGCGCCAATCGCCCTCGGCGACAAGCCGCGCAAGGCGGCCCTGCGGCGCGGCAAGGCCGGTCAGCGCCAGATCATGGCCGAAGGCGAGACGGCCCTTCGACCAACCGATTTCTGCGCTGCCGCCCAGCCCGGCAGCGGCCAGATCGGCTATTCCCAACCCGCCGCCCGTGACCCGGAAACCGGCATCGGCCGCAGCGAAATCGGCGGTCAGGCGTGCCTTCGTTCCGATATCCGCCCGCGCCAGGCTCGCGCCTCCGCAGGCGAGGTTTGCCAGCCGCAACGGCCCATCGAATGCGGCAGCGCCGCCCGAGGTGGTGAGGCTGCCGAAGAGCGTCGCGCTTCCGGCGCGGCAATCCTGCGTGCCGATCCCCGGCGCGGTCGCGGCCAGCACGCCGGCAAAGCCGTCATCGAGCCGGCCCTTGCCGTCGAGCTTGAACCCGGCGCGCCCGTAATCGCTCTCCAGCAGCCCGCGCGCGTCGGTCAGCACGAGGTCGATCGCCGGGAGCACAGGCGGCTCCTTGCTGCCGGTAAACACCAGCGGATCGAGCTTGCCGAGACTGAACCTGCCGCCCTTGAAGGTGGCAAACACCCGCGCGCCCTCAATCGAGACGCGCCGCAGTTCGGGCCCCTGCCAGCCCACGCCCGTCTCGATCACCATGCGCCGGACGGTGAGATCGGGCCGCGCCGGATCACCGACCACGAGGTTTGCGATCACCTGTTGCTGCGGCGTGAGGCTGACGATGTCGTAAGCTGCCGGGACACCGCGACCCGCAAGGTAGTCGTCGATCACGTCGCGGGCGATTCGCTCGCGGCTCAGCCACAGCGTCCCGCCGCCAACCAGCGCGGCGGCGGCGACCCCCAGCATGACGGGATTGCGCCAGCGGCGGCGCGGCGGCGCGCGCCCGCTTCCGCCGTCCTGCGGCCCCTCTACCGTCTCCGCCTCCGATTGCCGCATCGTCGCCAACTCTTGCGCGTATCCCCTTCCAAAGGCAATGAGACACACCATCGCCAACGCTTTTCCGGAGGGTCGCATTGCCGGAAGCTGAAGACAGTTTCGATTTTCTCGACAGCGCGGCGCCCGATTGGGACGCGGGCAAGGCTGCGGGCGACGGGCACCGCGCGCGCCTCAGGCACCGCTTGCTGACCGGGGGCGCGGAGGCGCTCGCCGATTACGAGGTGCTCGAATACCTGCTCTTCGCCGCGATCCCGCGCGGCAATACCAAGCCAATGGCCAAGGCGCTGCTCGCCCAGTTCGGGAGCCTTGCGGGCGTGATGAACGCCGATCCCAAGGCGCTCCAGCGGGTCAAGGGCATCGGCGAGAACTCGGCAGCGGCGCTGAAGGCCGTCGCCACAGCGGCACGGCGCATGGCGCGGGGCGAAATCATGGGCAAGCCGGTGCTTTCGAGCTGGCAGGCGTTGATCGACTACCTCACCACCGACATGGCGCACCTCACCATCGAACGCGTGCGCGTGCTCTATCTGGACACCAAGAACCGGCTGATCGAGGATCACCATGTTGGCGACGGCAGTATCGACGAGGCCGCGATCCACCCGCGCGAAGTGATCCGCCGCGCGATGGACGTGGGCGCGAGCGCGATGATCCTCGTCCACAACCACCCCTCGGGCAGCCCCGAGCCCTCTCGCGCCGACATCCAGATCACCCAGCGCCTTGCCGAGGCCGGGCGGCACATGGGGGTGACTGTCCACGATCACGTGATCATCGGGCGCGAGGGGCATGTCTCGCTGCGGTCAAAAGGGCTGATCTAGAACCCCACCCGCACCACCGCGCGCGCGGCGTGATCGCGCTGATTGTCGGCGAGGCGGCCGTCATAGCCCAGCGCCAGCGTCACGCGCTGCGCCACCCGCCAATCGAGCGCCGCGCCCAGTTCGGCCGAAGTGCGCGCGGTCGCTGGCCCTGCTACCACAAAGCCGATGCCGGGGAGCTGCGGATCGAAAGTCGTGACCACGCTTTGCCGGTCGCCGGAGGCGCGGACCGCGCGGCCATAGGCGGTGAGGGTGAAGCGGCTGCCCTCCCCGCCCAGCGTCAGCGCGGCGTCGGCCCCGGCCCACAGCCGGGTCTGGCCGAGATCATCCTCGGCCACCGCCAGCGGCGCAGGGCCGCCGGTCTCGCTGAAGGCGGCCCGGTCCCATTCCAGATGCGCCGCGCCGATATGGGGGCGCAGCGAGAGCGGCCCGAATGCCAGCCGGTAGCCCGCCTCGCCCGAGACACCGAACAGGTCGCCGTCATAGTCCGCCTGCGCCGCCCCGGCTTCGGACGCGCCGCTGCTGCGCACCCGCAGCCCGCCATAGCTGGCGGCAAGGCTCACTTCGAGCGCGCCGAACGCCGCGCGGCCATGCACGCCCACCAGCAGCTGGCGCAGATCGGCGCTTTCGGGGGTCAGCGGATCGGGGATCGCCAGCGCTCCGGTGCCATATTCGCCCGCAATCCCGAGCGTGATGTGCTCGGCCGGGTTGAGCAGCAGGCCGAGCACCAGCCCTTCCCCCTGCCCTTCCACCCGGCCGAGCGCGGCGCTGGCATCGAAGCTGCCGTCGCGCGCATAGGCTTCCCCCCAGAACGCCCCGCGCCGCGCCGCGCTTTCGCCCGGACCATCGGTCAGCCGCCGCAAGAACCGCCCGCTCGCGCCAAAGCCGCCTTGCGGGGCGGCGGCATGGATCGCGCCGGTGGGCAGCGCAGTGAGCGTGACATCGAAGAAGGTGGTGCCACCGGTGATCGTGCGCTCGACCTGCTGGGTGATGGTGAGGATGCGCATCGTCTGGATGGTGGTGTTGGAGGTAAGGCCCGGGACCTCGAACACGCCGCCGGTGGATTGGCACCCGGCCAGCGAGGTCGGCGTCGGGCATTGCCCAGCCTCGCCAAAGGCAGCCGTGCCCGGGCCGAGCGACTCGACAAACCCCAGCACGACCAATTGCCGCCGGGTCAGGCGTTCGGCGAGAATGCGGTCGGTGACCAATTCGGGGCCGCCGCCGGTCTGGATCGCGGTTCCAGCGAAATAGCGTCTGCCGGTGGCCGAGCGGGCGTCGGTCAGCAAACCGGTGCGCGCCTGCGCCAGCGAGGTCGCGGTGGTGCGCAAGGGTGCCTGCCCCATCGCCAGCCCGCGAACTTCAACCTCGCCCGGTTGGCCGAGACGGTTGTCGATGGTGCGGGTTATCTCGGTCTGCATCTGGCGGTGCTCGCCGGTGATGTTTGTGACGGTGTTGGCAACTGAACTAAGGCAAGAGAACACAAAAATCCCAAGCGTCGTCGGATTATTGAAGGTAACGCGGCTGCCTGTGGCGACATAACTCACCTGCGCGCACTCCGCCGGGACACCCGGTCCAGATCGCTGGAGCCCAGCATTGAGCGCTGCTGCCAGATCAATCGCCGCCTGCCGGTTGGCCGCATCGGGATCGACCGGCGGCGGCACCGGCTCGTCCACCATCTCGTCCAGCACGACCTGCGCCGCTGCGGATTGCGGCAGCGCCAGCGCAGCGGCGAGCGCCGTCCCCGCCGCCAGCGCTCCTATCCTCGCGCCTCGCCCTGCCCGCATTGCCGCATCTCCCGATTCATGATCCCGCGCCGGGGAAATGTCAGAACCGGGGCCGCTTCGCCTACCTCCCGGGATCGGGAGGTTGACAGCGCGTCCGCAGCGCGTCGTGGGCGTGACAAGGGCCGAGTGCGCGGCTATCCTTTCAGATGCTCAAGCGCGAAGGGGGCGTGATGCAGCAGTGGATGGCCGATCTGATGCCGGTGCTCGCCGCCAGCGAACCCGCCGCCGCGACCGCGCGCTTCCGCGATCACGTGTTCGCGCGCGGGGTGACCTATTTTCAGGCCCGCGCCTATACGCGGCCCGTGGGACGCCTGACCTCGCAGCGCCACTATGCTGCGGGCGGCGTGATCGAGCGGCGCGCGGTCCCCGGTTGGGAAGGCAGCGGGGCGTTCAACTTCATCTGCTTTGACAAGAACCCCCTGCTGCGCCCGATCCGCGAAGGGCGCACGCGCTATCGTTTCAGCGACTATGCCCCGCATCGCGACCGCCGCTTCGGCGATTACTGGGAGGCGCTGTCCGAAGCGCGCATCGGCGAGGCCTTGTGTGCGACCTCCTATGGCCCGGCGGGGCGGATCGCCTCGGTCCATATCGGCTTTGCGGAAGGCGCGCCCCCACCCGAATGCGCGCGCACGGTGCACCGCGCGGCATTGCTGTTCACCGATCATCTGATCGATCTGGCACCCGCAGAGGCGCAGGGTGCTGAGGACACGCCGCCCGCGCTCACCTCGCGCGAGGCCGATTGCCTCGCCTATGTCGCCGAGGGCAAGACCGATTGGGAAATCGCGGTGATCCTCTCGCTGTCAGAGGCGACGGTACGGTTCCATATCGACAATGCGCGCGCCAAGCTCGATGCCGCAACCCGAGCCCATGCGGTGGCCAAATGGGCGAGCCTGGGGCAACTGTAAGCGGGGACAGCGCCCGATCGTGGGCCGCACCCGCTCTTGCCATCCGCGCCCTTGCCGCCTAGCCGCGCGGGCACGTTCTCGCCTCTCAACCGGAGCCGCCCGATGGTCCCCCGCTATGCCCGCCCTGCCATGACCGCCCTGTGGGAGCCCGAGGCGAAGTATCGCATCTGGTTCGAAATCGAGGCCCATGCGACGCAGAAGCTCGCCGATCTGGGCGTGGTGCCCAAGTCCGCGGCCAAGGCGCTGTGGGACTGGTGGGCGACCGATCCGAAGATCGACGTCGAAGCCATCGACGCGATCGAGGCGGTTACCAAGCATGACGTGATCGCCTTCCTCGATTGGGTCGCGCAGCAGGTCGGCGAGGAAGCCCGCTTCATGCATCAGGGCATGACCAGCTCGGACGTGCTCGACACCACGCTTTCGGTGCAACTTGCCCGGGCGAGCGACATTCTGCTGGCGGACCTAGACGCGCTGCTCGCCGCGATCCGCACGCGTGCCGAGGAACACAAATACACCCCCACCATCGGTCGCAGCCACGGCATCCATGCCGAGCCGGTGACCTTCGGCCTCAAGCTGGCGCAGGCCTATGCCGAGTTCGCCCGCTGCCGCACCCGCCTGGTGGCGGCGCGCGCCGAGATCGCGACCTGCGCTATCTCGGGCGCGGTCGGCACTTTTGCCAATGTCGATCCGGCGGTCGAGGCTTACGTGGCCGACCAGCTCGGCCTCGCCGTCGAGCCCGTCTCCACGCAGGTCATCCCGCGTGATCGCCACGCGATGTATTTCGCCACCCTCGGCGTCATCGCCAGCTCCATCGAACGGCTCGCCACCGAAATCCGTCACTTGCAGCGCACCGAAGTTCTGGAAGCCGAGGAGTACTTCTCCCCCGGCCAGAAGGGCTCGAGCGCCATGCCGCACAAGCGCAACCCGGTGCTGACCGAGAACCTCACCGGCCTTGCCCGCGTGGTGCGCTCGGCCGTCACCCCGGCGCTCGAGAACGTGGCGCTGTGGCACGAGCGCGACATCTCGCACTCGTCCGTCGAGCGCTACATCGGGCCGGATGCGACCATCACCTTGGACTTCGCACTCGCGCGCCTGACCGGCGTGGTCGAGAAGCTGCTGGTCTACCCTGCACGCATGGAGAAGAACTTGAACCGCATGGGCGGGCTCATTCATTCGCAGCGCGTGCTGCTGGCGCTGACGCAGGCAGGCCTGACCCGCGACGAGTCCTACCGCCTTGTGCAGAGGAACGCGATGAAGGTGTGGGAATCGGACGGCGCGCTATCGCTGCTCGATCTGCTCAAGGCCGATGCCGACGTCACCGCCGCGCTCGCCCCGCAGGAACTCGAAGAAAAGTTCGACCTCGGCTACCACTTCAAGCATGTCGACACGATCTTCGCGCGCGTTTTTGGATGAGCCGCACGATGCTGGACAAGGGACGCGAATGGCTTAGGTTTGCCGCCATAAGGGGCCACCGGGAGAAACCAGCTTCGTGAAAGTCCTTCGCACCATCATCTGGGTTCTGGCCGCGCTCGGCTTTCTGGTCTTCGCGATCTACAACTGGCAGCCGGTCGAATTGCGGCTGTGGCAGAACCTCGTGCTCGAAACCAAGGTGCCGGTGCTGGCACTGCTCGCCTTCACCGCCGGCTTCCTGCCGATGTGGGCGGTGCACCGCAGCGTGGTTTGGAGCATGAGCCGGCGTGTCCGCACGCTCGAGAACTCGCTGAAGAACACCGCCATGGCCCACCGCGCCGATGTGACAACTGCGGCAAACGCCTCGCATGCGGCGGACAGCCCTGTGGAAAAGCCGGGTAAAACCGGGGCAGAAGGGAGCGAGCCCTTCGACATATCCGATACGGGCGGCGGCGCGGGCACTGACGGGGGGAGCGCGGGCGAATGAGCAATCCGGTCTATCTGGCGCTGGACGTGCCTCAGCTCGAACCGGCCAAGGCGCTGGTCGAGAAGGTCAAGGCGCATGTCGGCGGGGTAAAGCTTGGCCTCGAATTCTTCTGCGCCCATGGCGCGCACGGGGTGCACGAGATCGCCCATTGCGGCTTGCCGATCTTCCTCGATCTGAAGTTCCACGACATCCCCAACACCGTCGCTGCCGCGATGCAGGCGATCCACGTCTACGAACCGGCAATCGTCACCGTCCATGCGAGCGGCGGGCGGGCGATGATGGAGGATGCCAAGGCGGCAGCGGCTGCGGGCACCAAGGTGGTCGCGGTGACGATGCTTACCAGCCTCGACGCGAACGATCTGACCAGCACGGGCGTCTATGGCAGTGCTGAGACGCAGGTTATGCGCCTTGCCGAGCTCGCCCATGCCGCCGGGCTCGACGGGATCGTGTGCTCGGGCCAGGAGGTCGGCATGGTCAAGAAGGCATGGAGGGACGGCTTCTTCGTCGTCCCCGGCCTGCGTCCTGCCGGGAACGGCACCGGCGACCAGAAGCGCGTCGTCACCCCCCGCGCCGCGCGCGACAATGGCGCGAGCGTGCTGGTCATCGGCCGCCCGATCAGCCGCGCGGAGGACCCGGCGGCTGCGGCGCGGGCGATCGAGGCGACGCTTTAGGTCCGCTGAAATGACCGATCACGCCACGCCCAATCTGCCTTCGCGTGATTTCGCGGCGACAACGGCGTTTCATGCAATGCTGGGGTTCCAGCAGGATTACCGCTCGGACGGTTGGATGATCTTGTCGCGCGGGGCTGTGACGCTGGAGTTCTTCCCCTACCCCGATCTCGACTCCTACCAGTCCTCCTTCAGCTGCTGCCTCAGGCTCGACGATCTGTCGGGCATGATGCGGCAGGTCGAGGCGAGCGGCGTGCCCGATAGGCGGCAAGGCATCCCGCGCTATCACCCGCCCCGGCTGGAGGACAGCGGGCTGACCATCGCCTATTTGCTCGACCCCGATGGCACGCTGCTGCGGCTGATCCAGAACGATTGAGCCGCAAGGGAGAGGGATTGGATGGCTGATATCAGGATTGATCGGGACTCGGTCTGCGCAGGCGATGATACTGAAAGCCATGCGGCTGTGATCGCCGTCGATGATGGTCTGAACCTCGCCGCCGTGGTCGATCAGGTCCTTGCGAACCGGTATCTCGCATCGATATCGGGCGGCAAGGCAAGCTGGATCATCTACGCCGATGGCAAGGCGGTGGGCGTCGCGGCGCAGCAATGGGCTCGTCCCCGCTACCTTCGCAATTGCGCCGAGGCACGCGCGCCGAAGGTTCTGCGGTTTGGCTATGCCCTGCAGCGCTGCCCCGCCGAGGTGCTGCAAATGATCCAGCACGATTGAGCGACGACCGCCCCTTATGACAATTATTGCTGCCGCTACCCCAGCCGACGCGCCCGCGCTGAAAGCACTGCTCGAAGCGGCCTATCGCGGAGATTCGGCACGCCGGGGTTGGAACCACGAGGCGGATATCCTGGACGATGAACGCATCGGCATCGAAGAGCTCGAAGCCTTGCTCGCCGATCCCGCGGTGACGATCCTCATCGCACGTGACGACGAGACCCTGATCGGCTGCGTCGCGGTGACGCGCAAAGACAGCGCAATGGGCTATCTCGGGATGCTGTGCGTCCTGCCGACGCTGCAATCTGGCGGGCTCGGGCGGCGGTTGCTCGATGCGGCTGAAGACCACGGCCGGGCCATCGGCATCACGCGCATGGAGATGACCGTGATCGACAGCCGCGACTCGCTGATAGCGTGGTATGAACGGCGGGGCTATGCCTCCACCGGGGAGCGCCGCCCCTTCCCCGTCCTGCGCGATCCGCCGGTCAATTTCGTGGTGCTGGAAAAGCTGCTCTAGCGCGCGGCCTTGCCCTTATCCTCGGTGAGCTTCTTCACATCCTCGGGGCTGAGGTTGAGCAACGGCGAATTCACGTTCCATCCGGCAAGTTTCATGTCCTTGCCCGAGCCCTCGAACAGATAGGTCTCCGTCCCCTCCCCGCGCTCGAAGCTGGTCTGCATCGTGATCGTGGTGAAGGTCGCGCCGTTCTTGAAGGCGGTCTTGAAGCCGGTCTGCTTGCTCGATCTGATCTTGCCGAGCCGCGCATCGATCAGCGCCATCATCCCCTCGAGCTGTTCGCGAGGCGCGGCCTTGTGCAGCGTGTCACCGCCCACGTCGTAGAAGGCCTTCGCGTCGCCCTTGTTGTAAAGCGCCTGAAGCGCCTCGATCTCGACCTTGGCGTCGGCGACCTGCGCGCCGGGATTGCAGGCAGCAAGCAGCAGCGCTGCGGCAAGCGCCAGAGGCATGCGGAAAGTCATAAGCGATTGCTCCCTGATATGCGAAACAGACTGCCGCGCCCGATCCGCGCAATCAAGCGCTTCACGCCGCGCGCGCAGCAGCGTAGTGCGCCTTCCATGACTGAAACGCTCGTGAAAATCTGCGGGATTTCGACGCCTGAGCCGCTCGCTGCCTGCATCAAGGCGCACGCTGAGTGGGTCGGCTTCAACTTCTTCCCGCCCTCCCCCCGCTTCCTGTCGAGCGTGACTGCAGCGCAGCTGGCCGCACAAGCGGGGACCGCGATCCGCAGGGCCGGGGTGTTCGTCGACGCTGACGACGCGGCCATCGCCGAGGCGGTGCAAGCTGGCCGGCTCGACGCGATCCAGCTCCATGGCCACGAAAGCCCCGAGCGTGCCGCGCAGGTCCGGCAGCGCTTCGGCCTGCCCGTGTGGAAGGTGCTCAGCGTGTCAGTGGTCGAAGATGTCGCACGCGCGTCCACCTATAGTGAGGTCGCCGATTTTCTCCTGTTCGATGCCAAGACCCCCAAGGGCCAGCTGCCCGGCGGCATGGGCCTCGCCTTCGACTGGGGTTTGCTGGCCGCCTATCGCGGCCCGCTGCCCTGGGGCCTTGCGGGCGGCCTGACCGCCGCCAATGTCGCCGAGGCCATCCGGCTGACCGGCGCGCCGTTGGTGGATACATCCTCGGGGGTCGAGCGTTCCCCCGGTATCAAGGACGTGGACAAGATCGCGGCCTTCTGCAAAGCGGCACGCCTATGAACACTGTCCCCAACTCCTTCCGCAACCTGCCGGACGAGCGCGGCCATTTCGGCCAGTTCGGCGGACGCTATGTCGCTGAAACGCTGATGCCGCTGGTGCTCGATCTTGAGCGCGAATACCGCAAGGCGCAGGCTGACCCGGCGTTCCAGGCCGAGTTCGACGATCTGCTGGAGCATTACGTCGGCCGCCCCTCGCCGCTCTATTTCGCGCCCCGGCTGACGGAAGAATTGGGCGGCGCGCAGGTGTGGTTCAAGCGCGACGAGCTCAACCACACGGGCGCGCACAAGATCAACAATTGCATCGGCCAGATCCTGCTCGCGATGCGCATGGGCAAGACCCGGATCATTGCCGAAACCGGCGCGGGCCAGCACGGCGTGGCGACCGCCACGGTGTGCGCACGTTTTGGCTTGCCTTGCGTGATCTACATGGGCGCCGAGGACGTGAAGCGCCAGTCGCCCAACGTGTTCCGCATGAAGCTTTTGGGCGCCGAGGTGGTCCCCGTCACCAGCGGCGGCGCGACGCTCAAGGACGCGATGAACGAAGGGCTGCGCGACTGGGTCGCCAATGTCCACGACACCTTCTACATCATCGGCACCGCGGCAGGCCCGCATCCCTACCCCGAGATGGTCCGCAACTTCCAGAGCGTGATCGGCAAGGAAGCGCGCGCACAGATGCTGAGCCGCACCGGCCGCCTCCCCGACCTGCTGGTCGCGGCAATCGGTGGCGGGTCGAACGCTCTGGGGCTGTTCCATCCCTTCCTCGATGATCCCACGGTGAAGATGTTAGGCGTGGAAGCCGCGGGCCACGGCCTCGATGGCGACCAGCACGCCGCCAGCCTGCTCGGCGGATCGCCCGGCGTGCTCCACGGCAACCGCACCTACCTGCTGCAGGACGAAGACGGCCAGATCACCGAGGGCCACTCGATCAGTGCGGGCCTCGACTACCCCGGCATCGGCCCCGAGCACGCGTGGCTCAAGGAAAGCGGCCGCGTCGATTACACCGCCGTCACCGACGAGGAGGCGCTGGAAGGCTTCCAACTGCTCTGCGCCACCGAGGGGATCATCCCCGCGCTCGAGCCTGCCCACGCCCTCGCGGCGGTGAAGAAGATCGCGCCGACCATGCCGAAGGATGCGATCATCCTCGCCAACCTGTGCGGCCGCGGCGACAAGGACATCTTTACGGTGGCGGAGCGGCTGGGGGTTGAGCTGTGAGGATTTCTCGTTCGGCCAGAATAGCAATTCTCGTGTGCGGCATATTGCTAGCATCTTTTGGGGCAGCTTTTGCCGTTGCGTCAGCATTCGAGATATCGTGGTTGAGAGACTTTCTAACACCCCGCATCGGGCATCGGATCACGTTCGATTTTCCATGGAACTTTATAGTCTTGTGCGCCCTTGCTGCCCTTGGATTTGCGTTGAAGGGAAGCCGCAAGCGTGAGCAATAGAATAGCAAATGCCTTCGCCAAGGGCCCCGCGCTCGTCTGCTTCATCACCGCAGGCGACGGCGACACGGCGGCCAATCTCGATGCGCTGGTGGAAGCCGGGGCAGATGTGATCGAGCTCGGCATGCCCTTCACCGATCCGATGGCCGATGGCCCCGCGATCCAGAGCGCCAATCTGCGCTCGCTGGGCGCGGGGACGACCACGGCGGACGTGCTGCGCTACGCGACCGAGTTCCGAGCCCGGCACCCCAATGTGCCGCTGGTGCTGATGGGATACGCCAACCCGATGGTCCGCCGCGGCCCCGAGTGGTTCGCCGAGGCCGCAGCAGCAGCGGGCGTTGACGGCGTCATCTGCGTCGATATTCCGCCCGAGGAAGACGACGCGCTCGGCCCGGCCTTGCGCGCGAAGGGCATCGCCCCGATCCGCCTCGCCACCCCCACCACCGACGCCGCGCGCCTGCCGCAAGTGCTTAGCGGTTCGGAGGGCTTTCTCTACTACGTCTCGGTCGCCGGGATCACCGGCAAGCAGCAGGCGCAGATCGCCAGCATCGAGGCGAA
Organism: Erythrobacter sp.; assembly: GCA_013822695.1. Taxonomy (GTDB): domain Bacteria; phylum Pseudomonadota; class Alphaproteobacteria; order Sphingomonadales; family Sphingomonadaceae; genus Erythrobacter. The sequence goes on along the minus strand of PNKW01000021.1, from coordinate 11,618 downwards.
CGTCGCGCGCATCAAGCAGTCGACCGACATTCCAGTGGCGGTCGGCTTCGGGGTGCGCACACCCGAACAAGCGGCGGAAATAGCCAGGGTCGCGGACGGCGTGGTGGTCGGTTCGGCGCTGGTCGAGGTTTGCGGCGAATATGGCGCGGATGCTCCCGCGCACCTCAAGACGCTCACCGCCGCGCTGGCTTTGGCGGTTCACTCCGCCCGCTAGTTTTTCGTCATTGCGAGGAGCGCAGCGGCGCGGCAATCCATGAAGGAACGTCGCGGCCTGCTGAACCGTTGTTCCATGGATTGCTTCGCCTTCGGCTCGCAATGACTAAAGAATTGGAATAGGACACCAAGCATGAACTGGTTCACCCGCGTCCGCAATTCGCTTGGCTTCTCCCAAGAGAAGAAGACCACCGAGAAAGACCTTTGGGTCAAGTGCCCCTCATGTCAGGAGATGCTGTTCGTCGCCGATTACGAGGCGAACCTTTCGGTCTGCCCCAAGTGCGAGCATCATGGGCGGATCGGCGCGGATGCGCGGCTCGCGCTGCTGCTCGATCCGGGCTTCGAGGTGCTTCCCTTGCCGAAGGTCACCGAAGACCCGCTCCAGTTCCGCGACACCAAGAAATACACCGACCGCCTCAAGGCCGCGCGCGCCGCGAACCCGCATGAGGATGCCTTCGTGGTCGGCTCGGGCTTCATCGATGCGCTGCCGGCGGTCGTGGGCGTGCAGGATTTCAGCTTCATGGGCGGCTCGATGGGAATGGCCGTGGGGCAGGCCTTCTGCAACGGCGCGCAAAAGGCGCTGGATCGCGGCTGCGCCTATGTCGTGGTGACCGCAGCGGGCGGCGCGCGGATGCAGGAGGGGATCCTCAGCCTCATGCAAATGCCCCGCGCGACCGTGATGACGCGTCGGCTGAAGAACGCGGGCCTGCCCTATATCGTCGTCCTGACCGATCCCACCACCGGCGGGGTGACGGCGAGCTACGCCATGCTCGGCGACATCCACATTGCCGAGCCGGGCGCACTGATCGGCTTTGCGGGCCAGCGGGTGATCCAGGACACGATCCGCGAACAACTGCCCGAGGGCTTCCAGCGCGCCGAGTACCTCCACAAGCACGGCATGGTCGACATGGTCGTGCCGCGCCACGAGCTGAAGGCGACATTGGCGAGCGTGCTCGATTACCTGGCACCCGTGAAGGCGGCGTAATGATCCTCCCCGGAACGGGGAGGGGGACCATGCGCAGCTTGGTGGAGGGGAGTCTCGGCCGCGTGTCGCAACTGCGGAAAGTCCCCTCCGTCAACCGCCTGCGGCGCCTGCCACCTCCCCGGTACGGGGAGGATTGATGCGCGACTTCGGCACATCCGACGACCCGCGCGTTCAGGCCCAGCTTGACCGCCTCGCCGAGCTCAGCCTGCCCCAAGGACGGCTCGGGCTGGAGACGATCCGCGCGCTGATGGAGCGCCTCGGCAACCCGCATCGCCAGCTGCCGCCGGTGTTCCACGTGGCCGGCACCAACGGCAAGGGATCGACCTGTGCTTTCCTGCGGGCGATGCTGGAGGCTGAGGGCTACAAGGTTCACGTCACCACATCCCCCCACCTTGTGCGATACAACGAGCGCATCCGGCTGGCCGGGGAGCTGATCTCCGACGCGATGCTTACGGACGTGCTGAAAGAGGTGCTGAACGCCGGCGAGGACCTGAGCCCCAGCTTCTTCGAGGTCACCATCGCCGCCGCTTTCCTTGCGTTCTCACGAGCCCCGGCCGATGCCTGCGTGGTGGAGGTCGGCATGGGCGGGCGCTTCGATGCGACCAATGTGCTCGAACCCGAGGCGCTGGCGGCCTGCGGGATCGCGGCGCTGGGCCTCGATCACGAACGGTTTCTGCTGGCGCCCGAGGACGGCGTGCCGGCCGAGCCGATGGCACGGATCGCGTTCGAAAAGGCGGGGATTGCGAAGCGCGGCGTGCCGCTGGTGACGATGGGGAACACCTATCCCGATAAAGCCCACCAGGCCGTTGAAGCAGTCGCCGAGCGCGTCGGCGCCCCGACGCTTTGGCATGGCCGCGACTGGGAGTCCCAGGGCCTAGGCTTCCTGATCTACACCGATGAACGCTACGACATTGATCTTGAGAAGGTCGCCCTGCTCGGACCGCACCAGCATCAGAATGCGGGTCTAGCTGCGACAATGGTGCTGAGTCAGACCAAGGTTCCCGTAGCAATTTCCAGCGTTCTGGAGGGAATGGTGACCGCGCGCTGGCCTGCGCGGATGCAGGAGCTGAGAGATGGCCCTCTAACGGTCCTTTGCTCGAACCGGCCCATGATCCTCGACGGCGGCCACAACCCTAGCGCAGGAGCCGCCATCGCTTCGCACTTCACTGGCCAACTGCACCTCGTGATCGGCATGATCGAAGGCAAAGACCCGCGCGCGATCATCGATCCGCTCGCGGGCCGTATCCGCAGTCTCAACGTCGTCCCGGTGCCGGGCCACGAGTGTCATCCTGCAAGCGCCTTCGGGTCGGACGCGCGGGCGGCGACAGACCTTGAGGACGCGCTTTTGCACATCCCCTCCGACGAATACCCCATCCTGATCGCAGGCTCGCTCTACCTCGCGGGCGAGGTGCTGCGGCTGAACGACGAACTGCCGGACTAGGCGTCCGTCTCGCTCCCCTCGGTCCCCGCAGTCCCGATCGAGGCGTCGATCAGCCCCGCGCGCATCATCAGCCAGAACAGGACAATCCCCGGCAGCGCCGCCGCCGTGGTGAACAGGTAGAAGTTCACATAGCCGAAGCTCTCCACCAGCGCGCCTGCCGTGGTCCCGGTCAGCACTCGCCCGACAATACTCGCCGCCGCCGAGATCAGCGCATATTGCGAGGCGGTGAAGCGCAGGTCGGTGAGCGCGGCGAAATAGGCGACCACTGTCACCCCACCGATGCCGCTGGCGAAATTCTCGAAGGTGAAGGTCGCGGCTAACCCAAGGTTGGTCTTGTCGACCGCCGCCAGCAAAGCAAAACTAAGGTTTGAGACGCCCATCAGCACGAGGCTCAACAGCACCGATCGCTTCATGCCGAGCCGCGAATAGAGCACCCCGCCGACAAAGATCCCGATCAAAAACGCCCAGAACCCGACGCCGACATCGTAGATCGCGATCTCGTCATTGGTGTAGCCCTTGTCGTCGAGCAGCAGGCGCGCGGTCAGGGTGGCGAGCGTGTCGCCGATCTTGTGCAGCAGGATAAACAGCAGCACGAGCAGCGCTCCCTTGCGCATGAAGAATTCGGTAAAGGGGCCGTAAACCGCCCGAAAGGCTTCGCCGATGCCCTGGGCGCGCTTGGGGATCTGCCGCCGTGCAGGCTCGCCCAGCACCAGCGCGAGGTTCGCCACTGCCGCGATCACCAGCACGCCCGTCAGCACCATCCACGAGACCCGCTGTCCCAGGCGGCCGATCAGTGGCAGACGCACTCCGTCGATGATCCACGCCCACAAAAACTTAAAGTTATAGGCGAGGAACACCAGCGAGAATGCAGTGACCGTCTTTTTGTCGATACCGTCCTGCGCGAGGCGGGTCGTGAGCGTCGCGGCAATCAGCGCATAGGGAAAGCCCGAGGACACGCCAAGAAAGAACGCGGCGAGCGATTCCTTCTCCAGATAGGGCTTGAGCGCACTCACCCAATCGCGTGTCGGCGCGGCACCTGCTTCGGTCATGCACAGTGTCCTTTTCGTCTGGTGCGATTTGGGCCACATTAGGCAGGGTTGAGAGGATGAGAAAAGAGCGATGAACGCCGCAACAACAGATATGCCCACTTTGCGCCCCACGCCGGGCCAGTTGGCGCTCGCCGAGGCGATCCGGGAGGGCCGTGCCAAGGTTGCGGGCGGGATCCAGCGGGTGCCGGCGTCGAACTACACCTGCCCCGATCACTTCGCGCGCGAGAAGGCGGCGCTGTTCGACCGGCTGCCGCAGGTCATCGCGCCGTCCGCGCTGCTGCCCGAGCCCGGCATGGCGGTGCCGCATGACGCGACCGGGCGGCCCTTGCTGATCACCCGCGACAATGACGGCAAGGCGCATGTCTTCCTCAACGTCTGCCGCCACCGCGGCACCCGGCTGGTCGAGGGGCAGGAGGCGGTCTGCGCCAGGCGGCTGGTGTGTCCTTATCATGCCTGGACCTACCGGCTCGACGGGGGGCTGATGGCGCTCCCCCGGCCCGAGACCTTCCCGGGGCTCGACAAGGGAGATTACGGCCTGGTGGAGCTGCTCAATATCGAGGCAGGCGGGCTGATCTGGTTCGCGCCGGTGGACGGTGCCGACTTCGGCCCTGCCCAGGAATTGGGCAGCGATCTCGACGCCTTCGGCCTCCGGCAAGCCCACCTGTTCCGGCGAAAGCTGCACACGGTCAGGGGCAACTGGAAGCTGATCATGGATGCCTTCCTCGAAAGCTACCACGTCACTCGGCTCCACGCCGCGACCATCGGCCCCTTCTTCAAGGACGGGATCACCGCCGGCGACCAGATCGGCCCGCACCAGCGCAGCGCCGTCGGGCGGCTCGAGGAGATGGCGGGCGTCGACCTCACCGACATGGCGAGCCTCAGGCGGGTGGTGACCTTCGCCTACCAGCTGCTCCCGGCGACCGTGATCGTGCCCAGCCCCGATTACGTCAACGTCATGGTGCTGATGCCGCAGGCCCATGACCTGACGCTGGTCGAGGACTTCATGCTCATCCCCGAAGCGCCCGCGAGCGAGAAGGCGCTGGCGCATTGGGAGAAGAGCTGGAACCTGCTCGATGGCGGGGTCTTCGCCTCCGAGGATTTCCGCGCCGCAGAGCTCGGCCAACAGGGGTTGGCGTCAGGCGCGGTCGAGCATATCACCCTCGGCACGCTCGAAGGCGGGATCGCGCGCTTTGACCAGATCGTGAGCGAGGCGCTGCACAGCACCAAATAGTCCCTCCCCGTCCTGAAAGGATGGGGAGGTGGGCGCGCGTTAGCGCGGTCGGAGGGGTAAGTCCCCTCAGAACCTACCCCTCCGTCACCGCTGCGCGGTGCCACCTCCCCATTGCTACGCAACGGGGAGGGACTTAAAGGCCCCCTATGCCAACCCAGCCTCCCCGCTCAGAAGATCGCCCTGCGGGCGACCGCATTGCAAAGCTCCTCGCCCGCGCAGGGGTCGCCAGCCGCCGCGAGATCGAGCGGATGATTGCCGAGGGGCGCGTCGCGCTCGATGGCAAGGTGCTCGATACCCCGGCGACGATCCTCGCCAGCCTCAAGGGCGTGACGGTCGACGGCAAGCCCGTCACCGCAGCCGAGGCGACCCGGCTGTTCGCCTTCCACAAGCCCAGCGGCCTGATCACCGCCGAGCGCGATCCGGCGGGCCGCCCGACGATCTACACCGCGCTGCGCAACGCTCTGCCCAAAAACGCCGGACGGGTGATGCCGGTCGGGCGGCTCGACCTCAATACCGAGGGCCTGCTGCTGCTGACCAATGACGGCGGGCTGAAGCGCACGCTCGAACTGCCCGCCACGAAAGTTCCGCGCACCTACCGCGCGCGCGCTTTTGGCGCGGTCAGTCAGGAGCAGCTCGAAGATCTGATCGAGGGCGTCACCATCGACGGCATGCGCTATGGCTCGATCGATGCCAACCTTGAACGCTCCTCGGGCCGCAACCTGTGGATCGAGATGACCATTACCGAGGGCAAGAACCGCGAGGTGCGGCGCGTGCTCGAATATCTCGGATTGCAGGTCAACCGCCTGATCCGCACCGGCTATGGCCCCTTCAACATCGGCGATCTGCCGCGCGGTCAGGCTGTGGAGCTGACCGGCAAGGCGGTGGCGCATTTCCTGTCCGAAATGACCGGCGAGCCGATCCCGCGCGGTGCAGCCAGGAAGGCGGAGACAATCGCAATCGCTGCTCCGGTCAAGCCCCCGAGGCCGACCGAGGGCGCCCCGGCCCGCAAGTCTGCGCCCGCCCGTCCCGCCCCGCGCAAGGATGCAGGGGCGCCCGCCAGTGCGGCGCGCAAGGGCTCTTCGGGTGCCGCAACGCCTGCACGCAAGGGGCCTGCTACCCTCACTAATGCTTCGCGCAGAGGCAGCGCCGGGCCCGACGGCGCGCCGCGCAAGGACCGCGTTGCCCCGGGCAAGGCGCGACCCGGCGCTGGTTCGGGAGCGCGCAAGCGACCGGCCCCCACACGCGGCAACACCCCGCCGCGCGGGCCGCGCTGATGCGGATCATCGCGGGCGAATGGCGCGGGCGCAAGCTCGCCGCGCCCAAGGGCGAGGGCACCCGGCCGACCGCGGATCGTGCGCGCGAGACGCTGTTTGCCATGCTGACCAGCCGCTTGGGCGATTTTGCGGGGCTGCAAGTCGCCGATCTCTTCGCCGGCTCCGGCGCGCTGGGGCTCGAGGCCCTGTCGCGCGGGGCGGAGAGCTGCCTGTTCATCGAGCAGGACCGCGCGGCAGTCGATGTGATCCGCGCCAATGTCGCCGCACTGGGTGCAGGCGCGCGCGCGCGGGTGGAGGCAGACTCGGTGATGGCCCTGCGTGCGGCCACCAAGCCGCTCGACCTGATCCTCGCCGATCCGCCCTACCTTTCGGGCGCGGGCGAAGTGGCCCTCGACCGCCTGCTGCGCCTCGGCTGGATCGGCCCGGAAACGTGGATCGCGCTCGAGACCGCGTTCAAGGAGGATATTGCGATCAAGGGGCTGGTCCACGACGCCGAGCGCCGGGTCGGCAAGGGGAAGCTCCACCTCTTGCGGCTGGATGCTTCCCTTGCGTAAGGCCCGCAGGCCGATCCCGATCCCTCGGCTTAACCGAGCGGCGGGGTGATGCGGGATTCGATCTGCGCCCAGGTCGATTCGCGCTGCTGCTCGGGCATCCGGCTGAGCGCGACCTTGTCGCTGTCGGCGAGGGCCCAGAAGACCCTCTGCCGTTCTTCGGTGAGCGACCGGTAGTAGTCCTGCGTTTCTTTCGGCCACGCCTTGAACGCGGCCTGTTGCTCGGCGGTCAGTGCGGCAAGGCGGGGGTCGGCATTTTCGGTCGGCGCAGCATCCGGAGGCGCGGCCTCGGGCGCTGTGTCCTGCGCGGCGAGCAGCGCAGGGGTAAGGGCAAGTGCTGTGGCCGTACCGGCAAGGCCGAATATCTTCAGAGACTTGTGCATGGGAAACTCCGTTAATGACAGTCCCAAGCACGACGAACGCACATGCTGCCCGGCCATGACAGTCCCCTTGGCCGGACAGCCTGACTATCCCCGCCACCCCGCCACTTGGCAATCCGCACCACCGCCGGGCATCGCGCCGCCACCTCCGGCGGGCGGAACCTGTGGCGCAAAGGCGGCAAGCCGTGGAGCGGCCTGCCGCAGAGCCTGCGCATAGCGGCGCCGCGCGACTTGCTCCGCCTGCAATTGTTCCCTACCTGTTCGCATGAGACGATGAGCAACACCCTGCCCTCCCCCGCGCCGCCGCACGATTCGGTGCCCGCCTATGCCGCGCGGCTGAACCCGCCGCAGCGCGCCGCTGTGCTCGCGACCGAAGGCCCGGTGCTGATGCTCGCGGGCGCCGGCACTGGGAAGACCGCCGCGCTCACCGCCCGGCTTGCGCATCTGGTGGCGACGGGGCGCGCCTATCCTTCGCAGATCCTGTGCGTTACCTTCACCAACAAGGCCGCGCGCGAAATGCGCGAGCGGGTGGCGCACCACCTCGGCCCGCAGGCGGAGGGTATCCCGTGGCTCGGCACCTTCCACTCGATCTGCGCCAAGATGCTGCGCCGCCATGCCGAACTCGTCGGGCTGCAGCACAATTACACCATCATCGACACCGACGATCAGCTGCGCCTGCTGAAGCAGCTCATCACCGAGGCCGAGCTGGACGAGAAGCGCTGGCCCGCGCGCCAGCTGGCCGGGCTGATCGACCGCTGGAAGAACCGCAGCCTCAATCCGGCCGATCTCGATGCGGTGGAGAACGAGGCCTATGCGGGCGGCAAGGGCACCGCGCTCTACACCCGCTATCAGGAGCGGCTCAAGCAATTGAACGCCTGCGATTTCGGCGATCTGATGCTGCACATGCTGACCATCCTGAAGTCACACCACGACATCCTCTCCGATTACCAGCGCCGCTTCCGCTACATCATGGTGGACGAATATCAGGACACCAACGCGGTCCAATATCTGTGGCTGCGGCTGCTGGCGCAGGGGCACAAGAACATCTGCGTCGTGGGGGACGATGACCAGTCGATCTATTCCTGGCGCGGAGCCGAGGTCGCCAACATCCTCAGGTTCGAGAAGGATTTCCCCGGCACCGAAGTGATCCGGCTGGAACAGAATTACCGCTCCACGCCGCATATTCTCGGCGCGGCATCAGGGCTGATCCGCGAGAATTCGCAGCGCCACGACAAGACCCTGTGGACCGAAGTGAACGGCGGCGAGAAGGTCAAGGTCATCGGCGTGTGGGACGCGCCGGAGGAAGCGCGCCGGGTGGGCGAAGCGATCGAGCGGCTCGATCGTGCCAAAGAAAATGGGGGCGCGGGGCTCGACCAGGTGGCGATCCTCGTGCGTGCGCAGTACCAGACCCGCGAGTTCGAAGACCGCTTCATCCAGATCGGCATCGCCTATCGCATCATCGGCGGTTTCCGCTTCTACGAGCGCGCCGAGATCCGCGATGCACTGGCCTATCTGCGCCTCATCGCGCAGCCGCAGGATGACCTGGCGTTCGAGCGCATCCACAACCAGCCCAAGCGCGGGCTCGGCGCGAAGGCGCTGGAAGCGATGCACTCCCACGCGCGCCGCACCGGCCTGCCTCTGGCGGCGGCCGCGCTGCAACTGGCGGATAGCGACGAACTGCCCAAGCGCGCTGCGATCACCATCGGCGGGTTGATGCGCCAGTTCCTGCACTGGCGCGAGCAGTCCGAGACGCTCTCGCCCGCCGATCTGCTGCGGCTGGTGATGGAGGAGAGCGGCTATAACGCGATGCTCGCCGCCGACCGCTCCCCCGAAAGCGCGGGGCGCGCCGAGAACCTTTCGGAACTCGCCCGCGCGATGGAGGAATATCTCACGCTGGGCGATTTCCTCGAGCATGTCAGCCTCGTGATGGACAATGACCGCGCCAACGAGGGCGAGACGGTGACGATCATGACGATCCACGCCGCCAAGGGGCTTGAGTTCGACAACGTGTTCCTGCCGGGCTGGGAGGAAGGCGTCTTCCCCTCGCAGCGCGCGATCGACGAAGGCGGGCTTGCCTCACTCGAAGAAGAGCGCCGCCTCGCCTATGTCGCGATCACCCGCGCGCGGCGGCATTGCACCATTCTCCACGCCGCCAATCGCCGGATCTATGGCCAGTGGGCGAGCAGCATCCCCTCGCGTTTCATCGATGAATTACCGCCCGAGCATATCGACAGCGAGACCACGCTCACCGGCGGCGCATCGCTGTGGCGCGCCAACTGGAGCGAGCAGGAAGACCCCTTCGCCCATGTCGCGCAAAACCGCCCTGACCGCGCCCAGCAGCGCGGCCCCGGCTGGCAGCGCGCCATCGCCAGCGGTTATGACACGACCCCCGCACGGGTGCGCGAGAACACCCGCTCGGCCGCCAGCTTCGCCGCCCCTGCCCGCTCTGACATCGCCATCGGCGCGATGGTCACCCACGCCAAGTTCGGCACGGGCTGCGTGATTGATCAGGAGGGCAACAAGCTCACCATCCTGTTCGAGGAGGCAGGGGAGAAGCGGGTGCTCGACAGCTTCGTGACGCCAATAGGCTAAGGGGTGGTGGGCTAGTCGATTGCGTCGAAGACCGGCGCGCCTTCGGGCGGATGGCCCTCATAGAGCTGTGGCTGGCTTGCGCCGTAATCGGCCGGGCAACCGGGCGACCACGGGTAGTGCCCGGTCGAAGCGCTCGGCCAGACGATCTGCATGACCGCGGGCCTGCCGGAACGCCCTTTGGTGCGGTCATAGCGGATCGCATCGAAGACATGGCCGTCCCAGGTTTCGGGCCGCACCGCCTTGCGCAGCATGCACTCGAAACCCGGCATGTCGGAGGGCCGGAAGGTCAGGCCATCAGCGAGTTCCTGACCTGACTTCATGTAGTGGAAATACTGCCAGAAGACCGCATTGATCAGCTCGGGCTGGAGTTCGAAGACGATCAGCTCGGGCGCGCCGAAGTCGCTGAAGCCGAGGGTGTAGGCGAAGTCCTTGTGGTTCGGGTCGCGCTTCTCGAAGACATAGGTCGCGGTCCAGCCGAATTGGTCGAGCTTCTTGAGCAGCGAAGCGTCATGGGCATCGCGCCGCCGCTCGTCCGCCCATTGTCGCAGCCGGGCAAACATTTTTCGCTCAGGGAGCCTCGTGTGCCGGGCCGGTTACCGCCTCGACAACAGGGGCCGAGCGCCAATACCGCGCCTCGAACGGGCGGGCGAGCTCGCCGAGCGCGTCGCGGGTGCCCTCGGCGATGCCGGTCTCGCAATTCACGTAAGGCGCCGGGTCGACATAGGTGCCGAACAGCTTGTCCCACAGCATCAGCATGTTCCCATAGTTGCTGCCCATCAGCGCTTCATCGCGGATGTGGTGGAGCCGGTGCGCGGCGGGCGAGATGAACACCTTGCCGAAGATGCCGAGCGTCCAGGGCACGTCAGCGTGGATGAAATAGCCCCACCAGCTGCGCAGCAGCAGGCCGACGCCGATCGCCCAGAACGGCAGGCCAAGCAGGATCACGAGGAGGTTGTCGATCAGCAGCGCCAGCGCCTCGCCCAGCGGGTGCTTGCGGCGCACGCTCAGCCAGTTCATCGCCTCGTCGGCGTGGTGCGTGGCGTGGACCGGCCACAGCATCGGAACATGCTCAAGGCGGTGACGCCAATAGGCGGCGAATTCCATGAATGCGATCGCCGCGATGATCGACACCGCTGCGGGCAGCCCCTCCCAGAAGTTCACCAGCACGTCCGCGCGCGGCAGCAGCGAATGGCCCGTGAGGATCGGCACCGCGATAAGCGGCACCACCACCAGCGCATTGACCAGCAGAAGGATGATGTTGGTGACGATCTCGGGCCGCGCGCGCCGGATGGCCGCGACCAGCGCCTCGCGCTTGGTGACATAGGCGAGCACGCCGAACAGCACCGCCAGCGGGGCGACATTGGCAAATTCGGTGCGCAGGGCTTCAAGAATGGCGTCGATCACGGGCGCGGGATTACGCCGGGATCGCCCAAGAAATGGTTAAGCCTGCAAGTCCCGGGGTCGCTTGCGCGGTCAGCCGAAGCCAATGTCGAGGAAGCCCGGACGCGGGCCGTTCCACTCGCCGGCGGGCACGGGGGCGTCATCTTCGTGATGGCGGCGCGGACGGCGCTCGGCGGCGCCGCGTTCGGCGCGCTCGGGCCTTTCGCGGCGCGGACGCTCCTCGCGGGCTTCCTCGCGCGGGGCACGCTCCTTGCGGGGGCGTTCCTCGCGCTCGGAGCGGTCCTCGCGCGCGCGGCGGGGCTTGCGCTCCTCGCGGGCCTCGGGCTCGTCGGCTTCGGCAGGCTTGGCCGCTTCGGCTCTGGCGAGCACTTCGGAGAGGTCGATGCGCACGTCTTCCTTGCCGAACACCTTGATCTTGGCGCCGGTCAGCTTCTCGACATTCGCGATCGCCTCGGCGTCCTCTTCCGAGACGAAGGTGAAAGCCCGGCCCTTGGCCCCGGC
>PNKW01000020.1 GCA_013822695.1 Erythrobacter sp. | reverse complement strand
GTTGCCGAAGGCGATCAGCAGCAGTCAGCCGGTTACGACGGGGGGCAGCACCAGCGGCAGATGCACCGCTGCATCGAGCAGAACACGTCCCGGAAACCGGACCCGCGCCAGCACCCAGGCAAGCGCGAAGGCGACCGGCAGGCTGGTCGCCACCGCAACGCCGCTGACCTTCAGCGACAGGGCGATTATCTCCCATTCCTCCGGCGACAGGTTCATGCGCGCGCCGACCTCAACGGGTGCCGAAACCGCGTCGCACAAAGATCGCCTTGCCCTCGCGCGATAGCAGGAAAGCCCGGAAACCTTCAGCCTCGCGGTTGGTCGAACGCTGCAGCAGCGCCAGCGGATAGGTGATCGGCGGGTGGGTGTCGGCGGCAAAGGTGCGAACCACCCGCACTTTGCGCGAGGCGCGCGCATCGGTGGCATAGACGATCCCGAAGGGTGCCTCCCCGCGCTCGACCAGCGCCAGCGCGGCGCGCACATTCTCGGCGCGCGCAAGCTTGCCCGCGACCGAGTTCCAGACGCCCAAACTTGTCAGCGCCGCCTTGCCGTATCGTCCGGCGGGCACGCTGTCCGGATCAGCCATCGCGAGCCGCCCCCTGCCCAGCGCACGGGCGAGGGGAAACCCCCGCTTGACCGCGAGCTGCGCCTTGCTGCTCGCCGGTGCGATCAGCACGAGGCGGTTGGACAGGAAGCCCGCGCGGCTGCCTTTGCGTACCAGGCCTTTGGCGGCAACGTAGTCCATCCATTCCTTGTCGGCCGAGATGAACATGTCGGCCGGTGCTCCCGCTTCGATCTGGCGGGCGAGTGCGGATGATCCGGCAAAAGAGATGACCGGGCGGGAATGCCCTTTCGCGGCCCATGCATTGGCTGCATCGGTGAGCGCCTCCTGCAAGCTTGCCGCCGCCAGCACCACCGGGCCGCGCTCTTCCGCCCGTGCCGGCGAAAGTCCAAGCAGCAGCAGCGACAGCAGTAGTCCAAGCTTATGAAACAGCGTCACGTGTTGGTCTCCCCGGCTATGTCTTGCCATATATGGCAGGCGCATCACGAGACCAACGACAAAGTCATTCCTTCTGGCTTGCTCGGGGCTCTAACAGCATTGCCTCTGCCAGGGCGGCGCGATCGGGGTTGGCTGAAGCGTCGATCAGCCCGCGTTGGAGCGCACGAAAATGCGCAAGCACCGTTGCACCAAAGTCCGTCAACCGGGCGCCGCCGCCATGTGCGCTGCCGGGCACGGTTGCAACCAGCGGCTCTTTCCAGCAGCGGTTCATGGTATCGACCAGCAACCAAGCTCGCCGGTAGCTCATCCCCATACTCCGCCCCGCCGCCGAGATCGACCCATGCCGCGCGATGGCGTCGAGCAGATCGGCCTTGCCCGGCCCCATGGCAATTTCCTTGCCGCAATAGAGCCGCAAGATGATCTTGAGCGAAGGGTCCGATGGCATGGCCAAAGGGTTAATGCGCACGACCTGACTGTGCAAGCAACCCGGAAGGCACCGGATCGAGCCATCCAACGCTGTCAATCATAGTGCCACCCAGTTTCGTTACCCAATGCGGCTCGGCGGCGTGCCCAAAAGGCGCTCAGGGGCTGTCGCCCTCCCCTCGCCAAGTCTCGCGAGAGGCTACCGACCGCGTGTTGGTCATTGAAGGGAATCCACGGAATTCAATGCCAGATCGCTTGACCTCATTGCCTACTTGGCAGATAGACAATGCGCGATGCTGTCTCAAAAGACCCGCTATGCCATTCGCGCGATGCAGCACCTTGCCGATCACCGTGGCGAGGGCCCGATTCAGCTGGCCGAGATCGCGGATAAGCAGAACATCCCCGCAAAGTTTCTTACCGTCATTCTGTCCGAACTGACCCGTGCGGGCCTTGTCGAGTCGCAGCGCGGGCGTGACGGGGGTTACTGGCTGGCGATCCCACCAGTCGATATCACCTATGGCGATCTTATTCGCCATATGAGGGGCAGCCTTGCGCTTGTGCCTTGCGCCAGCCGCTATGCGCATGAGAAGTGCAAGAACTGCGTTGAAGAAGGCGAATGCCGCACGCGCGCCTTGATGCTCGACGTGCGCGACCGGACAGCACAGATCCTCGATGACATCCGCCTGTCCGATCCGATTACGCCGGTGCCCGCTTTTGCGGACGAAGAGTCCTAACCGGCACGACAATTCGCCTCGGCGCACAAACCTCACCTTTCTCCGCCAGACAGAAAATCTGCTGAGAAGCCCTATTGTCAAGTAATTCACTTGAGTTTAGTTCCGTCGCTGCGGATCGAATCCGCGTAACGAAAGGCCCATTCATGGACCGTGACGAGAAACAATCTGGCGCAGGCGGTATTCTGCCCGACGCGCTGGCGCTGGTGAGCGAGGCGCTTGGGCGTCTGCGCTACGGCGCAATCCAGCTGACCGTGCATGACGGGAAGGTCATGCAGATCGACGTAACCGAAAGGAAGCGGCTGACCGATTGATCGGCACCGTGACCAAACTCCACCACACAACATCAGGGACGAGCAGACCGGACCACCGGATGCATGCCCGCTTGCAAAGGCGAGACCATGTATCCGTTTTCCATCCGCAGCGCCCTGCTGCTCGGCGCAGGCCTGACTGCGCTGTTCTCCACCCCATTGGCCGCACAGGACGAAGCGCCTACCGAAGCCCCCGACAGCGCCGAGGAGCCGCAAAGCTATGACATCATGGTCACCGCTCGTCGCCGCTCCGAAAGCGCGCAGGACATTCCGCTCGCCGTGTCGGTGATCGACGCCCGCCAGCTTGACGAGACGGGGGCGTTCAACGTGAACCGGCTTCAGCAGCTTGCGCCCACGCTACAATTTTATTCGTCCAACCCGCGCAACACGGCCGTGAACATCCGCGGTCTCGGTGTGCCCTTCGGTCTGACCAGCGACGGGTTCGAGCAGGGCGTCGGGATCTATGTCGACGACGTCTATTATTCGCGCGTCGCCTCGGCCACGTTCGACTTCCTTGATGTGGCGCAGATCGAGGTGCTGCGTGGGCCGCAAGGCACGCTCTACGGAAAGAACACCACTGCCGGCGCGATCAACATCACTACCAATCAGCCGAGCTTCGATTTCGAGGGGCGGGCGGAGGTGAGCCTTGGCAATTTCGAATTCCGGCAGGCGCGGCTTGCGATTTCGGGCCCGCTGTCTGATCGTGTGGCGGCGCGGGTCGCTTTCTCGGGAACCTCGCGGCGGGGCACGATCCGCAATGTGACAACCGGGCAGGACATCCAGAGCCTCGACAACCTCGGCCTGAGGACGCAGGTTTTGTGGGAAGCAGCCGATAACCTCAAGATCACGCTGGTCGGCGACTACAACAAGCAGGACGCCGATTGCTGCGGTTCGGTGTTCGTGCGCACCGGCACAACGCAGCGCCCCCTCAACCGTCAATTCGCCGCGCTCGCCGATGCGCAGAACTATGCGCCGCCAAGCACCAACCCGTTTGACCGCGTGACCGATCTCGACTCCCGGCTCAATGCGGGCAATGTTATCGCGGGCGCTGCGCTGCGGGCAGTATGGGACATCGGTCCGGGCACCTTCACCTCGGTCACGGCCTGGCGTTACTGGGACTGGAAGCCCGAGAACGACCGCGATTTCACTGGCCTGCCAATTGTCTCGCTGTCGCAAAACCCTTCGCAGCAGAACCAGTATACGCAGGAATTCCGCTACGCTTATTCGGGCGATAAGTTCGACTTCGTGGTCGGCGCTTTCGCCTTCGATCAGCGGATCGATACGCAGGGAACCGAAGCTCAGGGCCTCGCCGCGAGCCGCTGGAACATCGCGCCGAACAATCCGCTGTCGCTTGATCCGACTGTCCTCAACGGCTTGACCGCGCGCAACACCCAGTCCCTCGAAAGCACCAGTCTGGCGCTGTTCGGGCAATTGAGTTGGAAGGTCTCTGATGCCTTCACGATCCAGCCCGGCGCGCGGCTAAACTACGACAAGAAATCGGGTTTCTATCAGCGCCGGGTGTTCACGGGCACGGGGACAGAGCTGACAGGCCGTGAAACCGACGCCCGCAGCCGTGCGCAGCTTGCCATCTTCCAGCCGCAGGTCAGTGCGCCCGAGGATACCGACTGGAACTTAACCTATGACCTGACGCTGAGCTATGAGGTTGCGCCGGATGTGCTCGCCTATGGCACCTATGCCAAGAGCTTCAAGACCATCGGGATCAACCAGAACGGGCTGCCGACCGATGCCAGTGGCCAGCCGATTGCGGCAGCAGGGACAATCCGGCCGGAGAACGTCGATCACTTCGAGGTCGGTCTCAAGAGCCAGTTCTGGGATCGCCGTGCGACGCTCAACCTCGCTGCTTTCCGCACAGACATCCGCGACTATCAAGCGACTGTAATCAACGGTGAGTTCGGGGTGCTGCGCGGCTTCCTCGCAAATGCGGGCAAGGTGCGCTCGCAGGGGATCGAGGCGGACTTTGCAATCCGTCCGAGCCAGCGCTTCACGGCCTACACCAACGCAGCCTATACCGACGCGAAGTATGTGCGCTTCACCGATGCGCCGTGCCCTCCGGAACTGGCGGGCGGCACCATCGCAGGCCCCGGCCAGACACCATCCGCTCCCGGCACGCCCGGCGGGATCAGCCCGGCCAATTGCGACATTTCCGGCCAGCGACTGCCGGGCGTGTCGAAGTGGGCGTTCTCCTTCGGGGCGGAGGGCAATCTGCCGACTGAGTTCCTTGGCAAGCCGGGCGAAGTCTACCTCGGATATGATGGCAGCTATCGGTCGGGCTTTTCCTCCAACCCCTCGCCCT
Source organism: Erythrobacter sp. (assembly GCA_013822695.1). Taxonomy (GTDB): domain Bacteria; phylum Pseudomonadota; class Alphaproteobacteria; order Sphingomonadales; family Sphingomonadaceae; genus Erythrobacter. Next base: position 39,414 of record PNKW01000020.1, on the reverse strand, counting down.
CGGCCTTCACCAATGTCGAAGGGTACCACCTGTCCAACTTCCGCGTGGGCTTCCGCTCGGACGACGGGCTGAACCTTTTCGCCTGGGTCAGGAACGCCTTCGACGAGAACTATTTCGAGCAATTCGTCGTCGGCCCCGGCAATACCGGGCTGATCGCAGGGCTTCCAGGCGACCCGCGCACCTGGGGCGCGACCGCCTCGATTACCTTCTAGACCTGCCAAGCGCAGAGAGGACCGCCTCATGCCCGACATAATCCCGCTCCTGATCGACATCGCGCCGTTCATCGCCATCGGCTTTGCGGCGCAGATGATCGACGGGGCGCTTGGCATGGCTTTCGGGGTCGTTAGTCAGACCTTGCTCGTGAGCATGCTCGGCGTTGCTCCGTCGACCGCTTCGGCGAGCGTCCATCTGGTCGAGATGTTCACCACCGGCGCATCGGGGGCCAGCCACATCTGGCATCGCAACGTCGACTGGGGCTTGTTCAAGCGCCTCGTCCCTTTCGGCGTGCTCGGAGGGGTCACCGGGGCTTATTTGCTATCGAATATCGACGCCTCCGCCGCGCGGCCCTTCGTGATGCTCTATCTGACCGGCATCGGCTTTTACCTGTTGTGGCGTGCTATCCGCATGGCCAAACCGCGCTTCGAGGATCCGCGCTACACCCGGCCGCTCGCCGCAGCGGGGGGGTTCCTTGATGCTGCAGGAGGGGGCGGGTGGGGACCGGTCGTTACGTCGAACCTGTTGATCCAGGGCGGCGAGCCGCGCAAGGTGATCGGCACAGTGAATTCCGCCGAATTCCTGCTCGCGCTGTCGATCTCGATCACCTTCGTCGCCACGATCGGCCTTGCCGCCTTCACCATGACGACAGTCGGCCTGATCGTCGGCGGGGTGGTCGCCGCGCCTTTCGGAGCGGTGCTGGCCGGCCGGATCAAGCCGCGCCTGCTGCTGTTCGGAGTGTCGTTGGTTTTGATCGTCACTAGTTCCTACAGCATCTACAAGGCATGGCCGATCCTCTGAGGACCTGACGTGGACACCGAGCTGATCCTCATCTGCGCCCTCACCGTGATCATCAACCTGATCGGTGCGCTGGCCTATGCCGCACGGATTGCCGGAGTGCGGACCGGGCGCATCGCGCTCAGCTTTGCGCTGTTCAACGTGCTGCTGCTGGTGTCGCGCACCTCCAACGGGTTCCTCGCCCCGTTCCTTGCCAAGCGGATCGAGACCGGGCTGGCCAATGGTGCGGGCGATGCCTTGCTGTTCGATCTCCGGCTGGTGCTGTTCTCCGCCGCCGCCGCCGTCGCGCTTGGCATCGTGCTGGTGCCAACCGGACAACGTCTGTTCGCAGCGGCGATCACCTTCTTTCAGGCAAACCGCTCGACCACCAAGCTGCTGCTGCGCAGCGTCACACCGGCGGGCCTCAGCACAATCCGGGATTCAGTCGCGCTACCTTCTGCCGACACGTTACGCTCGCTTAAGGGCCCGCGCGGGGTGAGCTGGTCGGTGCTGATCGCCAACGCCGCCGCGCAAGGCTTGCTGGCGGTGGGCGTGCTGGCTTCGCTCTACGCCGGATTTCTCGTCCCCGAATTCAGGGTCACTGCCTCGCAGATGACCGCCATTGTGAACGGCTTTGCGACAATCCTGTTATTCGCGCTGATCGACCCGCAGATTTCGGCGCTGACCGACGATGTGGTCGATGGCAGCGTGAGCGAGGCAACCTTTCGCCGCGCGATGATCTGGGTGTCGGTGAGCCGCTTCGTCGGCACCCTGATGGCGCAGGTCATGCTAGTCCCTGCGGCAGTATTGATCGCTTGGGCGGCGGGTTGGATTTAGTGCTCAAGACGATCGCCCGTCCTTCCGTCTGTCATTGATCCGACCGCTTCACGGGCATCCAACCAATTGCCTTGCAAGCCACTAGTGACGCCAGCAGTCCCAACAGAACAGAGGCGAGCATCTGACTCGGCCAATGTCCGCCCAGCACCACCCGCGCCGATGACCCGGCGACGACCACTGCGAGCGCCAATACTCGCATAAAGAGTGCACGCCTACTGCCCGCAACCACAATCACGGCCACCCCGAAAATGCTGCCATAGGTCAACCCAAAGGTCGAGGGCAGGCCGCTTGAACCGCTGGCGCTAACCACTGCGACGAGGTCTGGCGAGGGGCGTGGCACAAGGATAGCTGCGCGCAGGATCATGTCGGTCAGCCATGCCAAGCCGAAAGCCACCGGGACCGCGAGTGCGACGCGCCAGCTGGCAGCAAGCCAAGCCATCCCCGCGCCGACCACAATCGTTGCGACCACCAGCGGCGGCCTGGCCGTTTGAGTCAGCCATTCCGCCCATGATGGCTGCAGGCCGAATGCCGCTTGCACACCCCGCGTTATCGTCACATCACCCGGCAGCGGTCCCTGAATGGCCAAGCTGGCTCCGCCCGTTGCAAGCGTAAGCAACATCAGGATCACAAAAATCCGCAGAAAACGGCCAGTCATGCAATGGCAGCCAAGTACCGCGCATCCACCACCTCCCAATCGAGATTGGTCATAAACGCATCGACATACTTCGCTGCTGCCGACCCATAATCCATGTGAAAGCTGTGCTCATACATGTCGAGTGTGATCAGCGGCGCGCCGGTGACGGGCGAGTGCATATGATCGGCCGCCCAGTAATTGTGGAGCGACCCGGTGTAGCGGTTGTAGCTGAGGATGCACCAGCCCGATCCCCCCGCCAGCGACATCGCGGTGCGGCGGAACTCGGCTTCCCATGCGGCAAAGCTGCCGAACCAACTATCGAGCGCCTCCTTGATCGAACCGCCGGACTTGCCGTCTCCGCCCAGCGCATCGAAGTAATACTCGTGTAGCACCACCGATCCGGTCCGGTGCAATTCCTCGCGCTTTAGCCCGGCATAGGCGACTGGGGGGAAGTCGGGGTCGGCCATGGCGGCAGCAAGCCGGGTTTCGATGATGTTGAGCCCGCGGACCGAGCCTTGATAATTGTTCTGCCAATGCGAGGTGATCAACCTTTCGGATAGGCCGGTGAGCTTGGCCGGGTCGAAGCGCAGGGGCTTTGGGTTGTGCTTGCCTGCGAACGCGGGCGCAGCCGCAGGGACGGCGGCCTGTGCCGCCGCGGCGGTGCTGGTCCCCGCCAGGGCGATACCAGTTGCCGACAAAGCCGCGCTGCCGATCGCCTGACGCCGGGTGATGATTGCCATTGCGCTTTCCCTTCAGAAACCCAGAACAAGAACCATAATCAGACCAGCCGCAGCCGCAACACTGAGCACTCGTAGCACCGACCACTTCAGGCCAAAGGCCAGCACCGCCGCCAGCGCCGCCAAGACGCCCGCGCGCCAGTCGAAAGTCGCCAGATCAGGCCAATAGAGCCGCAGCGGGCCGAATTGGCGCTGCCCCACCTCGGCAAACAGCACGTGCAGCGCAAACCATGCGGTAAGGTTGGCGATCACACCCACCACCGCTGCCGTCACTGCGGCCAGCCCGCCTTTCAGCCGCACGGCGTTGCCCAGCCGGTCGATCCACGGTGCAAAGGCGAAAATCCATAGGAAGCACGGTGCAAAGGTCACCCACGTGGTGAGGCCCGCCCCCAGCAATCCGGCGACGAACGGCGTGAACGGCTCCGGCGCGCGGAAGGCGGCGAGGTAGCCGACGAATTGCGTCACGAGGATCAGCGGCCCCGGCGTCGTCTCAGCAAGGCCCAGCCCGTCGGCCATCTCGCCCGGCTGAAGCCAGCCAAACCCCTGCACCGCCTCCTGCGCCATATAAGCGAGCACCGCATAGGCACCGCCGAACGTGACGATGGCGAGCTGCGAGAAGAACACGCCGATCTCCCACAGCACGTGATCCTGCCCCAGCGTCAGCGCGATCAGTAGCATCGGCGCGGCCCACACTGCGCCCCACAGCGCGACCGACAGGATGGTGCTGCGCCACGGGCGGTCAGGCAGGACGTCACCAGCCTTGCCGGGCTTCAGCGCGAGCAGGTCAGGCCGCCAAGCCGCAACCACCATGCCAATCACGCCGGAACCCAGCACGATCAGCGGAAACGGCAGATCGAACAGGAACAGCCCCACAAACGCCGCAGCGGCCAACGCCCGCTTCAATCCGGTGTCGAGCGCGCGGCCTGCAATCCGCAGCAGCGCCTGCACGACAATCGCCAGCACCGCCGCCTTGACGCCCAGAAACAGCGCCTCCACCCACGCGAGATTGGCGGCGAAGGCATAAAGCACCGACAGCGCGAGAATGATCGCCGCGCCCGGAATGACGAACAGCAACCCCGCCGCCAACCCGCCGCGCCAGCCGTGCAGCCGCCACCCGATCCAGGTGGCCAATTGCTGCGCTTCGGGCCCGGGCAGAAGGTGGCAGAAGTTGAGCGCGTGGAGGAAATCTTCCTCCGCGATCCACTTACGTTCATCCACCAGCTCGCGGTGCATCAGCGCAATCTGCCCCGCGGGTCCGCCGAAGCTCAACAGGCCGATCCGGGTGAAGACCCGCAAGAGGTCAGGAAATGTGGAGGAAGCCCCCGATTGCGGATCCAGAGAAATTGAAGTGGTGCCCAATTCAGCCATGCTTACCTCGTGCAACAACCCCGCCGCATGGACAGGGAAGCGAGGCAACGCTTGGGCCGACGCGGCCTTGACGGGAGGTTGCTTGGTCCCGCGCACACGATCTAGCTTCGTGCCGGATGGGGATCAAGCCTATAGACCCTGCACATGCGCGACGCCAATTGACGCAAAGGCCCAACACGCGAGGCCGGCAGTCAGCTGCGCGCTCCACACGAGGCGGACAAACATCTGTTCTCTCATTACTTGCACCTTCTGGACCAGCTATTGTGGCCTCGCTGCCTTGGTCCGTTTGCTCGCAGGCACTGCAGAAACGAGCGGCGTGCGAGGATCCAGGGCAACTTCGGGAAAAGCCTCAGCATTCCGAGTACGGCCGGTGGCAGCAGGAAGCGCTACTCCGGCCCCAATCATGGCATGGAAAGGATTTGCGGTTCGCCATGACGCTGTCGACCCAGCGTTGCCGGTGAAGGGCGGTCGAGCCGCTGCATGCCGCTTCGATTTCGGGTGCCGCAGTTCGCAGAAGCTGGCGCAACAGGAACTTGCCATAAGGCCAGCTGCCAATGCCCGAATCGGCGTTGATATGGCCGAGGGGGCCTGCGTTGATCAGTTGGCTGCCCCATTTGCGCGCCATCCGCTTGGCCTGGCCTAACTGGGCATAGGGGTCGTCCTCGCTGGCGACCAACAGGCTGCGAAATGGCAGGTGGCCCTGGATCAGTGGTCCAAAGCGCCTCAGTCGGGGATCAACTTCCGCGCTTTCGACGTCGGGTGGAGCAACCAGCAACGCACCAACCACCGGGTGACTGCGGACGGTCTGTTCAAACTCCGCCCACCACGCGACGGCGTGGCAACCGAGACTATGGGCGACAAGAATGACGGGTCTGCCTGCCTTGTGGATGGCAAGGTTGAGCTGATTGACCCAGTGATTGCGGACAGGATCGTCCCATTTCCCCAGCTGTACACGCTTTGCGCCAGGCAATTCACTCTCCCAGCGGGTTTGCCAGTGATCAGGGCCGCTGTTGTTGAGACCCGGCACCAGCAGAACTTGCGGCAGGTGGACGTGATCAAGAGAAATGATGTGTTCGTATCTGGCCATCGTCTAGCTCCGTGCTTCGGATAAGCCGGTCGACTCGGTATACGTCCCGACAGCAATGAATTTAACTCAATCGATTTAATTGACAATAAGTCTGCGATGAAGCGTTGGCGAACCGCGCTAAACTTCCGAGGATCAAATATCAAAAAAGAGACCGGGTACTGGCAAGGAAACTGCGTCGCGATTCGGACGCCAACGGTGAGGCCTATCCTCGCATCTTGGAAAGGCTGCCTTGCCCCAGCCTCGCTAATTGCCGCCTTCGCTACGCCACAGTTGCCGAACGAGATTTTGAGCTTGCCTGATGGCGAGCTGTTGCGTTGACCTCGGTCACAGGGTGCCACCCATGCCCAACCGATGGAGGCCAGTCTCGTGACAAACGCAGCCGACAGGATCATCCGCCTCAGGACCGTTCTCGACCGCACAGGTCTGTCGCGCTCGACAGTCTACCGCAAGATTGCCGAGGGTACATTCCCGCGTCAGGTGAGGATCAGCGTACACGGGGCAGGCTGGCGGGAGTCTGCCATCAATCGCTGGATTGACGACCCAGTCGGCTGGCGACCTGAAGGCGAGGAGAAGCGGTCCTAACGGCCTGCTCAGGCTTGCCGGCTGGCCTTTAGTTGGACGACCTTCCCACTACCGGAACTGGCGCAATAGCCAGCCCATGCTTCCATAAGCTTGCGACGCTTCTCGAACAGGTCCCCGCGTCGATAAGCAGCTTCGGCCTTGTTGGCGATCGTATGCGCCAGCGCCATTTCACAGACCTCATGTGAAAATCCGGTTGTCTCTGACGCCCAGTCGCGGAAGGTCGAGCGAAAGCCGTGGACGGTGACATCCGACTTCATGCGACGCAGCAACATCATCATGGCCATCGATGACAACGGACCCTCGGGCTTGGGGCCCGGGAAAAGATAAGGGCCCCGGCCAAGAGCCGCCATCGCTTCCACAATCTCGATTGCGTGAGGTGACAATGGCACGCGATGTTCGCGGCCTGCCTTCATCCGTGCGGCAGGGATGGTCCAGACCTTCTTTTCGAGATCGACCTCGTCAGCTTGGGCACCGAGGACCTCACCTGAGCGGGCGGCGGTTAGGATCAGAAACTCAAGCGCTCTGGCGGCTACCGCCTCCCGATCAAGCAAATCGGCAAAGAATGCGGGTAGCTCTTCATAGGCTAGCGCTTTGTGATGTCCTCGCGATAGTCGCTGGCGCTTGGGTAGCAGCTGATCAAGGTGCCCACGCCATCGTGCCGGGTTCTCGCCCGATCGATGGCCGCGCGCCTTGGCAGCATCCAGAACATTCTCGATCCGGCCGCGCAGCCGCTCGGCAGTTTCTGGAGTACGCTGCCACAGCGGCTGCAGCACTTTGAGAACATCCTTGGTCGCGATCTCATCCACGGGCATGGCACGGATCGGCTCTGCGTATTTGGTCAGCGTCATGGTCCATTGCGCTGCATGTTTGGCGTTGCGCCATGACGGACGCATTGCTTCGACATAGGCATCGGCGCTCTGGCCGAAGGTCGGCACGCTCTCATCTTTTGCGCGTTCGGCTTTGGGATCGCCGCCGCTGGCGAGCAGCGCGCGCAGCGCTGCGGCTTCTGCGCGGGCCTTGGCCAGTGACAGATCACGTGCGCTGCCAAGCCCCAGCTCGGTTCGCTTGCCCGCGCGCGTGTACATGAAGATCCAGCGCCGACGACCGCTGTCATCGACGAACAGATAAAGTCCGCCGCCATCAGCATGCCGTCCCGGCACCTTGAGCTTCGCGACCTGTGTGGCGCTCAGCTTGTTCAGTGTTCTTGATCCCATATCGCCGTTCCTCGGTCCCACTTCCGGTCCCACTTTCGGTCCCACTTTGTGTGTGAGATTGAGCGGGATGAAACGATAAGACATGGAACGCGAAAATGGAATAATTTATTATTGTTGCTATAGAAAATGAGATCCTTTGGGTGGATTTGGTGCAATATGAAACAGGCTCATTCGCGGACTCCGTCTCCGCCACCGGCCTATTTGAAGCGCGAATCTTTCCGCTCAGGCGGAACCTGTCCCCTTGACCGCATCAACCATAGCAGGCCTCATCAACCTGCGGTCTTGGTTCGCTGTTCGAGCGGGAGCGCCAGCACGTCGTGATGGCGGGCAGCAATCAGCGGGGACAGGCCCTGATTGGCTCCGATGTCGAGGAACAGGGAGCGATCATCGGCACGCCATAGGCCGTGGCGACCGCGCTCGGGTTCTGCATTGGTTGCAGCCTTGCGGCAAGCCGATGGACATGGCGCGTCGTCCGGGCGCGCAGGACCCGCAGATGGCGCCAAGCCAGAAAGTCGCGGGCCATGGGCAGAACCGATCGGCGGTCAGGGCAGCGGCAGGGGTTACCGGCTCCAATCGGGATCTCCCGGCGACGATGGGATTGAGAGGGGCCGGCGCTATTCGGCCGGCTGGCACGCGCCGTGCGGACGCGGAGCGGGCCCGCCGCGCAGACGGCGGCGCAGGGAAAAGAAGATCACCGCTGCGCCGATCAGCGGGAGGTAGAAGAACAGCAGCCGCCACATGCTCATCGCCGGCAGCAGCACGGCGCGCTCCACAAAGGGCGCGAACAGCAGCAGGAAACCGGCCTCCGCTCCGCCCACGCCGCCCGGCGAAGGTATGACCGAACTGATCGACTGCACCAGATATTGCAGCAGCCAGAACAGCGCCGGTTGCCATGAGGTACCAAAGGCCGCGAGCACCAGCCCGGCAATCGAGAAACGCACGCTCCATTGCACAAGGGCGAGGCCCATACTGAGCAGGGCCACCGCCTTGCCCCGGCGAAGCAGTGCCCCCCAATCGCGTGCCACCATTGTCAGCGACAGCCGCACGCGCCGCCAAAGCCCGCTCAGCGCGGCGCGAACCCGCAGGCTCAGCACCCCTGCCCGTATGAGCGCGCCGACCACCACGAACACGGCAAGGGCCCCGGCCAGAATAATGGCACCGACCTGCAGGCTCTGTGCGGCGTGGAGCGCGAAATCCGGGTCGGCCGCAAGGACGTCGCGCATCGCGAAGCCGGTCAGGGTCGCTGCCAGCGCGGCGAGGCCAAACAGGCTCAGCGCGTCTTCGGCAGCCTGGAACGAAATCAGGGAGACGGCCCGCCTTATCTCAATCCCTTCGCCGACCAGGAACAGCACCTTGATCGGCATGCCGCCCACAGCCGAGGGCGTGACCGAATTGGCAAGGATGGTGCCCGTTATCACCCGCAAGGACCCGCCAAACCCGAGGTCGAGCCCGAGGAAGCGGCTCGTGATCGCAAACCGCAGGGCATTGGCCAGCATAGGCACGAACACGAGCACCCCGGCCAGCGCGAGCATGTGGGGGGCGACCAGCCGCTCGGCCAGATCGATCGCGCCGAGCGACCAGACCAGAACGGCGATATTGACCAGCGCAAGGACCGGCAGCAGCCACAGCGCAAGGCCGAGCGTGCGGCGCGGCAATGCACCAAGATGCAGCCCCAGCGCATCGCGCCGGGACGCAGCCTCGTGTGTGGATTGAGGGGGATCGGGCAGCGTCAAGTAATGTCCAGCGCCCGTCTTGCAGGAATGCCCCAGCCCTTGGCCCGGCGTGCGTCGCGGGCGGCAAGCGCGGCGGCGTATTCTACCTTGATCAGCTGTTCGAAGGTCTGCTCCCAGCGGTTGTTCGCATTGGCCAAGGCGAGGCTGCGACGACGCGCATCAGCATAGTCGCCACGCCACAGGTCTGCAACATTGGCAGCCATCGCCGCCGCATCGTCCACCGGACCAAGCCGGCCGGTGCCTTCGGGCACGCGGTCGATCATCGCGCCGCTTGCCACCCCGACCACGGGCAGCCCCGAGGCCTGCGCTTCCAGCACCGAAATCCCGAACGTCTCGTTGGCCATGCCGGAGACATAGATGTCGCTCGAGGCAAGCGCACGGGCCAGCGCCAGCCGATCGGTCTCAAACCCGGGAAAGGCGATCGGCAGGCCGCGCGCTTCCTCCTGCAATTGCTGACGCAGCTTCCCGTCTCCCAGCAGCACCATCACCGCGCCCAATTCCGGCGGAAGGGCCTTGAACATGCGCACGAGCATGTCGGTGCGCTTCTCGTTATCGATCCGTCCGGCATAGATCAGCAGCGGGCCATCCGTTTCCGGAAGTCCGAGCGCGGTGCGGAAGCCGGGATCGCGGTGTTCGGGCGAAAACTGGGTCAGGTCGACCCCGAGACCAAGCTGGCCGGTATTGGTCTGGCCCAGCCGGTGCAACATGCGCTCGGCATCGCGGCCCAGCGTATACACGCGGTCAAAGCGGTTATAGGTCAGCGCGGCATAGGCATAGGCGATGCCGCGAAAGAAGCTGGCCGGATAATGGCCCGCCAGATCGTTCACCACGCGATAGACGTGGGCATTGGGAAAGTCGGTGCGGTAACCCGCCACCAGCGCGGTATCGGGAAAGCGCCTGCGATGCCGTATCGCGATCCACGGCAACACCCATGGGCACAGGCTTTCGACGATATCGGGCTGGTATTCCCGCAGCAGCGCGAAGACCGCATCATTGCGGCTGATCCAGCGATAATTGGGGCTGCCCCAGACCTGTCCCGAACCGACCTCGGCAAGGATCGTCCGCCCTTCGACTGTGATCCGGTCGTGTGGGCCTGGCACAATCTGTATCAGGCGATGCGCTGTGCGGTCCTGAATGTACCGGCGCTTTTCCTTGAGATAGGTGGAGATACCGCCACCCCCGGTCGGTGACCAGCTTTGCGTAAGGTCACAGATCAGCAGGCTTTCGCTCACGCGGCGCTCCACGATTAGGTTGGCAGGTGCTGTGTCAGCCGGCGGGAGGGCCAGCACGGTAGGTTTGACCCGATTCGGGTCGTGTGTGCGCGGGCTTGATGAAACGCTCGTGATGAAATCGGGTCTGATCAGCGACAGATTTTTGATCGATTTGTTGATTAAGGGTCATGTGAGGATCACAATCGACCTTGTGCCCCTCAAGAGCCCCGCAAGGCTGACGGAGCGTTAACCAGAGTGCGCTACGCCCCCGGGTCTGATCCGAGGAGCGCCTTCATGAGCTTTCAGTCGCCTATCGTCCCGCATGCCGAAACCCTGTGCGCGCCGGTGCCGCCCGCTGCGCCCAGCCTGCCGCAGAACGACACCCATGCCCAGAAGGCCGCACGCGCGGCGCAGCTGGCGGCAAGCCAGCAGGCCTACGTCTGGGACGACCAGGTGGCGACTCTCCCCGGCGTGCCGCTGGCCAAATCGGTGCCGCTCGACAATCTGCCGACGCTGCAATGGTGGGCCCTCTTGATCGGCATCAGCCTCAAGATCGTGCGCAATGCGCTCGCCGTGAAGCTGGGCGGGGTCGACCGCGGCGAGCTCGATTCCCCGCGCGCCAAATTCGAAGCCATGCAGGCCGAGTGCGATGCGATCGAAGCTTCGACCGCCGCGCTCGTCGCCCCGGCGGCCGCGCCCGTCCCGGCGCATGAGAGCTTCCTCGGCCATCTGGTCCACGATCTCGAAGCGGCGGTTGCACGGGCCGAATACGACACCCGTATCGCCACCCTCAAGGCGCACAAGGCGCGGCTTGAAGAGCTGATGAAGGTGGACGACGCACAGGGCCTCGGCGCGAACCTGCCCGCCAGTCTCGACGCCTACAGCGCGCTGTTCGACACCCTGCCGCTGCCGGGGATCGCGTGGAATTTCCAGGACGACAGCGAGTTCGCCGCGCTGCGGGTGCAGGGTCCGAATGCGATGCTGATCGCGGCCGTGGGCGAAAGCCTGCCCGACAACTTCCCCCTGACCGACACGCAATATGCCGCGGTAGTGAACGGCGACACGCTTGCCGATGCGCTGGCCGAGGGCCGGTTGTTCATGCTCGACTATGCCGTGCTCGCCATGCTGCAGGATGGCAGCTGGGGCGGGCTGGCCAAATATGCCTGGCAGCCGCTCGCGCTGTTCGCCGTGCCGCCGGGCGGGGCGAGCCTTGTGCCGGTCGCGATCCAGTGCGGGCAGGATCCCGATGAATGGCCGATCTTCACCCCCTCGGTGGTCGAAGCTGACCTGTGGGGCTGGGAGATGGCGAAGCTCGCCGTGCAAGTGGCCGACGGCAATTACCACGAACTCGTCGCGCACCTCGGGCGCACCCACCTCGTGATCGAGGGCGTCGCCATGGCCACCCACCGCCACCTGGCGACCGTCCACCCGGTCTGGGCGCTGCTGGTGCCGCATTTCGAGGGCACGCTGTTCATCAACGAGGCCGCCGCGACCTCGCTGATCGCGCCCGATGGGCCGATCGACCACATCTTTGCCGGCACGATCCATTCGACGCAGGAGCTGGCGGTCGCGGCGCGGCTCGATTTCGACTTCACCGCCAAAATGCTCCCCCACGATCTCGCCGCGCGCGGGGTCGGGCCGGGTTCGGCCCTGGCAGATTTTCCCTATCGCGACGATGGCCTCCTGGTGTGGGAGGCGATCCACGGCTGGGTGCGCGGCTATATCGGCCTCTACTACGCCAGCGATGCCGATGTGCAGGCCGATACGGAGCTTTCCGCATGGGCGGCGTGCGTCTCGACGGAGGCGAAGATCAAGGGCTTCGGGCCGATCGACAGCGTCAACGCGCTGGTCGATGCCTGCACCATGATCATCTTCACCGCGAGCGCGCAGCACGCGGCGGTCAACTTCCCGCAGAAGGACATCATGGCCTTCGCCCCGGCAGTGACCGGCGCGGGCTGGCAGAGCGCGCCTGCGTCGCAGGGTGGGCAGACCAAGCCGGAATGGCTGGCGATGATGCCGCCGATGGCGCTGGCGCTCGAGCAGCTCAACGTGCTCGAACTGCTCGGCTCGCTGCATTACCGCGCGCTCGGCGATTATCGCAGCACCAACTGGCCATATGCGCCGTGGTTCGCCGATCCGCGGGTGACCGCACCGGAGGGCCCGCTGCCGCAGTTCCAGGCGGCCCTTGCCAGCATCGACGCCCGCATCGCCGCGCGCAACGCGAACCGTCTGCGCCCCTACCCCTATCTCCAGCCGAGCCTGATCCCAACCAGCATCAATATCTGAGGCAGAGGGAACCGCCCCGGCGCCCGCTGTCAGGCTTGCGCTGGGGCGATTATCGCCCGAAGGAGCGGGCCATGACGGCACCGCTTCCCGCCCCCCTCGCGCCCGGCGTGCACCGCCGGCTGTTCGGCCACCTGCCCGATGGCCGCGCGGTCGATGCGGTGACGCTCGCCAATGCGCATGGGGCAAGCGCGACGGTAATCGCCTATGGCGCGGGCCTTCAGGCGATGATCGTGCCGGACCGCGACGGCGCGCTGGCCGACGTGACGCTCGGCCATGCGACGCTGGCCGGATACCTCGCCAGCACCGCCTATTTCGGATCGAGCGTCGGACGGGTCGCCAACCGCATTGCGGGCGGGCGCTTCGTGCTGGATGGCATCGCATACAGCGTGCCCTGCAACAACGGGCCGAACGCGCTCCATGGCGGGCCGGGCGGCTTTGACAAGGCGCTGTGGGCAATCGTCGAGACCGGCGACAGGCCCGCGCCCTTCGTCCGGCTCGCCCACACCAGCCCCGATGGCGATCAGGGCTTTCCCGGCACCTTGCAGGTCATGGCCGAATACGTGCTGGACGATGACGGCGCGCTCTCCATCACCTACCGGGCGACCACCGACCGGCCGACGCTCGTCAACATGACCAACCACGCCTACTGGAACCTCGCAGGCGAAGGCGCTGCCACCGGGGCGATGGACCACGTGCTGACCATCCCGGCCGAGCACTTCCTCCCCACCGACGAGACCGCGATCCCCACCGGTGACTTCGCCCCCGTCGCAGGCACCCCCTTCGATTTCCGCGCGCCCCGGATGATCGGCGCGCGGGTGCGCGACACCGCCCATGACCAGATCCGCATCGGCCATGGCTACGACTATAGCTGGGTGATCGCCCGCGAGCGCGAGCGCGCGAGCGCGCCGCGCCTCCTCGCCCGCCTTGCCCACCCTGCATCGGGCCGCGTGCTGAAGGTGCTGTCGACCGAGCCGGGGGTGCAGTTCTATTCGGGCAATTTCCTCGATGGCAGCCTGACCGGCAAGCGCGGGCAGGCCTATCGCATGGGCGACGGCGTGGCGCTGGAGCCGCAGATGTTCCCCGACACCCCCAACCGCCCGGCCTTCGGCACCATCCGTCTGGAACCGGGCGCGGAATATTGCCACCGCATCGTCTTCGCCCTTTCGGTGGAGCCCTGAACGAGCCGCCTTGCAGGATCGCCGCCGCGTCGTGGCCGACCTCACGCCGCAGGAGCTTCAGGATGTGATCGTTCTGGAACGACAGGTTCGCGCAGGCCAGGCGGACACCCGGTCGGTTCGCCAGCGGTGCATCGACGAAGAGGCGCGGCGCGAGGACGACAACCCTTCCAGCCTTGCGTGGGAGGTGATCCGGCTCAAGTGCCGCGACTGAGCGCGCAGCAGAGCTTCAGCACGGCGCGGCCGATTGACACGTGAAGGTCACGATCCGTGTGCGAATGCAATTGTGGTTATTTCATAGCCACTAATCCGACTAAATCGGTTTGACTCCAACATGATCCGCCGTCACCTTCCGCATGAAGGGGCGCGCGAATCTTTCACCATGCTGCTGGAAGCGAATCATGATGGGACGGGACTTGGCGCCCGGCGCAGGTCATCGGCTGCGTTATTGCGCCGCATACTGCTCGCCGCTCTCGCGACAGCTGTCGTATTTGTCGCATTATTGACAATCTGGCTCTGGTGGACCGTTCCGATCGCGAAATCGGCCGAGCCGATCGTGCCCGGCCGCATCGAATTGCTGGCCCGCGACGGGCGCGTTTTCGCCTATGACGGGGCGATCATGGATGATGCGGTCGCGGTCGAGAAGCTCCCCGCCCATGTCGCCGAGGCATTCTACGCCATCGAGGACCGCCGGTTCCGCTCGCATATAGGGATCGACCCCGTCAGCATCGCGCGGGCGGCGTGGACCGGATATGGCGGCGGCTCGACGATCACCCAGCAGCTGGTCAAGAACGCCTATCTGATCGATCCCGAGACCAAAAAGCCCTACCCCGGCTACTCGCGCAAGCTGCAAGAGATGGCCATCGCGATGTGGCTCGAGCTGTGGCTGACCAAGGACGAGATCCTTTCGCGCTATCTGTCGATGGTCCAGTTCGGGAAGCGGGTCTATGGCCTGCGTGCCGCCTCGCTCCATTACTTCCGCCGCCAGCCCGAACGGTTGACCTTGCCGCAGGCGATCATGCTGGCAGGGCTGGTGCAGGCGCCGAGCCGCTATGACCCTGTCACCAACGAGGCGAACGCGCGCAGGCGCGCGGAGCGGGTGGGCCAGGCGATGCAGGATGCAGGCTATCTGCCAGCCGGGCCAGATGGTGTGCCCGACATTGCCGAACTCGACATCAGGGTCGCGCAGAAAGAGCGTACCGGGTTCTACTTTGCCGACTGGGTGATCGGCGATGCCCGTGCCCGGGTGGGGCTGAGCTACCAGCCGCAGCAGGTCGCCACCACACTCGACAGCGTGCTCCAGCAGGCCGCGCAGGACGTGGCGCGGGAGGCGCCGGTGCCGGGAGCCGAGGTCGCACTGGTGGCGATGCGCCCCAATGGCGAGGTCGCGGCAATGATCGGCGGGCGCGACTACACGCGCGCGAAGTTCAACATCGCGGTTGATGGCCGCCGCCAGACGGGCTCGACCTTCAAGCTGTTCACCTATGTCACCGCGCTACAGAACGGGATGCGCCCTGCCTCAACCGTCTCCGATGCGCCGATCACCAGCGGCGATTACCGCCCGGGGAACGGCGACGGTCAATATGGCGGGGACATCACCCTCACCGAGGCTTTCGCCCGGTCGAGCAATGTCGCGGCGGTGCGGCTGTTCGAGGCGGCGGGGCCCGATGCGGTGGTCGACACGGCCCGCGCATTCGGGATCACCGACAGGGTCGAGATGAACCCCTCGCTCGCGCTCGGCACGGCGGAGACTTCGCTGCTGGCGATGACTGCGGCCTATGCCGGGATTGCGGCGGGGGAGGTGCGGGTGACGCCCCACGGCCTGCTGCCCTCGGCCGATGATGCAGCCGAGGGGGAAGAGCGCACTCCGATCGACCGCCGGGTGCTCTCCGACATGCGCGCGATGCTCGCCGCGGTGATCGCCTCGGGCACAGGCAAGGCCGCGCAGTTGCCGGTACCCGCCTATGGCAAGACCGGCACCACGCAGGACAACCGCGACGCCTGGTTCATCGGCTATGCCGGCGAGCTGGTGGTGGGCGTGTGGCTCGGCACGAGCGCGGGCACGGCCGACAAGACCCTGTCGGGCGGCGATGCCGCAGCGAAGGTGTGGCAGGCGTTCATGCTGCGCGCGATCGCCGCCGACAAGCTGACGATGCCGCGCACCCCGGATGGCGGCACTGGCACTGGCACTGGCACTGGCACTGGCACTGGCACTGGCGCGGGTGACGGGCCTGGCGGCGGCGATCCGGTGCTGCGCGGCGATGACGGGCGCGCGGTGGTCTTGCCCCCGCCCCCCGCAATCCGGCGCGGCGGGGCGGCGGCGGGCGGCCGTGATGCGGGCGATGGCGGGCGGCAGAGCAGCGGCGCTGGCAGCGACGCCCGCGCTGGTGGCATCATCTTGGAGGACGACCCCGCCCCGCTGCCCCCCGGACAGTCAAGCGCCCAGCGCCAGACCGCCACGCCCGGCGCCCGCCCGGGCGCGCAGTCCCCGCAACGCCCCCGCCCGCCCGAGCGCGTCCAGCAACGCCTCGACCAGCAAGCCGCCCAGCGCCGCGATCGCCGCCGCGCCAACAGCGACGAGGACGAGGATTTCACCATCGAATGCGGGGATGACTCGTGCTGAGCCGTCTCGCACCGCCCACCACACGGGCAGGCGCCCGCCCGCCCCGCCACGGATTTTCACGATCACAAGCGAGGACATGATGAAACAGGTACTGCATGCATTTCTCGGCCTCATCGCGTTGGCCGGCGGCACCGCCGCGCTGGCGCAGGAGGCACCGCCGCCCAAGGTCGCCGTCTACAACTTCAAGGATCCGCAAGGGTCGAACCAGGCCGCTACCCTGAAGGACATGATCACGACGGCGATCATCAACACCGGCAAATTCACTGTCATTTCGCGCGATCTGGAATCCGCGGAAGCCGAAGCGGCGCTGAGCGCCGCGGGCAAGACCACGCGAGGCCGCGCAGGGGCCAAGCCCAAGGCCGAAAGCTTCGACTTCAGCATCGAAGGCTCGATCACCTCGGTCCAGGGCGCCACGCAGGTCGACAATGCCATGGAAGGCGTGAAGATCCCCATCATTGGGTCTCTCGGCGGATGTGCCAAGCAGGTGGTCTCGATCAGTATCGACGTGGTGATCAAGAACATCGCCACCCAGGAAACGCCCTATGCCGCCCCGCTGACTCGCAGGGAGGAGACCAAGTGCAGCCGGTCGGGCGAACAGGTCGACGTGCCGTTCCTGATGCGCTCGATCGCCAATCAGCTGGCGCGCGACTTCTCGCTCAAGATTTATCCGATCACCGTCATCGCGGTTCAGCCCGATGGCGGCATGGTGTTCGACTATGGCAGTTCGGTGCTGCCTGCGGGCACCTTCATCAATGTCTATGGACCGGGCCAGGAAATCGCCAGCAAGGGCAAGTTGCTGACAGTGGACGGGCCGCTGCTGGGCCGGGTGCAGATCACCAACGCCAATGCCGAAACCGCGCGCGGCGTGTTCGAAAGCACGCCGCTGGGCCAGATCGAGGTCGGCGCGACCGGTAGCATCGACGCCAACCAGCAACCTGCCAAAAAGACCAAAGGACGCCGGTAATGGAAGCTCATCACACCTTGCGCGCCGCCATCGTGGCGAGCCTTGTCTACGCAGCCATCGCCACCCCCGCCCATGCCGGCAGTCTTTCGGTCGGCAAATGGTCGACCGAGGAAAGCTGCCGCTTCTATGTCACCGAATGGGAGCGCGAGGTGGCGGTGGCCAGCGGCTCCTCGCGAAGCGCGGGCGCTGCGGTGCTGACCCGCGACGGTGCGGCGGCGGCGCGGCGCTCGTCCAGCCAGTCGTCCGCCGCCTATCTGCGTGAATGGGGGCAGGAGCTCAACGAGATCTGCACCCAGAACTTCCCACGCATCCGCTCCACCCTCGCTTCGGCGATGGCCTCGAACGGCGCTTTCAACCCGGGCGACGGGGTGTTCACCGTCGAAGGCTCGCTGACCGATATCGGCTATGAAAGCAGCGCCTATGGCAGCGCCTCATCGGCCGAGGCGAACGACAACATCCTCGTGACCGTCACCTATCAGGTGCGCAACGCCAAGGGGAATGTGCTCTATGGCGGCGAGCTGACCAAGAGCTTCAATGTCGCCACCCTGATCGAAACCGCCGGATCGACCTTCCAGAGCTCGCAATCGGGCCGGACAGTGTTCTCGCAGCTCCAGTCCGAGGTCGGCTTTGCGGTGGCGCGGCAGGTCTTGTTCCACTTCGAACCCTTGCGCGTCGTCGCCAATGACGGGCGCGCGGTGGCGTTCAACTACGGCCCGCCGCTGATCCCGATGGGGGCGGCGATCATGGTCTCGGGCGAGCGTTCGCTCCAGCCCAAGCGCCTGATCGTGACCGGTGCGCTGCCCGGCCGGGCGGTGGCGCAAAGCCCGGCGCTCGCCAGCCTCGCCGACGTCACGATCGGCTCGGCAGCCTTCTTTGCCGAGGAAGAGGATCCCTACGCCAGCCAGGAGGTGATCCAGGGCGGGCCACTGCCCTAGCAAGGCGGTATGGGCGCTAGAGCACGTCGCGGATTGCTGCGGCGGCGCGGGCTTCGGCGATGCCGAGGCCTGCCAGTCCCATTGCCAGCATTTCGCCCAGCCGCGCCTGCGCCTCGGCGGGTGGGGGGCGGGTTTCGACCATCACGATCATCACCACCTGACACAGACCCAGCCAGTAGCCGAGGCCGCTCGCTTCGGCCTCCGGGCGCAGCAGCCCGGCGGCGCGGGCGGCGTCGAGATCGGCGCGCAGGCCCCGATTGAGCGGGTGATCGGCCATGGCGGCAACGCGCTGGTCGCGCAGCAGCACGCGCACGCGGAGTGGGCTGTGCAGCGCGTAGGCGGCAGCGACCGCCATGCCGCCTGCGATCCGCGCGACGGGATCGGTGCGCCCGGCATTGGCCCGCGTCACCTCCGCCTCAACCTCGGCGCGAACCTCGGCCGCGACCGCTTCGGCAAAGGCGTGCTTGTCGGCGAAGTGGTTGAAGAAGCTCCCCTTGGCGACGCCAGCTGCGGCGACGAGTTCGTCGATCGCGATGGCGTCGATAGGGCGCGAGGCGATGAGGTCGAGTCCGGCGGCAATGAGCGCGGCGCGGGTGCGCTGGATCCGGGGCGAGCGGGCTGGGGTGGCCATGGAGGAGCCCATACTTGACCAAACGGTCAAATACAAGCTAACTGACCAAATAGTCAAAATTGATTCGGCGCATCGAGCCGGACGCGCGCGGGAGGGGATCATGGCCATCATCAAGGTCGAGGACATCGCCCATGTGCGCTTCGCCGCGCCCGATCTGGCGCTGATGCGCGGCTTTCTGAAGGACTTCGGCCTCGCCTGCTTCGAGGAAGGCGGCAGGCTCTACGGCAAGGGCAGCGACGGGCGGCCTTTCGTGCATGTGACCGAGCCGGGTGATGCGAAGTTCCTCGCGGTAGGCCTGCGCGCCGCGGGCATCGCCGATCTCGAAGTCCTCGCTGCGCATGAAGGCGTGAAGGTCGAACCCCTGCACGAGCCCGGCGGCGGCATGGTGGTGCGCCTCACCGACCCCGACGGCTACGGCGTGGAAGTGGTCGCAGGTCAGCAATGCGAGGCCCCCGCCCCCTGCGCCGCGCCGCTCTTCAACTCCGCCGCCGACAAGCCCCGCCAGCGCGCTGCGATCCGCCTCGATCCCGCCCCCGCCCATGTCCGCCGTATCGGCCACGCGGTGCTCAAGGTGAGCGACTTCCGCGCCTCCGAACGCTGGTGGAAGGAACGCTTCGGCTTCCTCACTTCCGACGAGATCGAGGCCGCCCCGAACGTGCCCTTGGGTGCCTTCATGCGCTGCGACCGGGGCGATCTGCCCTCCGATCACCACACGATCTTCCTTGCCCAGCTCCCCGGCAAGCTCGGTCTGCTCCACGCCGCCTTCGAGGTCGAAAGCCTCGATGATCTGATGTGTGGCCACGAGTGGCTCAAGGCCCGCGAGCGCGAGGCCGCATGGGGCGTCGGCCGCCACATCATGGGCAGCCAGATCTTCGATTACTGGAAGGACCCCTTCGGCAACGAGCTCGAACACTGGACCGACGGCGACCTGTTCACCGCTGCCGATCCGCCCAACACGCAGACCATGCAGGCGCTGCTCGCCGTGCAATGGGGTGCAGCCCATCCGATGTTTGCAGGGACGATGGCCCCGCCCCCCGGCCTCGTCGCCTGGGTCACTGCCATGCAACTGCGCATCAAGCGCCTGTTCTCCCGCTCACCCAAGGAAGCCTGACCTCATGAAACTCTGCACCTTCACCCACGCCGGCAAGACCCGCACCGGGATCGTCGTTGGCGAGACCGTGGTCGAGACCGGAGTTCCCGGCACGATGATCGACCTGATCCGCGAGTGGGATGCGCTGAAACCCGGCCTCGAAGCCAAGGCGGCAACGGGGACTGGCATTCCCCTTGCAGAGGTGAAGCTGGAAGCCCCCGTCCCGCGCCCCGGCAAGATCTTCGCCATCGGCCTCAACTATGCCGATCACATCGCCGAAAGCGGCCTCGGCACGCCCGAGCGGCAGGTGTGGTTCACCAAGGCGCAGACCTCGGTCAACGGCCCCTATGATCCGATCCTGATCGCGCGCGGTACCGTGACGCCGGACTATGAGGCGGAGCTGGTCGCGGTCGTCGGCGCGGGCGGCAAGCACATCGCCGCCGCCGACGCGGCGTCCGCGATCTTCGGCTACTGTGTCGGCAATGACGTGACCGAGCGCATGTGGCAGCACGCCGTGCCGCAATGGTCGCTCGGCAAGAGCTTCGACACCCACGCCCCCATGGGCCCGTGGATCGTAACCGCCGACGAGTTGGGCAATCCCCACGATCTTGGCATCCGCTGCTTCGTCAATGGTGAGGAGCGGCAGAACTCGAACACCAGCCACCTCGTCTACAATGTGTGGCAGCAGGTCGAGCACCTCTCGGTCGGCATGACGCTCGAGCCGGGCGACTGCCTGTTCACCGGTACCCCCGGTGGAATCGGCGCGGCGATGGATCCGCGGCAGTTCCTGAAGGCAGGCGATGTGGTGCGGACCGAGATCGACCGCATCGGCCATATCGAGGGCACGATGGTGGCCGAGGGCTGACGGCACGTGGCGGGGGGCGACTTCGACTGCGACGTGCTGATCGTCGGCGGCGGGCCGGGCGGCATCGCTGGGAGTTCATGATCCTGCCCGGCGAGACCCCGGAGGCGATCAGCACCCCCGCCTCGGTGGAGCGTCTGCTCGGCCCGTGGAACGTCGCGGGCGCGGTGCGGATCGAGCGCACCGCCGTCTACACCTTCCGCGCGCGCATTGCCGAACAGTGGCGCAAGGGCCGCATCATGCTCGCCCCGGCCTGGGCAGCGGCGCTCAGCGGCGCTTGAGGATCAGGTAGAGCGCACCCTCGCCGCCGTGGCGGATATGCGCGCGGCGCACGGCGGAGATCGCATCGGCGTGGCGGCTCGCGGCGAGCCAGTCGAGCAGCTTGGCGCGGATTGCCCCGCGCTTGGCCATGCGGTCAGCGGGATCGACCGGGCGCTCGCGCCCCGCCACCACCAACACCACCCGCGCCTGCATCGCCCGCGCCTGATCGAGCGCGGTCATGATCCGGTCGTAGGCGGTATCGAGCGTGTGGCCGTGCAGGTCGAGCGTCAGGTCGGGCTCCAGCCGCCCGCCCTTCACGCGGCGGTCCCAATGCGAATCGAGGCCGACCTCCCCCACCGGGGGAGGGGGACCGCCGGGGGAAGCCCGGGGGTGGAGGGGCACGCGCGGGGCTCCGGAGGGCTTTGGAGGTTTGGCGATCTTGGCCGGAGCCTTCGGAACAGCCGAGGGCGCCCCTCCACCAACCTTCGGTTGGTCCCCCTCCCCGTTCCGGGGAGGACTGGGACGCTTCTTGCCCGGCAGCGGCTTGACGCTCGCCGCCAGATGCGCCCAGGCCGCTTGCTCGCCGATCGAAAGCCCCCGCGGCGTTCTCATCGCCGCGCCGCGAGCCTTGCGGCGGCCTCCTTCGGAAGCAAGACGAAGGCGCGCCCGCGCCCGCTCATCCCGCCCGCGATCAGCCGCGCATCCTCGCCTGCGCCCCAGAAGGTGTCGAAGCGGTTCGCGCCCTTGATCGCCCCGCCGGTGTCCTGCGCCACCCACAGCCCGTTGGCCTCGCGCCGGTCGAGATCGAGCCACACCGGCGCGCCCAGCGGAACGAAGGCGGGGTCGGCCGCGACGGAGGATTCACGCCGCACCGGGACGCCCAAGGCGCCCAGCGGCCCATCACCCTTCAGCTCGGTGAAGAAGATCCAGCTCTTGTTCTCGCGCATCAGCGCGCGGCCTTCCACCGGGTTCTCGCGGATATAGGCCATGATCCCCTGCATCGAGCCCGAATACTTGCCCGGCCCGCTGCCCAGCAACCCGCGCTCGCGCATCAGCCCGCCGATGCCGACATACTCGCGCCCGTTCTGCCCGGCATAGCCGATGCGGATCACCTCGCCTTCAGGGGTGCGCAGCCGCCCGGAACCCTGGATCTGGAGAAAGAAGAATTCGACCGGATCGGCCGCGTAAGCGATCACCGGTGCCTTGCCCTGCAAGGCCCCGTCCTCGATCGCCGCACGGTCGTGGTAGAGCACGAAGCGCCCGCGCTCGTCATAGCGCCCGAGCGGCGGGCGGCCGGTGCGTTCGGAGGGCTTCACCTCATCGGGCCAGCCGCGCACCAGATCGCTCGGCATGGCATAGACCGGCACCTCGTATCCGGGGCGGCCCGTGCGGCTGCCGGCGATTTCGGGCTCGAAATAACCGGTCGCGAAGGCCTTGCCGTCGCCGATCTGCACGGGGGTGAACTCCTCGGCGAAGAAGGCCCGCGCGCGCGACGGCGATGCGACGCGTGCCCGTTCACATGGCCCCTGCCAATCTTTGCGGCGGGTCAGCCCGCTCGCATCCTCGCGGGCGAGCAGCCTGGGGCAGGATTCGATAAAGCTCGCCAGCGCCCCGCGCGCATCGGCATCGGCGAGGTTCAGCCCGGCCAGTGACGGGCCGAGCGCCACGCCCGCCATCACGGCATTGGCTGCGGTCGCCGCGACAGGCGTGCTCGCCGAAGGCTGCGGCACGATCCGCCCGCAGCCCCCCAGCACGACCAGCAGGGCCAGAGCAAGCAGCGCGCGCATGGATCAGCTCCTAGTCGGGACGGGCCCTCAGGGCCCCGCGATCAGCCCTCGTCGGTCTCGTCGAGCAGCCAGTTGGGATCGCGCGCGGTGACATTGCGCGAGAAGGTCCACACGTCGCGGCTCTCGATCGCATCGTCGAGCGATCCGGCGATGACCGTGCCATCCTTGTCGCGGGTGACCGAAGCAATATCGGCGACAAACAGCAGCGCGATGCGCGCGGTCTTGCCGTCGAGCGAGGCCGAATGGATGCGCACTTCCTCGATCCGGATCAGGCTGTTGTCCATCGTCTCGCCCGCCGCCTCGCGCGCGTCGATCGCGGCGGTGAAGCCGGCGTAGACATCATCGTCGCACAGCCCGCGCAGGGTCTCGCGGTCGCCCTTCCAGAAGGCTTCGAGGATCATGCGGTAGGCACCGCGCGCGCCATCGAGGAACTGCGCGAGGTTGAACTTGCTGTCGGCCGCCGCGATTTCGCGCAGCGCGCGCTCGACCGCGGGCATCACGCCTTCGAGCTCGGCTGCGCGGGGGGGCTGCACCGGGGCGGGCATCGCGGCGGGGCGCACAGCCGGAGGCTCGTCCGCCTCGAAGCGCTGCGGCACCGGCTCCTCTTCCTGCTCGGCGCGGCGGCCGAGCACCGAATAGAGGCGCAGGCCGAGAAACGCGGCCACCATGGCGAGGAGAACGATTTCGAGCACTATCACAATCCGATCGTCGCATCTGGCGCGGGCCGGGAACGCCGCGCCACCTTCGAGGAACAACACACTGCCTTAAATAGGGACTCATTACAATTCGCCAACGCCCGATAGGTTGCGGCGCGGGGCAAATGAAATCGGCGCGGCCCGCGGTTGCGGCAGCCTCGCGCCCCTGCTAGGCGCGGCCGCAGGCGGCCAGCGCATGGTTTCGTGCAGCGGGCGCACCATCGATTACTCATTTTGAAAGACTGGCAAGACCATGGCCGAAGAAGAAGGCGTCCTCACCAACCTCGACAATGCTGCCGGTGCGGGCCCGCAGCCCAATGGCGAAGATACCTCGCCCGCGGTGGGGATCATTACCCAATATGTGAAGGATCTCTCGGTCGAGAACCCGGCCGCACCCGACGTGTTCCAGTGGCCCGAGCCGCCGCAGATCGACGTGCAGTTCAACATCGGTGCCGAAAAGGTCAGCCCCGATGTGCACGAGGTCATGCTCAAGCTGACCCTCACCGCCACCTCGCAGCGCGGCACGATGTATATCGTCGATCTCGTCTATTGCGGCCTTGTCGGCATGCGCAACATGCCGGAGGATGGTGCCCATGCCTTCCTTTACGCCGAAGCGCCGCGCATGCTGTTCCCCTTCGCCCGCCGCGTGGTGGCCGACGCCGTGCGCGATGCAGGCTTCCCGCCGCTGATGGTCGATCCGGTCGATTTCAACGGGATCTACGCCCAGCAGCTCGCCGCGCGCCGCGCCGAGGAAGCCGCGGGCGGCGAGCCGATCGCGCCGGTCAGGGGCAACGCCTGATCCGCGCCTCCACACCGGGGCCTGACGCATGAGCCTCATCAAGAACGTCGGCACGATTGGCGGGCTGACGCTGGTCAGCCGATTGTTCGGCTTTGCCCGCGACATCCTGCTCGCCCGTGTGCTCGGCGCAGGCGGGGTGGCGGATGCGTGGCAGCTCGCCTTCCAGCTCCCCAACCTGTTCCGCCGCCTGTTTGCCGAGGGCGCCTTCGCCAGCGCCTTCGTGCCGCTGTTCAACCGCCACATGGCCGAGGACGAAAGCGCCGCGCGCCGGTTTGCGGGCGAGGTTCTCGCCGTGCTGCTGCCGATCCTCGTGCTGTTCGGCGCGGTGATGATGCTGGCGATGCCGTGGGTGCTGTGGGCCTTCGCCAACGAGGAACTGCGCGGCAATGCGGCGACCTATGACCTTGCGGTCTCCATGGGCCGGATCGCCTTTCCCTACCTCATGTTCATGAGCCTTGCGACGCTGGTGGCGGCGATCCTCAATTCGCTGTCGCGTTTCGCGGCGGCAGCGGCGGCGCCGATCCTGCTCAACATCTGCCTGCTGACCGCGCTGGCCTGGGGCGCGATGCAGCCTGCGGGCGAGGCGACGCGCGCGGCGACCGGCATCGGGCTTGCCATCGGGGTGTCGGTCAGCGGCCTCTTGCAACTGGCGTGGCTTTACTGGTTCATGCGCCGGGCGGGATTCCGCATACCGCGCCTCACGCCGCAGGTCACGCAGCGCGTCAAGGAGATGGGGGTGCTGATCGTTCCGGCCGTGTTCGGCGCCGGGGTCTACCAGATCAGCCGCTTCATCGACCTCGCCTTCTTCCGCGCCCTACCCGACGGCAGCCTCACCTACATGGCGATGGCCGACCGCTGGAACCAGCTGCCGCTCGGCATCATCGGCATCGCGCTGGGCACCGCGATCCTGCCCGCCCTGTCGCGCCATATCTCCAAGGCCGAGGACGAGGAGGCTGTGCGCCTGCAGGCCAATGCGATCGAACTCGCGATGCTGCTCACCCTGCCTTGCGCCGCGGCGCTGTTCATCACCGGCTTCGCTTTCGTGAAGGCCTTCATGCAAGGACAGGCCTTCACGCCCGAGGACGCTGCGACCACCGGCATGGTCACATCGGCGCTGGTGGTCGGCCTGCCCGCCTATGTGCTGGTCAAGGTGCTGACCCCCAACTTCTTCGCGCGCCGCGACACCAAGACGCCGGTCTACACCGCGGGCGCATCGCTGGTGGTGACCGTGGCGCTGAACTTCGCGCTGGTGCCGATGCTGGGCGTGGTGGGCCTTGCGCTGGCGGGCGCGGTCGGGGCTTGGGTCAATATCGCGCTGCTGGGCACGGTGCTGGCCCGCCGCGGCTTCTTCCGCCTGCCTGCGCGGGTGGTCGGCCGGATCGGGCGGATCGCGCTGGCCTGTGCCGTGATGTCGGCGGCGCTGTGGGGCCTGATGCAGGTCATCACCCCCTGGCTCGACGGGCCGTTCATCACCCGCCTTGCCGCCATCGGCGCGATCATGGCGGTGAGCCTTGTCACCTACGGCGCGGCGAGCGTGCTGCTGGGAGTCCTCGACAAGGCCACGATCCAGCGCCTAATGCGCCGACAGGCTTAAGCAATCAGGACATAACATGCGCGTCGTCTCCGGCATCCAGCCCACCGGCAATCTCCACCTCGGCAATTACCTCGGTGCGATCCGCAATTGGGCGGCGATGCAGGATGAGATGGACGACCAGTCCGAATGCCTGTTCTTCCTCGCCGATCTCCACGCGATTTCGCAACCGCATGACCCGGCCGCGTTGCGCGCCGCAACGCTGGAGATGACCGCCGCGCTCGTCGCCTGCGGGATCGACCCGGATCGCAGCGTGCTGTTCAATCAGGCGCAGGTGCCCCAGCACGCCGAACTGCAATGGCTGCTGAGCGGCACCGCGCGAATGGGCTGGCTCAACCGCATGACCCAGTGGAAGGACAAGGCGGGCAAGAACCGCGAAGGCCAATCGGTTGCCCTCTTCACCTACCCGGTGCTGCAGGCTGCCGACGTGCTGCTCTATCAGGCGACCCATGTGCCGGTGGGCGAGGACCAGAAGCAGCACTTGGAGCTTGCCCGCGACATCGCGCAGAAGTTCAACAATGATTTCGGGACGGAAGAGGCACCGATCTTCACCCTGCCCGAGCCGATCATTCCCGCCGAAGCCGCGCGGATCATGTCCCTGCGCGACGGGTCGGCGAAAATGTCGAAGTCAGACCCTTCCGACATGAGCCGCATCAACCTGTCGGACGATGCCGACACCATGGCGCAGAAGGTCAAGAAGGCGAAGACCGATCCCGAGCCCCTGCCCTCAGAGGAGGCCGGCCTTGCCGAGCGGCCCGAGGCGCGCAACCTTGTGGGCATCTACGGCGCGTTCGCTGGGCAATCGTCGGCCGACGTGCTGCGCGACTTTGGCGGACAGGGCTTCGGGGCGTTCAAGCCCGCGCTCGCCGAACTGCTGGTCACCAAGCTCAGCCCGATTCGTGATCGCTTCGTGGCGCTGAAGGACGACCGCGAGGCATTGGACGCGATCCTCGCGCGCGGCGCGGCCAAGGCCCGCGAACGCGGCGCGCCGACGTTGACCGCCGCCTACAAGGCGCTTGGGCTGGTGCGCCACTAAGGTGCCGTTCTAAAGGCGCGTTTCATCATATCGGTCTAACAGGTCATCCGTTGTCTTGACGGAGTCGTTATGAGCACGAGCCACCTTACTGACGCGCCGCTGTCAAAGCTCGAGCGCCAGAATCTACATGCGAGCACCTCACGCTTTTTCCGCGAGCATCTTAGCGCTGCCATGACGGGCACTATAGTTCTGGCGGGCCTGATATTCATCGGTACCACCCAACTTTGGAAATGGTTCGTCCCGGTCGGGAAGCCTCGCGAATACATCTTTCCGATTCTGGCTATCGGCATTGCAGTTGGAGCTTGGGCCTGCCGCTCAATCTGGATCGACGTCTACAAGGCCCTCCAACCCTTGCCTGATGGCCCCACCCCGGTCGAGCGCGATCTCGCAGGCGGCGTCGCCAAAGTCCTGACCGCCGATGTCCTGCGCTTCGTCGAGATCGAGGAATATGATGACGAAGGCGCGGGCTTCCTGCTCGAACTGGCAGATGGCCGGGTGCTGGCGGTGGTCTCGCAAGACCTCTACGAATTCACCCATGATGCCGAACTGGAGGACGGTAAGCAGGATAATCGCGATTCTTTCCCGCAGACCCGGATCGAATACCGCTACGCGCCGCATTCCGGCCTCAATCTCGGCATCCGAGGGGTCGGCGAACCTTTAAAGCCCATCGGTCTGGTCAAGACCGACAAGCACCATTACGTCAGAACGGGCCGCAAAGGCCCGCGCCGCTTCATCGGGGCCGAGGACGGGACCTTCTATGAAGGCACGCTCGAAGAGGTACTCGCCCGCCTCAAATACACGCTGAGGCCACTGCCAACCCGCGACGCCGAGGGCGGCTGACCGCACTTCCGTCACGGCTCTTGCGACGAACCGAGCCCCGCGCAAGATCAGTATTCAATTCCCGTTCATTCGCGCGTAATAGAGTATCGCGGGTAAAGGCCGTTGCCGTCATTGCAATGGCGACCAGTCAGAGGTTTTGCATCATGCTGTCGATGAAGACTTTCAATCGCCTCGCCCTCCCCGTCGCTCTCGCCTTCGGGCTTTCGGCCTGCGCCACCAACAGCTTCAAGGCGGATGTCTCGCGCTTCGCGGTGCCGCTGCCTGCGCCGCAGGGCCAGACCTTCGCGGTCGTCGCGGAAGACCCCAAGCTCGCCGGCGGGCTTGAATTTGCGAACTATGCCAATGCTGTCGCGGCCGAGCTGACCCAGCTTGGCTACGCCCAGGCCGCCTCGCCCGAGAGCGCCGACATGCTGGTACGCTTCGATTACCGCGTCGATGGCGGGCGCGAGAGGGTGCGCACCGATTTCAACGGCGGGTTCGGATATGGCGGGTTTGGCTCGTTTGGCAGGTTTGGCCGGTTCAACCGCGGCTATGCCTTTGGCTTTTACGATCCGTTCCTGTTCGGCGGCGGGTTCGGCGGCCCCGATGTGCGCAGCTACACCATCTACACCAGCGGCGTCGACGTGAAGATCGACCGCCGCGCCGATGGCCAGCGCCTGTTCGAAGGCAAGGCCGAAGCCGTGTCGCGCTCGAACCGCCTGCCGCGCCTCGTGCCCAATCTGGTGGACGCGCTGTTCACCGACTTCCCCGGCAATTCGGGCGAAACCGTGCGCATCACGATCCGCGACGACGAAAAGACCGTGCGCCCCGCCAAATGATGGTGTAAGGGCGTACTCAAGAGACCCTTGGACGGGAACAAGAAGGCGGCGCAGGGGATCGCGCCGCCTTTTTTGTTCCAAGCCTGTTCAGATGCCGCATGCGAGACGGTTCTGCATGTGGCGGCTCATCTCCATCATCCTGACCTTCGCCGCGTTTGCGGTGCCGGATGTTGCGCAAGCCTGCCGCGTCATGATGTCGCCGGAGCAGAAAATCGCGGGTGGCTACGAAAATGGAGCGATCAGCGCGGTCGCTCTGGTCAAGATTGAGCAGGCAGAACATATCCGCGAACCGATCCACGATTCGCACCCGTGGCGTGCCAGGGCACGGGTCCTCGTTCCGATCATGGGAGATGGTCACTTTCCCGAGCACGTGGAATTCGAGCGAGGCCACGGATCGGCGGCATGTGAATGGTCGCTCCCGCCCCTGCCAAAGCGCGGAGATCGCTGGGTCGTATATTTTTTTACAGGGGTTGAAGGCGGGTTGATACCATGGACCGCCTTCCCGCAGACGGAAGCCGCCAGCTTTGATCCGATTCTCCCGCCGGACCTGCGCTAGAGCTTCGCATGACCCCCGGTCGAGCCAAACCCGCCTGCGCCCCGTTCGGTCGCATCCAGTTCCGCGACCTCGTCCCACGCCGCCTGCACCACCGGGGCCAGCACCAGCTGCGCCACGCGGTCGCCGCGGGCGATTACGAAGGGCTCAGGCCCAAGGTTGATCAGGATCACCTTCAGCTCGCCGCGATAATCGCTGTCGATCGTGCCGGGGGTGTTGGGCACCGAGATGCCGTGCTTCAATGCCAGCCCCGATCGCGGGCGCACCTGGATTTCGTAGCCTGCGGGGATCGCCATCGACAGGCCCGTGGCGACCGCATGGCGCGCGCCGGGGGCCAGCGTCACGTCCTCGGCGCTCACCACGTCCATTCCGGCCGCGCCCGCCGTGGCATAGGCGGGGAGCGGCAGGCCCTCGCCGTGGGGGAGGCGTTTCACTTGCACGCCAACGGGAAGGCTCACTCCGCCGCCTCCGCCTGAAGGCTCTCCGCAATCCGTTCCACCAACGCCATCGCCACAGCAGACTTGGGCATTTCCTCGAGCGTCTCGATCCCTTCCGCAGTGATGATCGTCACGCGGTTCACATCGCCGCCCATCACGCTGCCCGAGACATCATTGGCCACGATCCAGTCCGCGCCCTTGCGCTTGCGCTTGGCCTTGGCGTTGTCGATCACCTTGTCGGTTTCGGCGGCGAAGCCGATCACAAGGCCGGGGCGCTGCGTGCCGGCGGACAGGTTGATGAGAATGTCGGGGTTCTCGGTCAGCATCAGCACGGGCGGCGCGGATTCGCGCTTCTTGATCTTGCGGTTGCGATAGTCGCGCGGGCGCCAGTCGGCGACCGCGGCGACCATCACCGCGACATCGGCAGGCAGCGAGCGTCGCACGGCCTGCTGCATGTCATGTGCGCTCTCGACATCGATGCGATTGACGCCTGCCGGGGTCTTGAGCGACACCGGCCCGGCAACCAGCGTCACCCGCGCGCCCAGCGCCGCGGCGGCGGCGGCGATCGCGAAGCCCTGCTTGCCGCTCGACCGGTTGGCGATGTAGCGCACCGGATCGATCGCCTCCCAGGTCGGCCCGGCGGTGACGAGGACATGGCGGCCAAGGAGCGGACGGTGTGTGGGCGCGTGTCCGAAGTCTGCGCCATCGGGCACTTCGCCAAGCACCGTCTCGATCTCGTCGGGCACCGCGGGCGCGCCGGGCAAGGGAGGCGCCTTGCGCGGGTCGATCAGGTGATTGAGCGCGCCCGTATCCATCGGCGGCGCGGCCCCGGCACTGCCCTTGCGCGCGAGCAGCGGCCCGCCGAAATCGGGCTTGAATTCGGGCACGGGCTCTTCCGGCGGGAAATCCTCGGGCAGGAAGTCTTCGGGCAATTCCTCGGGCAGGTCTTCGTATTCCGCCTCGATCTCTTCATGGGTGCGCTTGGGGGTCGAGCGCGGGATGATCCGCGAGAAGAACCCGCTGAGCCCGCCTTCGGGAAGCGCGGCGGCACCGTCATCCTCTTCTTCGGGCTCGAGCGCCTCGACCTCGATCAGCGGTGCGCGCGCCGGGGCCTCGGTCTCGGGCACGACGACGCCGAAATGGCCTGCGATCTCGCGCCAGATCGCCTCGGGCTCGGGCAGGCGGCCATAGCCGAATTCGCCACAGGCCATCGCCCCCTTGTCGGGGTGGAGCACGGTGACGCCCGCCGCCTTCAGCACGCCGATATTGCGCTGCGTCGCCTCATGCTCCCACATCCGCACGTTCATGGCGGGCACGGCCATCACCGGCTTGTCGGTGGCCAGTATCAATGTCGTTGCCAGGTCATCGGCAATTCCTGCCGCCATCTTGGCGAGCAGATCCGCGGTCGCCGGGCACACCACCACAAGATCGGCCTCGCGGGAAAGCTGGATATGCCCCATCTCGGCCTCGTTCTTGAGGTCGAAGAGATTGGTGTAGACCTGATTCTCGCTAAGAGCTGCGAGCGACATCGGCGTTACGAATTGCTGCCCGCCTCTGGTGAGCACGCAGGTGACATCCCCGCCGCCCTTGCGGATCAGGCGCACCAGTTCGCAGGCCTTGTAGGCCGCGATCCCGCCGCCCACGACCAGCAGGATGCGCGGGGCAAAGCCCGCTGCCGCTGCCCCCCCTGTCGCTGCCTCGCTCATCTCGCCTTGTTGCCTCTCGCACCTCTGTCCGGGGTCTTGCGCACATAGTGCACCAGCCAGCAATCGCAAAGTTTGGTTAAATTTGCTTTGAAGCGCGAACGGCCAGCTGCCGGGCCAGTTCCGTGATCGCGCGCGGGGCGAAGGCGAGGCCGATCGCGTAGGCTGGCAGGGCGAGTTCGGCCCAGTAGTAATTGGCAGGCCGCGCGAAGAGCGCCATCCCTGTGGCAAGGCCGGTGAACCAGAGGAGCGCGAACAGCCCCGTGCGCCCGCCCAGCCCCGCCCAGCCGATCAGCGGCAGCACGGCCAGCGGCGCGGCGATCAGCGGTGGGAGGTGGCGCAGGCCGGTCAGCTCGCAGAGCCCCGCAAGCGGCACACCGTACCCCGCCAGCGCGCCCCACCCCTGCGAGGCAAGGTCGCCCGGCAGCCGCAGGGCATCGACCGCGAAGGCGTGCGCGGCAAGGCCAACCAAGAACAGTGCCAGCACGGCGGCGAGCGCGAGCGCTTCTGCCCTGCGGCGCGCGGCAAGGGCGACCGCCAGCCACAGCACCACGAAGGGCACGGCAAGCTCGCGCACCGCCAGCGCGGCGGCGGCGGCGAGCAAGGCAGGCCACCAGCGATCCGGGCGCCAGGCGAGCAGGGCGAGGCTCAGCAGCACCCCGGCGATGAAGTCGTGGTCATAGCCCGCCAGCGGCGAAAGCGCCGCGCCGCCCCCCGCCGCAAGCAGCGCGGCGGCGATGATCCGCTCCTCGATGCTGACCGGCAGGGGCGAGCGCCGGAACAGGGCAGCGATGGCGCCCCCCGCCAGCGCCAGCGCCAGCCAGCGCACGCCGTCCGCGCCGATGGCCGCCTGCGCCCAGGCCAGCGTCGGCAGGCGGATGGTGACGAAGGGGCGGGTCGGGTAGCCGCTCGCCCGGTGCTCGGCAAGTGCGGCGGCGTAGTAGCCCTCGCCAGCGACCACGCGTGCGGCGACGCGTGAATAGAGCGCCATGTCACCCTTGGCGCGCGCGGATGCGGGAGAGGTGGCGGGTCGAACAGCTTCGGCGCCGCGTTCCGGCCCGCCCGCCGCGCTCGGGGCGACGACGGCAGCGGCTCCCAGACCCATGGCCAGCGCCACTGCCAGCACCAGCGCCGCCGCCCAGCGGGGCAGATGCGGGAAGGGTCGGCCCAGCGCCTCCCACCACTCGAAGAGCGATGGCCGCGCGGGGCCCCTCATCCGATCCAGCCGAGCGCCTGCGCCCCCAACAGCGCGCCCGCGCCCGCGAGCCCTGCGACGAAGTAGCCCAGCAGCCCGCGCCCCTCGCGCTTGTCGGTCATCAGCGGGATGGGCGGCAGCGGCGGCGGCTCGGGCGCGCCGCCCTTGGCCGGGAACATTTCCTCCACCCGGCGGATCAGGCCGGGCAGGCGCAGCAGCGTTTCGGCATCGGTCTTGAGGCGGTCTGCCAGCGCCGCTTCAGGGCCCAGCTCATCGCGGATCCATTCGCGCACATAGGGCGCGGCGGTGTCCCACATGTTGATGTCGGGATTGAGCTGGGTGGCAATGCCTTCGACCATCACCATCGTCTTCTGCAGCAGCAGCAGGTGCGGCTGGGTCTGCATGTCGAAATCGCGGGTGATCGCGAACAGCCCGTCGAGCATCTGGCCGACGCTCAGCTCCTTCACCGGCTTGCCCCGCATCGGCTCACCCACCGCACGCAGCGCGGTCGCGAATTCGCCGACCGAATGGTAGCTGGGCACATATTGCGCCTCGAAATGGATTTCGGCGACGCGCTGGTAATTGCCGGTGGTCAGCCCGTAGAGGATTTCCGCCAGCCATTGCCGCGCGCGGCGGTCGATCCGGCCCATGATCCCGAAATCGATCGCGACGATGGTGCCATCATCCTCCACGAACAGGTTGCCCTGGTGCATGTCGGCATGGAAGAAGCCCGCGCTGATCGCCTGGGTCAGGAAGCTGATGACGAGGCGCTCGGAAATCTCGGCAAGGTCGTGCCCGCGCGCGCGCAGTTCCTCGATGCGGCTGATCTTGACCCCGTCGATCCACTCGATGGTCAGCACCCGGCCATTGGTGCGGTCCCAGTCGATGGTCGGGATACGGTAGCCCGGGACGCCCGCCATTTGCTCGGCAAGTTCGGAAGCCGAGGCCGCCTCGCGCCTGAGGTCGAGCTCGGAATTGGTCCAGCGCTTGAAGTTGGCAATGGTGAGCCGCGGGCGCAGGCGGCTCGCCTCCCCGCCCATCGCCTCGACATGCGCGGCGGCCCATTCATAGGTCTGGATGTCACGCGCAAATTTCTCGCGGATGCCGGGCCGCAGCACCTTGATCGCGACCTTGCGGCCATCGGTGGTGACACCCTTGTGCACCTGCGCGATGCTCGCCGCGCCGACCGGCTCGGGGTCGATTTCGCTGAAGAGGTTTTCGAGCGGCTGGCCGAAGCTGCTCTCGATCGCCGCCCTGATCTGGGAGAACGGCACCGGCGGGAGCGAGTCCTGCAGGCTCAGCAGATTGTTCGCGGCTTCCTCGCCGACCAGATCGGGCCGGGTTGCCAGCGATTGCCCAAGCTTGATCGCCGCCGGGCCGATCGCGCGGAAGGCACCCGCGTAATCGGGCTTGCCGGCCTTGCCGGTCAGCGTCGCCAGCCGCGCGAGGCGCACGAACTGGCGCACCGGCATCGGCGCGTTGGGATCATTCTCGATCCCCACCAGCGCGCGCCTTCGGGCGAGCGTCACGCCCCAGCGCGCGAGGCGGGAAAGGTGGACGACGGACGCGGTCACCTGCCTAGATCTTCCACCCCGAGTGGATCGCCACCGCGCCGCCGAGGATGATCTCGGCCTTGGTATTCGCGAACCCGGCGGCGCGGATCATGTTCTCGAACTCGCCAGCGCGCGGGAACTTGCGGATCGATTCCGCCAGATAGCGATAGCTGTCCGCATCACCCGCAATAACCTGCCCCATGCGCGGCATGATGTGCATCGAATAGAGGTCGTAGATCTCGCGGAAGCCCGACCAGTCGGTGACCGAGAATTCCATGCAGAAGAACCGCCCGCCGGGCCGCAGCACGCGGTAGGCCTCGGCCAGCGCCTTGTCCTTGAAGGTGACGTTCCGGATGCCGAAAACGATGGTGTAGGCATCAAAGGTGTTGGCGGCGAAGGTCACGCTTTCTGCGTTCTGGTGCGAGAAGACGAGGCTGCCCGCCCCTTCGGCCTCGTCACGCTCTATCGCCCGCTCGGCGCCGACATCGAGCATGTCCTGATTGATGTCGGCCACGGTGACGTTTGCACCGCGATCCGCCATCCGGAAAGCGATGTCGCCGGTGCCGCCCGCCATGTCGAGAATGTTCTCGCCCGCCCTCGGCTTCACGCGCCTGACGAAGCGATCCTTCCACCCGCGATGCATGCCAAAGCTCATCGCGTCGTTCATGATGTCGTATTTCTTCGCGACGCTGGAGAAGACCTCACCCACACGGCGGGTTTTTTCCTCGGGCGTGACATTTTCGAAGCCGAAGGAGACGGTGTCGTCAGTGCTTTGTGTCATGGGGCGTTCCCTAGAGGGAATTGAGCACAGCGCAAAGGGTGTTACAGGGCATCCCATGTGCGAAGTTTGCAATGCCTGAGCTGCCGGAAGTCGAAACCACCGTCCGGGGCCTCGCCGCTTTCCTCGAAGGCGAGCGGATTACCCGCGTCCAGCTGAACCGCGCGGACCTGCGGCGTCCCTTCCCCGCCGATCTGGTGCAGGTGATGACGGGTGCGACCGTCAGCGCGCTCGGCCGCCGTGCGAAATATGGCCTCATGCATCTCGACCGCGGGGCGACGATGATCTTCCATCTCGGCATGAGCGGGCGCTGGCGGATCGATCCGGAGAGCCCCGACACCCACGATCACCTGCTGCTGGAGACCGCGCACCACCGCTTCGCCCTGTGCGATCCGCGCCGGTTCGGCTCGGTCGATCTGGTGGGGACCGACGCGCTCGAGGCATGGCCGCAATTCGCCGCGCTCGGGCCGGAGCCGCTGGGGCCGGGACTGTCGGCTGCGCATCTCAAGGCGGCGCTCAAGGGCAAGACGCAATCGATCAAGCTTTGCCTGCTTGACCAACGGATCGTGGCGGGGCTCGGCAATATCTATGTCTGCGAGGCACTGTGGCGCGCGGGGATCCGGCCGACCAAGCCCGCGGGCAAGGTGACGGGCCTGCAGCTTTCGCGGCTTGTCCCCGCGATCATCGAGGTGCTCGAAGCCGCGATCCGTGACGGCGGCTCGACCTTGCGCGACTATGCGCGGCCCGACGGCGAACTGGGCTATTTCGCCAGCAGCTTCGATGTCTACGGACGCGAGGGGCAGGCCTGCCGGCGGGAGGATGGCGGGGTGATAGAGCGCATCGCACAGGGCGGGCGCAGCACATGGTTCTGCCCGGTCTGCCAGGGGTAGGCGAGAATCGTTGACCTTCGGGGCAGTTCTGACTATGCGCGCTGCTTTCCGGCGGTTGGGCCATGCGTCCGCTCGCCCCTTTTCGAGCAACCGCCACCAATTTCCCGGTCGCCCCAAGCGGCCTGAAGCAAACGCGAGACAGACACGAATATGGCCAATACGCCGCAAGCCAAGAAGCGCATCATCCGCAACGCGAACCGCGCCGCCATCAACGGCGCGCGCGTGAGCCGCATCCGCAGCTTCATCAAGAAGGTCGAAGCAGCCTGCGAAGCGGGCGACAAGGAAGCCGCGGCTGCCGCGCTCAAGGCGGCCCAGCCGGAAATGGCCCGCGGCGTGGCGCGCGGCGTGCTGCACAAGAACACCGTGGCGCGCAAGATGTCGCGCCTGACCAAGCGAGTCGCCACGCTCTGATCCGAATCGCCTGCGATCCCGTCTAGCGCATTCTACGCGCGAATACGGGAATGGTCGGCCTCAGCGAACCCACGGGCCGCGCTCGATGAGCGCGGCCTGTTTGTTTTGCGACAATTGCGACAAGCGCATCCCCCCTAAACGTCAGGATTCACCGCGATTCGCACGTTTGCCAAGGGTGTTTTACTGAGAATTCAGCCACTTCAACGCAAGCCTGCGGGGTAGAGGCGAGTCAACAGGATTATTTCACTTTTTTTAAAAAGTCGCGCTTGCGCATCGGGCCGATGCGTTCTTTACATGAACTCCACCCGGCGCGGGACAGTCCGGGTGCTTTTACAAACTGGCTGACAGGGGGGTTCCCCGGAATTGCGATTCCGGGGATTGGAAAGGCAGTGCCTGTCGCGTTGGGATTAAATTGAGTCGGCGAACCTGGGAGGGTTTCGCGGGCGGTGTGTGAATTGGGGATTAGCTTGTGCACA
The DNA here is from genome assembly GCA_013822695.1 of Erythrobacter sp. Classification (GTDB taxonomy): domain Bacteria; phylum Pseudomonadota; class Alphaproteobacteria; order Sphingomonadales; family Sphingomonadaceae; genus Erythrobacter. The sequence continues at coordinate 2,632 of PNKW01000020.1, read as the reverse complement.
GGACTGACAAGGCGCGGACCAATGGCCGCCAGGCCGATGAACATTTGATGGAAGATGCCGAAGCCGTAAATCTCGCTGCCGACTGGGCCGATATCAGTCAGGGCCTGCGCAAGGATCTGGGGCATCAGCTCCACAGCCAGTGGATCAAGCCGATCCAGTTGGGCGCGCTGAACCGCGATTGCGGGACGCTCGATCTCTACTTGCCGACCGAATTCTCCGCCAACTGGGTGCGTGACCGCTTCCACGACCGTCTGCAGCTGGCGTGGAGCATTGCGCGCAGCGAAGTGCGCAAGGTCAACATCATGGTCCATCCGGGCCGCCGCCAGCTGCCCGACCTGCGCCTCGACGATGGCCGCCGCCCCGCCAATGACGGCGCGAGCGCGATCGCGATGGCGGCCGGCGCGCTGGGCGATGCGACCTTCACCTCCTCGGTCGGGCTCGATGCCTCGCTGACCTTCGCCGCCTTCGTGACGGGCGAGGCGAACATCCTCGCCTGCAACGCCGCGCAGCGCATGGCGGCATTGGAACAGCCGCAGTTCTCGCCGCTCTACCTCAAGGCGGCGACCGGTCAGGGCAAGACCCACCTCCTGCACGCGATCGGCCATGGCTATCTCCAGGCCCACCCGCGCGCGCGGATCTTCTACTGCTCGGCCGAGCGCTTCATGGTCGAATTCGTCCAGGCGCTGAAGTCGAGCCAGACGATCGAATTCAAGGCGCGGCTGCGCAGCTTCGACCTGCTCTTGGTGGACGACATCCAGTTCATCATCGGCAAGGCGAGCGCGCAAGAAGAGCTGCTCTACACGATCGACGCGCTGCTGGCCGAGGGCAAGCGGCTGGTCTTCGCCGCCGACCGCGCGCCGCAGGCGCTCGACGGGGTCGAGCCGCGCCTGCTCAGCCGCCTGTCGATGGGCCTCGTCGCCGACATCCAGCCCGCCGATATCGAGCTGCGCAAGAAGATCCTCGTCAGCAAGCTGGTGCGCTTCGCCCCGCTCAGCGTGCCCGAGGACGTGGTCGATTTCCTCGCCCGCACCATCACCCGCAACGTGCGCGAGCTGGTCGGCGGCCTCAACAAGCTGATCGCCTATGCCCAGCTGACCGGGCAGGAGGTTTCGCTGCAGCTGGCAGAGGAACAGCTGACCGACATCCTCAGCGCCAACCGCCGCCGGATCACCATCGACGAGATCCAGCGCACCGTGTGCCAGTTCTACCGCATCGACCGCGCGGAAATGAGCAGCAAGCGCCGCGCCCGCGCCGTCGTGCGACCGCGGCAGGTGGCGATGTATCTCTCCAAGGTCCTGACCCCGCGCTCTTACCCCGAAATCGGGCGCAAGTTCGGCGGGCGCGATCACTCGACCGTGATCCACGCAGTGCGCCTGATCGAGGACCTGCGCCAGCGCGATGCCGACATGGACGGCGATGTGCGCAGCCTGCTCCGGCAGCTCGAAAGCTGACCGGCAAAGGTTAATTCGCACATAATCCGCACAATCTGTGCACCGCACTATCGACAGGCCCCTCCACAGGCCTGTCGACAGCGCGTCCACAGGCTGTAAACAGCCTTTCCATGCCTTCTGAGCGCCTTTCCCCCGAGCTTATCACCCTCCCCCGGGGCTGGATCCCCGCGCTGTTGCGCGGTGCCAAGGGCAAATGCCCGCGCTGCGGCGAGGCGGCGCTGTTCCGCAAGTGGCTCAAGCCGGTGGACCGGTGCGGCCATTGCAGGCAGGACTGGTCGGTACAGCAAGCCGATGATTTTCCGGCCTATATCGGCATCTTCGTGGTCGGCCACCTGCTCGCGCCGGTGGTGATCGCGATGATATCGGGCGGGATATCTGCGTGGCTGACCCTCGCTATCCTCCTGCCGTTGGCGGTGGTGATGCTGCTCGTCACGCTCCAGCCGACCAAGGGCGCGGTGATCGCTTTCCTGTGGTGGCAGGGTATCGGCGCCTTCAAGCAGGAGCGGCGCGAGGGCCAGCCCGAGCCATGAGTCTCACGCCCGCACGGCTCGAACGCTTTGCCCGCCATATCGTCCTGCCCGAAGTCGGCGGCGCGGGGCAGGTGCGACTGGCGACGTGCAAGGTTGCGGTGATCGGCCTCGGCGGGATCGGCTCGCCCGCCCTCCAATATCTCGCAGCAAGCGGGATCGGGCGGCTGGCGCTGGTCGATGACGATGTGGTCGACGTCTCCAATCTCCAGCGCCAGACCATCTTCACCACCCGCGACGTGGGCTACGGCAAGGCGGTCTCGGCGCGGCGCTGGCTGGCGAATTTCGACGATTCGCTCCATGTCGACGTGTCGGACGCGCGGATCACGCCCGAGAACGCCGCGAGCCTGATCGCTGCTTGCGATCTCGTGCTCGACGGCACCGACAACTTCGCCACCCGCCTCGCCGTCTCGGACGCCTGCGTCGCGGCAGGTATCCCGCTGCTCTCGGCCGCCGTGGGCCGCTTTCAGGGGCAGGTCGGGGCCTTCGCCGGGCACCTCGCCGATCAGGCCTGCTATCGCTGCTTCGTGGGCGATGCCTTCGATGCCGAGGACTGCGACACCTGCGCCGATGACGGCATGCTCGGCGCGATGGCCGGGTGGGCGGGCTGCTTTGCCGCGATGCAGGCGATCAGGGTGCTGCTGGCGGGCGTCA
>PNKW01000019.1 GCA_013822695.1 Erythrobacter sp. | reverse complement strand
CACCGCTTCATAGCTGCGCCCGAGATCGGCCGGGTCGATCGGCAGATAGGGCACGCGCCAGTGCTCGTCGTTCTGCGTCTCGCGGGCCTCGAAGCCCTTCTTGATCGCGTCCTGATGGCTGCCGCTGAACGCCGTGTAGACCAGCTCCCCGCCATAGGGGTGGCGCTGGTGGACGGGCAGGTCATTGCAATAGGTGACGGTCTCGATCACCCGGTCGATGTCCGAGAAATCGAGCGCGGGATCGACGCCCTGCGTGTAAAGGTTCAGCGCCATGGTCACGAGGCAGCAATTGCCGGTGCGCTCGCCATTGCCGAACAGGCAGCCCTCGACGCGGTCGGCGCCCGCCATCAGGCCCAGCTCCGCCGCGGCAACGCCGGTGCCGCGGTCGTTGTGGGTGTGCAAGCTGAGGACCGCGCTTTCGCGGTTGGGCAGGTGGCGGGCGAAATACTCGATCTGGTCGGCGTAGATGTTCGGCGTTGCCGCCTCGACCGTGGCGGGCAGGTTGAGGATGATCGGGTGTTCGGGAGTAGGCTGGAGAACCTCCATCACCGCCGCGCAGACCTCGATGCTGAAATCCAGTTCGGCGGTCGAGAAGGTCTCGGGGCTGTACTGGAAGTGCCAGTCGGTCCCCGGAAAACGCGCGGCTTCATCGCGCATCACCTTGGCCCCGGCAACGGCGATGGCCTTCACCTCGTCCTTGCTCATGCGGAACACGATGTCGCGCCAAGCGGGGCTCACCGCGTTGTAGAGGTGGACGATTGCAGCGCGCGCACCTTCGAGGCTGGCGAAGCTGGTGCGGATCAGATCCTCGCGGCTCTGCGTGAGCACCTGGACGATCACGTCCTCCGGGATCGCATCGGACTTCACGAGGCCGGAGATGAAATCGAACTCGGTTGCGCCTGCGCTGGGGAAACCGATCTCGATTTCCTTGAGGCCGACCTCGACCAGCAGGTCGAAGAAACGGCGCTTCTTCACCGCGTCCATCGGATCAATGATCGACTGGTTTCCGTCACGCAGATCGGTGGAAAGCCAGCGCGGGGCCTTCTCGATCAGGCGTGAAGGCCACTGGCGGTTCGGCAGGTCGATCTGCCCGAAAGGACGATACTTGGCGGAAGGATGCTTGAGCATGGGCATGGGGGAAAGCTCGTCGTCAGAACGGTGAGGAGGCTTGCGGCAGTGACCCTTGGGAGCGGTGCCGCCAGCGTTCCTGACGCGCGGCTACCTACGCCCAAGGGCGCATAAGTCGAAGCAACGCAAGTCCGTGTCCGATCATGGCGTGAGCCTTTGCCGATTATTGCGCCGAGCGCAAGCCGGGATTGGCCCCCATTGCCACCGCGCGTTATCCGCAGCGCGCGTCGCGGATGATGTTCTGCGCATCGAGCATGATCGAGAGGCGCGGATTGGTCGGATCGGGGTTGACGTTGGCGACGCTGCCGAAGGTGACGAAGCGCAGATTGTCGGTGCGGCCGAGCATCTTGGCGATCTCGGCGCGCGTGGCCTGATCGGCAAGCTTGCCGATGAACGGCCCCATCAGCGGCGCGCCGCAGGTCCTGGAGGCCGGATCGGTCAGCGTGCCGGGAGCGAAGGGGCCGGGCGCGGCGCCGGGCAGGGGCTCGGCCACGGTCGGCGCGACGGTTCCCTGTGCAACGGGCACGCCGCCCGGCCCCGGCGTCGCCTCGCCCTTGCCGATACGAGCGGCAAAGCTGTCGGCGTCGTTGCCAGCCTGCTCGGGCTCGCTCCCGCAGGCGGAGAGCAGCAGGGTGAGGGCGGGAAGAACGAAGGCAAAAGCGCGCGCGGTGGTCATTGTGTCCAGTTCCCTGAATGCAATAGTGCCTGCCCAAACGCCCCTTGCGTTACCGGTTTATGACACGCGCACCGAATTCGTCTCGCCGCCGGATGCGCTCCGCCGTGAGCTGGTCGACGCGCGTCACGCCCATCAGTCGCATCCCGCGTTCGATCTCGTCCTTGAGTATGCCGAGCGCGCGCTCGACCCCGGCCTGCCCGGCTGCCGCAAGCGCATAGAGATAAAGCCGCCCGCCCGAGGCCGCGCTCGCACCGCTGCACAGCGCCTTCAGCACATGGGTGCCGCGTCGCACCCCGCCGTCGCAGATGATCTCGATCTTTCCTCCGACCGCGTCGACGATCTCGGGCAGTTGGTCGAAGGGGGCGCGGCTGCCATCGAGCTGCCGCCCGCCGTGGTTCGAGATCATGATCGCATCGGCGCCGATCTCCATCGCGCGCCGCGCGTCGCCCGCGCTCATCACGCCCTTGAGCACGAACTTGCCGCCCCAGTCCTGCCGGATCCGCGCGGCCGTGTCCCAGTCCATCGCGGTGTCGAGCATGGTGTTGAAATATTCCGCGATGCTCACCGCCTTGCCCGATCCTTCGGTCACGTGGGTGTCGAGATTGGGGAGGCGGAATTTCTCCCGGAAAACATAGTCGAGCGTCCACTTCGGACGGGTGGCATAGCTGATGACGCTGGCCGGGGTGAAGCGTGGCGGGGTGGTGAAGCCGCTGCGCAGGCACCGCTCGCGCTTGCCCGAAACGATGGTATCGACCGTCAGCGCCAGCGCATCGAACTTCGCCGCCTGACAGCGCGCGATCATGTGGGTGTTCAATCCCTTGTCCTTGTGGACATAAAGCTGGAACAGCTTGGGCCCGCTGGTGAGCGCGGCGATTTCCTCGATGCTGCGCGTCGCAAGGCTCGAGATGCCGAACCACAGCCCGTATTTCTCCGCCGCGCGCGCTACCGCCCGCTCGCCCTCCCAATGGAAGGCGCGCTGCACCGCGGTGGGCGAGAGTATCAGGGGCAGGGCGGTCCGCCGGCCGAGGATAGTGCAGCAGGTGTCGATGGTTTCGACCCCGGCGAGCACATCGGGCACCAGATCGACCCCGGCGAAAGCGGCGGTGTTGCGTGCCTTGGTCAGCTCGTCATCGGCCGCGCCGTCGATGTAGTCGAATACCGGGAAGGGCAGCCGCGCCTTCGCCAACTTGCGGAAATCGTCGATGTTGTGACAGTCGGAAAGGCGCATGACGGTTCGCAGCTTTGAAGCAGGTGCTTCGGCAAGTCGACGGCTTTTTTGTGGGCAGCTGTCACCTTTGCCCCCGTAACCAATCAAGGTGAGCGCGCGAAAGACTGGCAGACCGGTCGCGTGGCAATCCTTTGCGCCGTCACCGGCAAGAGGATAGAATCGATGAAACCTGCTCGCCTGCTTCTCGCCCTTGCGGCGCTCGCCGTTCCGCTCGGCTTGGCCGCGCCTGTCCCTGCACTCGCCGATGGCGGGATCTATGCCGCCACGGGCAAGATCGCGGTCGGCGGCTATGACACGGTCAGCTACTTCCGCGGGCAGGGCAAGCCGGTCAAGGGCAACGCCCAGTTCAAGGTCAGCTGGAAGGGCACCGAATGGCGCTTCGCCAATGCTGCGAACGCCGCCGCCTTCAAGGCCAACCCGACCGCCTACGCGCCGCAATATGGCGGGCATTGCTCATGGGCGATCGCGCAAGGCTATCTCGCGCCGGGCGACCCGACCGCCTACGACATCGTCGGCGGCAAGCTCTACCTGAACTACGATCAGGGCATCCGCGCCAAGTGGCGCAAGAACATTTCTGGCTTCATCGCCAAGGGTGGGCCCAACTGGGCCAAGATCCCGGCGGGCAAGACTTACGGCGGATCGAGCTGGTTTGGTCTCTAACCTGCTCAACGATGGGTGACTGGCGGGTTCCCCCCCTTTGCGGCCCGCCAGTCGCCTTGGATCTACTGCTTTTCGAACGCGACGCTGATGTCGAGTTCGACCTCGTCACTGACGAAGGGAATGCCGTAGTTCACCCCGAAGTCCGAACGCTTGATTTCGGTCTCGGCCTCGAAGCCGACGGTTGCCTTCTTGTTGAAGGGATTGGTGCCCGCACCGGTGAATTCGGCCTCGAAGGTTACGGGCTTGGTCACGCCGTTGAGCGTCAGGTCGCCGGTGATCATCGCTCTGGTTGCATCCTTGGGATCAACCTTCACTTCGGTCGAAACGAAACGGGCTGCGGCCGGGGCGGGGCCGAAGAAATCGGGCTTGCCGCCATCCTTGCCGGCGCGCAGCAGGTGATCGGTCAGCGCCTTGCTTGCTGTCGTGACATTGGCGACCGGGATCGTCACGTCGACCTGCGCGGCATCGGGGTTCGCCGGATCGATCACCAGCGTTCCCGCGACATCGCCGAAGATGCCGTAATAGTCGTTGAAGCCGAAGTGGTTGACCTCCCACCCGATCAGCGAGTGGGCGGGATCGGCGGCATAGGTCCCCGCCGTCACGCGCGCGGGGTCCTTGGCACCGGGCAGCTGGGGTGACCCTTGCGCGGTCAGCGCGGGGGCAAAGGCAGGCAGGCCGGCGGTGCCGAGCGCGAGGGCGGCAATGAGGTAACGCTTCATGTCAGGGCTCTCCTTGTGTTGCAGGTTCCAATCCACGGGCGGCGGCAGGGTTCCGGCCGATGCGCCAAGTCTCAGCAGTCAGCGACCGTCCGGCGGCTTCGCGCGGTGAGTTCCGCGCCGGTGTAACTTGCCGCGACCGTGTGATCGGGGCAGGCGCGGTATGTCGGGTCCTGCTCCAAGCAGCCCGCACCGCACACCAGAACGGCGCGCTCGCGCTCCCAATCGACCCGCCACAGCCGTCCGCCGGGCGTTGCGATATAGCCGTCCATCTGGCTTTCGATGTCCCCCTCGAGGTCGATCAGGGAGGGCACTTCGCTGTCATAGTCCGCATCGAAGGGGCCATGGGTATGGATGCTGGCGAGTGGTGCCATGCCCGGCTCGTCGAAATAGCGGAGGTCGCAGGTTGCCTCGTCCCCGGCGCGTACTTCGGAGGACTGGAGCGCGCCCTCGCTGTCCTCGAAGATGATCGCGCACAGTTCGAGCCTTTCGGCGAAGGAGCGCGCCTGCATCGACCCGAGCCGTTCGCGGGCGAAGGCCTGCACGTCGGCTTGCGAGACCGTGACGACGAAATCGTCGACGTCCTTGCGGGTGCTGGCCGAATGCACGACGATCGCCACCCACAGGATGGCGATCGCCGCGTAAACCAGCTTCATTCTCGGGCCTTCGAACATCGGCCCGGCTGTGGCGTCAGTTCTTCGCCTTGTCGACCAGCTTGTTGGCCGCGATCCACGGCATCATGGCGCGCAGCTTCTCGCCGGTCTGCTCGATCGGGTGCGCGGCGGCCTGCTTGCGGGCGGCCTTGAGCTCGGGTTGGCCGGCGCGGTTGTCGAGCACGAAGTTCTTCACGAAGCGGCCCGACTGGATGTCGGCGAGCACGCGCTTCATCTCGGCCTTGGTCTCGGCGGTGATGATGCGCGGACCCGTCGTGATGTCGCCATATTCGGCGGTGTTGCTGATCGAATAGCGCATGTTGGCGATGCCGCCTTCATAGAGCAAGTCGACGATCAGCTTGGTTTCGTGGAGGCACTCGAAATAGGCCATTTCGGGGGCGTAGCCAGCCTCGACCAGCGTTTCGAACCCGGCCTGAATGAGGTGGGTGATCCCGCCGCACAGTACGGCCTGCTCGCCGAACAGGTCGGTCTCGCACTCCTCGCGGAAGTTGGTCTCGATGATCCCGCTGCGGCCGCCGCCGACGGCAGAGGCATAGGCCAGCGCCACGTCATGCGCAGCGCCGCTCGCGTCCTGATGGATGGCGATCAGGCACGGCACGCCGCCGCCCTTCACATATTCGCTGCGGACGGTGTGGCCGGGGCCCTTGGGGGCGATCATGATCACGTCGATATCGGCGGGAGCCTCGATCAGGCCGAAGTGGATGTTGAGCCCGTGCGCGAAGGCGAGCGCGCTGCCGGGCTTCATGTGGCCCTTGAGGTCATTCTCCCAGATCGCGGCCTGATGTTCATCGGGCGCGAGGATCATGATGATGTCGGCCCACTGCGCGGCTGCGGTGTTGGAGAGCACCTTGAAACCCGCGCCTTCGGCCTTCTTGGCGGTTGCCGAGCCTTCGCGCAGCGCGATGGCGACTTCGGCGACGCCGGAGTCGCGCAGGTTCTGCGCATGGGCGTGGCCCTGCGAGCCATAGCCGACAATCGCGACCTTCTTGGGCTTGATCAGGTTGAGATCGGCGTCGGCGTCGTAATAAACCTTCATTTCCTGTCCTTACTCTGGCGAATAGGTTTCTTGATAAAAGTCGGCGAGTTCCGCGAGTTCATCGGCCCGGCGGGTGATTAGTTCGACGTAGCAGATCTGGCCCGAAATCCGGTTCAAGGTGCCGCCCGCATAAAGGTGGTGCTTACAGGCCGCTTCCTTGTAGGCGATCCAAGCGCGCTGTTCGGTGAGTAATGCAGTTCCCACCTCGGAGCTTTTGCCGCCCACGGCCTTCAACACCCGTGTCCAGTTGGCATTGAGCCGGGCATCCTCGGTATTGGCGAGCTCGACATAGCAATCCTTGACCGCGAGATCGACCATTCCGGCCTTCTCGACACAGGCATCAAGCTCCGCTTGCGCTTCGGGCGTCGGCCCTTCGGCGAGTGCAGCCTGCGGCAACGCCAGCGCAGTGAGCGCGAGGATTACGAGGCGAGCTGCCATGTCTCAGGCCCCCTGCGCCCCGCGCATCATGCCCACGATCCCGGTGCGGCCCACCTCGACCAGCCCCAGTTCGCGCATCAGGGCGATGAAGCTGTCGACCTTGTCGGGCGGGCCGGTGATTTCGAAGATGAAGCTTTCGATGGTGGTGTCCACCGGCCGCGCGCGGAAAATGTCGGCGAGGCGCAGCGCCTCCACCCGCTTGTCGCCGGTGCCGGTGACCTTGATCAGCGCCAGCTCGCGCTCCACATGCGGCCCGGCGGTGGTGAGGTCGGTGACCTTGTGCACCGGCACCAGCCGTTCGAGCTGCGCCTCGATCTGGTCGATCACCGAAGGCGGGCCGTTGGTGACGATGGTGATGCGGCTGACCGCGTGATCCTCGGTGATGTCGGCCACGGTCAGGCTGTCGATGTTGTAGCCGCGCGCGGTGAACAGCCCGGTGATCTTGGCGAGGATCCCGGGTTCGTTATCGACGGTGACGGCGAGCACGTGGCGCTCGGACGCGGCTTCGGCAATCTTCATGGGCATGGGGGTGTCCTTAGACCAGCGCCTTGGCTTCGTCGTCCATCGTGCCGTCGACCTTGTCGCCGTAGAGCAGCATTTCGGTATGCGCCGCGCCTGACGGGATCATCGGCAGGCAGTTGGCGTCCTGCGCGACCAGGCAATCGACGATCACCGGGCCGTTGTGGTCGAGCATCCGCATGATGCCATCGTCCAGATCGCGCTCCTCGGTGATGCGGATGCCCTTCCAGCCATAGGCCTCGGCCAGCTTCACGAAATCGGGGAGGCTGTCCGAATAGGAGTTCGAATAGCGGCTCTCATAGGTCAGTTCCTGCCACTGGCGGACCATGCCCATGTATTCGTTGTTGAGGATGAAGATCTTGACCGGCAGGCGATACTGGCTGGCGGTGCCGAGTTCCTGGATGTTCATCTGGATCGACGCCTCACCCGCGATGTCGATCACCAGCGCATCGGGGTGGCCCAATTGCGCGCCGATCGCGGCGGGCAGGCCATAGCCCATCGTGCCGAGGCCGCCGCTGGTGAGCCACTTGTTGGGATCCTCGAACCCGAAATATTGCGCCGCCCACATCTGGTGCTGGCCGACTTCGGTGGTGATGATCGGATTGCGCTTATGGGTGAGGGCGTGGAGCCGCTCGACCGCCTTCTGCGGCATGATCATGCCGGGGTTCCTGGTGCTCCGCTCGGGGTAAGCAAGACATTCGCGCGCGCGCCATCCGGCGATCCGCGCCTTCCACTCGCCGAGGTTTTTCGCCTGCCGCGTTCCCCACGCATCGATCATCTGCGCCAGCACCGTTCCGCAATCGCCGAGGATGCCGAGATCGACCGGCACCACCTTGTTGATCGAGGAGCGGTCGATATCGATGTGGATCTTCTTGGAGTTCGGCGAGAACGCGTCGAGCCGCCCGGTCACCCGGTCATCGAAACGCGCGCCAATGCAGACCATCACGTCGCACTGGTTCATCGCCATGTTGGCTTCGTAGGTGCCGTGCATCCCCAGCATCCCGAGCCAGTCGGGATGGGCGGAAGGGAAGGCACCAAGGCCCATCAGGGTCGAAGTGACGGGCGCTCCGGTGAGGTCCTGGAACTTGCGTAGCAATGCGCTCGCCTCGGGGCCGGAATTGATCACGCCGCCGCCGGTGTAGAAGATCGGACGTTCGCCATTCGCGATCATCTCGACCGCTTCGATGATGTGCTCGGCCGGGGCGACGGTCTGGGGCGCATAGCGGTGCGCGCCCGCACGGGTCAGAGCGCGCCGTTCCGATGGGATGGCGATCTGGACGTTCTTTGGGATGTCGATCACCACCGGTCCGGGGCGGCCAGTGGTGGCAATCAGGAAGGCTTCCTTGATCGTCGCGGCAAGATCGGCCGGGTCTTTCACGAGGTAATTGTGCTTGGTGCAGTGGCGGGTGATGCCGACGGTATCGGCTTCCTGGAACGCGTCGGTGCCGATCAGTGCAGTCGGAACCTGCCCGGTGATGACCACCATCGGGATTGAATCCATCCACGCATCGGCAATGCCCGTCACCGCGTTGGTCGCGCCGGGACCTGAGGTGACGAGAACCACGCCCGGCTTGCCGGTGGCGCGCGCGTATCCTTCTGCCGCGTGAGCCGCACCGGCTTCATGGCGGACGAGAATGTGGCGGATGCGTTCATCGCCGAACAATTCGTCATAGATCGGCAGTACTGCGCCGCCGGGATAGCCGAACACGAACTCGACGCCCTGTTCGATCAGGCACTGCACGAGGATCGCCGCGCCGCTCATAGCGGGGGTATTGTCCGAGGGGGCAGATGCCGGCTGACCGGTCACGGGGAACTCCATCTTTTAGCGTGCTTCAATAAGAAAACCGGCCCGACGCAGGGGGATGCGCATCGGGCCGAGTGACCCCGCCGCTAAAGGTTATAATCTGATAGGTCAAGCCCTATTTGCGCAATAATGATGCAAAAACGATGTCAATGTCGATATTTTCGGACTCTTGATTTGGGTGGACCCGTGGCCATTCGGGCGGGGGTTGTCGCCGGAACCACGTGAACTGGCGCTTGGCGTAGTTGCGGGTCGCTTGGGCCCCGCTCGCGACCACCGCGTCGGCCTCAATCTCGCCCGCCAGCCACGCTGCGATCTGGGGCACGCCGATCGCGCGCATCACCGGCAGCTCGGGATCGAGCTCGCGGGCCAGCAACGCCTCAACCTCGGCGATCGCGCCATTGTCGAGCATCGCCACGAAACGCGCGTCGCAGCGGTCGTAGACCCACTGGCGCTCTGGCTCGACGATCAGGGGGTGGAGCGTCACCTCCTCGGCGATCCCGCCGGCCTTGGCGAGCTGCCAGTCGCCGAGCGTCACCCCGGTCGCGCGCTTGACCTCGAGCGCGCGGGCGATGCGCTGACTATCACCGGGGTCGAGCATGGCCGCGCGTTCGGGGTCCTCGAGTGCAAGCAGCTTGTAAGCGTCGGCTGCATCCATCGCCCGCACCGCGGCGCGCACTGCGGGGTCGATCTCGGGAATGGGGGCAATGCCTTCGAGCAGCACCTTGAGATAAAGCCCCGTGCCGCCGACAAGGATCGGCACAGCATCATTCGCGTGGCAATCGGCGATCTCCGCCTTGGCGCGCGCGGCCCATTTGGCGGCCGAGCAGGCATCCGCGCCGTCCCATGCGCCGAACAGCCGGTGCTCGATCCCCTCCATCTCTACTTCGGAGGGGCGCGCCGAGAGGATCTGCAGATCGGCATAGACTTGGGCAGAGTCGGCATTGATGATCACCGCTTGGCGGCCATCCTTGGCAAGCCGGTGGGCGAGGGCGAGCGCAACCGCGCTCTTGCCGCTGGCGGTCGGCCCTGCAATGAGCGCGAGCGGATTTTCAGGAGTGACAGGTATGCTCATTGCGCGGCTGATAGCAGAGACTGAGACAAGTGAAACGCGTCTCGATGCGCTGGTCACCGCGCTGGGCGAGGCGGGGGTGCAGGTTACGGCGGCGGCGTTACCGGAGGGCGATGCTGGCGTGCTCGAACTGCACATGGACGGCAGCGGCGAGGGTGCGGTGCTGGCGGCGATTGACGGCACGTTCGAAGCCACCGCCGTGCTGGTCGCGCGCGGGGCAATCGAAGTCCCGCGCCTGTTCGTCTCGGACATGGATTCGACGATGATCGGGCAGGAATGCATCGACGAGCTGGCCGACTATGCCGGGATCAAGGAGCGCATTGCCGAGATCACCGAGCGGGCGATGCAGGGCGAGCTCGATTTCGAGGCTGCCCTGCGCGAACGTGTGGCGCTGCTGGCGGGGCTGGACGAGGGCGCGATTGCCGCCTGTCTGGCCGAACGCATCACTGCCACGCCGGGCGCGAAGACGCTGGTGGCGACGCTCGCCGCGCTGGGCACGCGGACGGTGCTGGTGACGGGCGGCTTCCACCACTTTGCTGATCCGGTCGCCGAGATGCTCGGCTTTCACCGGGTGGTCGGCAACCGTCTGGCGGTCGAGGGCGGCAAGCTCACCGGCGGGCTCGTCGGCCCGATCACCGATTCCGCGGTCAAGGCGGCGGTGCTGCGCGAGGAGCTGGCCACGCTGGGGGAGGGGGCGCACAGCCTCGCCACGGGGGATGGCGCCAACGACATTCCGATGATCGAGGCGGCGACCTACGGCTTTGCCTATCGCGCCAAGCCCAAGGCGCGTGCGGCGGCCAATGGCCGGGTGGATTCGGAGGATCTCACCGCCGTGCTCACGCTGCTCGGCGTGCCGCGGGAAGATTGGCGCGAGGGTTGATCGGGCGATTTGCACGGTTCATCGTGAAATGGGTTTCAATTTGCGAACCTAATCGACTATTAACATTCGTGTAAGCAAGCCTGCGCTAGCTTGCGTGTCGGAAGGATGGCACCGCTATGACCAGCAAGACCCGCGAAGAATACATGCAGATGTTCGCCGCCGACGGCACCGTGCTGCTGCACCCCGATCGTCCGCAGGCGAAGTATCGGCCCATGCGTGCGGTGCGCAACTTCCGGATGCTGATGAAGGACAAGGAAGATACCGCTGCGGTGTTCCGGATCTTCGAATCGCTCCCGTCGAAGGATTTCCTGCCGCGCATCGCCGGTCTGGCACTGTCCGAACAGGGCGAGACACTGCGCCAGACCGAGCCGCGCCTGCCGGAGATCCTCGACGATCACGCCGAACTGCGCCGCACCCCCAAGGGCAGCCTCGCGCATGCCTATTGCGACTTCATGGAAGCCGAGGGGCTGACCGCGGCGGGCCTCGTCGCCGAGGCAGAGCGCAGCGGCCGTCCGCGCTTTCCCGATCTGGTCGAATGGTATCTCAACCGTTCGCGCGATACGCATGACCTGTTCCACGTGCTCACCGGCTATGGCCGTGACGCGCTGGGCGAGGCTTCGGTGCTGCTGTTCACCCATGGCCAGAACCCGAGCCAGGGACACCTTCTGATCGGCTACGCGGGTGCCGCGAACATCAAGAAGATGGCGAAGGGCACCAAGGCTCCCGTATTCGGCGCCGTGCGCGAGGCGCACCGGATCGGCAAGGGCGCGCCGCCGCTGATTGCGCAGCCGATCCGCGAGCTGCTCGAACGTCCGCTCGAGGATGTGCGCGCGGCCTTGCGCATCCCTTCACCGGTCAACTACCGCGAATGTCACCGCGTCTGGAAGGCCGAGGGCATTGATCCCTACAACCTCCTCGCCAGCCGCGCGCCGGCCGAGCCGGAGCTGCTCGCGGCCTGATCCGCGCCAGGAAAGGCTCTAAAGCCAGCTGGTGATCTGGGTCAGCGGCTTCTTGCGCAGCGCATGGGCAGGCACGGTCGCATCGGCGGCGGGCCTGCCGGCGACCACGATCATCACCGGCTTTTCCGACTCGGGCCGACCGCACACACGGCGCAGGAACCCCATCGGCGAGGGCGTGTGGGTCAGCGTTGCCACCCCGGCTTCGTGCAGCGCCGCGATCAGCATTCCGCAGGCGATACCGACGCTTTCGTTGACGTAGTAGTTCTGCGTCGCCCCATCCTCTTCGATCCCGCCCTTCCTCTGGGCGAAGACCACGATCAGCCACGGCGCGTTCTCGAGGAACGGCTTGTCGGCATCGGTGCCAAGGGGCCCGAGCGCCGCGAGCCATTCGTCGCCCGCCTTGGGTTCACCCCCGTCCGCGCCATAGAAGCGCCGCTCCTCGGCCTCGGCAGCCTCGCGGATGGCACGCTTGGTTTCGGGCGAGGACACCACGGCAAAGTGCCAAGGCTGGTGGTTTGCCCCCGAGGGCGCGCTGCCCGCCGCATCGATGGCAGCCTCGATCACCTCGCGCGGCACCGGCGCGTCCGAGAACCAGCGGCAGGTGCGCCGCGTGCGCAGCTTGGCGGCGAGCGCGCGGGCGCGGGCGATGGCCTCGTCATCGGTTAGGGATTCGAGCGCGTAGGGCAGTGTGTCGTGATCATTCATCGGACTGTGTCGATCCTCGATCGGGAGGGGCATGGACTATTAACTGACACTCATGTAAGTAGCGAACCACGAACCAATTCGCGACTCGCGCCAAGGACGTAACATGATGGCTGTCACCGATCTTCCCCTGGTTGCCTCCGACCGCAAGACCTCGGGCTTCCGCCCGCTGAAGGTGCTCCACCATTTCGGCAAGCTGATCGAGGACAAGGAGGACACCGAGCAGGTGTTCCACATCATCGAGGCGACCAAGGGCAGGAAGAGCCACGCGCAGGCCCACGCCTTCATCCGATCGCCCGAGGGTCAGCGGATGATGTCCGGCGGCGTCGACATTCCCGCCATGCTCGACGATCACGCCCGCTGGGCCGATTGCGCAGCCGAAACGGTGGCGGCCCATTACATCGCCTTCATGAAGCGCGAGGGGCTTTCGGCAGCGGGGCTGGTGGCAGAAAGCCACAAATGGGCGCCGCCCGAAAGCCTGCCGCAGGACCAGACCCAGTGGTATTTCGACCGCCTGCGCGACACGCATGATCTGTTCCACGTGCTCACCGGCTACGGCCGCGATGCGCTGGGCGAGGCGAGCCTGCTGGGCTTTTCCTATGAGCAGAACCACAACAAGGGCATCCTGTTTATCGCCTATGCCGGCGCGCGCCAGATCAAGAAGGTAAGCGGCACCAAGGCGCCGCTGTTCGCCGCGATCAAGGAAGGCCGCGCGCTGGGCCTCGCCGCCGCCAAGATCGCGCATCAGGACATCGCCGCGCTGATGCGCGAGGACATCGGCGAGGCGCGCAAGCGGCTCAACATCGGCAAGCCGGAAGTCTATCGCCAGTGCCTTGCAATCCTGCAAGGCGAAGGCGTGGCGCGCGAGCAGCTCACACTGGGCGGCGCGCAGGCGGCCTAGCGCTCGGAGGCGAGTGCGGCAACGATCCGCTCGAGCCGGACAAGCATGTAGTCGCGCTCTTCGCGGCTCAGCGGCGCGAGCAGGGCCGCCATGTTGGCAAGGTCATGGCTGCGGATCCGCGCGCGCATCTGCCTGCCAACGTCGGTGAGATGGAGCCGGCGCGCTTTGGCATTTGGCGTCTCGACCAGCTTTTCGACCAGACCCTGCTTTTCCAGTCGGTCGAGGGCCGACTGAACCGTTGTGCGCGCGATGCCCACCCAGCGCGCGAGGTCCGACCCGGTGCAGCCCGGGTGCTGCTCGATCCGGTGCAGCAATGCGTAATCGACCGGATTGTAGCGCAGCGGACGGCCGCCTTCCTCGGGTTCCTGCAGCAGCAGGCGGTCGAGCAGCGGACCGATGACGGCAAGCAGACGGTCGGCATCGGAATCGCTCATCGGGGAGGGGCCTCGCCGCAATATCTGTTTACGAACCTCGTATGAAATATTATACGAGAATCGTACATAATACCGGAGCCCCCCTCATGTCTGTACATCTTCAACAGCCCTGCCTCCGTTGGTCCCTGTGCGCACGCGCTGCGCCGCTGATGTTGGCCCTTGCCGCCTGTTCGGGCAATCCCGCGCCGCCTGCAAGCCCCCCGCCGCTGACCGAGGCGCCGCCGATCGAGGATGGGTGGCACGCCACCTATCGCACCACCAAGGTGTTCGACGCCCCGCTCGAACCGCTGCTCGCCTGGCTCTCGAGCGGCGAAGAGCCCTTGCTGGCGTCGATGGAGGAGACCGACCGGATCAAGAAGCCGGTCGATCTGAAAGTGGTGAAAGGCACCTGGCCCGAAGCCGGCGCGGTGCGCTGGCTCAAGTTCAGCGACGGCCACTACACCTATGAACGGGTGCTGGTGAGCGAGCTTCCCGCCCGCTTCCAGTATCAGGTCTTCGGCCTTACCAGCGAAGCGGCCGACCATATCACCTATGCCCGCGGCGAGCAGCGTTGGCGCACGTTGCCCGATGGCCGCACCGAGCTGACCTGGACCTACGAACTGCGCCCCAACAGCATCATCAAGCGCCCCTTTGTGCAGGATTTCCTCGACAAAGAGATGAAGCCTTTCATGGACGGCGCGCTGGAACGCGTGGCGGAGCGTGCCAAGGCGCATTTCGCCGAGGCGAAGCCGGATGGCTAACGCAGCTCCTTGCGGATCACCAGCTTGAGGCCCGACCAGGTCTCGTCGATGGCGCAGACCTTGGTGTCGACGAGGCCCATCGGCAGGCACAGCTCGCGGATCGTGTCCTCGGTGATGTCGGTCGGGACTTTCGAGGCCTTCTTGGGCCAGCTGACCCAAATCTGACCGTCGGGCGCGATTTGGTGGCGCAAGGTCGTGAGGTGCGCAGCCAAAATCGCCTTCTCGGTGACGAAGACATGCGCCGCGTCGATCCCTTGCGCGGGATCGGCGACGAAGGTCAGCTCGAGCGCATATTCGTCGATCTCGTCGATCACATGCTCGGGCATGGCGTCGAACCACACCCGCATCCCGTCGCGCAGGGTGAGTTTTTTCGCCAGCGGCGTGCCGGAGTAGCCCGAGGAGGCCATCAACCTTCCATCCACTCCGTAAAGAAGCGCTGATTGGCCGCACGCAATTCGTCGAGCGGGACACCCAGCAGGCTGTCACCGCCGACGGTGCCCACGCGCTGGAAGCCGATCTGCGCGGTCTCGTCGTTGCGGGTGCCCTTGGAGAGCGCTTCGTTGAGCGCGGCGACATCGGGCACGGTGACGAGATAGCGGCCCTGATCCTCGCCGAACCACCACTGGGCGGGGGTGTAGGCGGGGTTGCCCGCTTCGGTTTCGGCACCGATGCCGCCTGCCAGTGCCATCTCGGCGAGCGCGACCGCTAGGCCGCCGTCGCTAAGATCGTGGACCGCATTGACGAGGCTGTCGGCGATCAGCTCGTGGATGATTTCGCCGGCGTTCTTCTCGACCGTCAGATCGGTCGGCGGGGTGCGGCCGCCTTCGACGCCCTTGACCACGCGCAGCCAGAGCGACTGACCGAGGTGCGAGCGGGTCGGATCGGGGCGCGCCCAGAATTCGGGCCCGACGAGGTAGATCGCATCGCCCGCGTTCTTGAAGTGCATCGTCATCATCTTGGTGAGATCGGTGATGATGCCGACGCCGCCGATGGCCGGAGTGGGAAGGATCGCGCTGCCGCCGCCGGTCGCCTTGGACTCGTTGTAAAGGCTGACATTGCCGCTCACGATCGGGAAATCCAATGCGCGGCAGGCATCGCCCATGCCTTCCAGAGCATGGACGATCTGTGCCATGATTTCGGGGCGCTGCGGGTTGGCGAAGTTGAGGCAATTGGTCACAGCGAGCGGCCGCGCGCCCACGGCGCAGAGGTTGCGATAGGCCTCGGCAATCGCCTGCTTGCCGCCCTCGTAGGGGTCAGCGAAGACATAGCGCGGGGTGCAATCGGTGGTGATGGCGAGCGCCTTCGTCGTCCCGTGCACCCGCACCACACCGGCGTCGCCGCCGGTCTGGAGCGTGTCGGCCCCGACCTGCGAATCATATTGTTCGGCAATCCAGCGGCGCGAAGCGAGGTCGGGCGAGGCCATCAGGGTGAGGAGGTCGGCCGCCACGTCGTCGGTTGCCGGTACTTCGCCCAAGGGCTTCACGCCCGCCCAGACCGCATATTCCTCCTTCGAGAGGTAGGGCCGGTCATAGAGCGGCGCGTCGTCGGCGAGCGGGGCGAGGGGGATGTCGCACACCACCTCACCATTGAATTCGAGCACCATGTGGCCGGTATCGGTGACCTCGCCGATCACCGCGAAATCGAGCTCCCACTTGCGGAAGATCGCCTCGGCCATCGCCTCCTTGCCGGGCTGGAGCACCATCAGCATCCGCTCCTGGCTTTCCGAGAGCATCATCTCGTAGGGTGTCATGCCGGTCTCGCGGCAGGGCACCTTGTTCATGTCGAGCCGGATGCCCGCGCCGCCCTTGCTCGCCATTTCCACCGAAGAGGAGGTCAGCCCCGCGGCGCCCATGTCCTGAATGGCGACGATTGCGTCTGTCGCCATCAGTTCGAGGCAGGCTTCGATCAGCAGCTTTTCAGTGAAGGGATCGCCAACCTGCACCGTCGGGCGCTTGGCTTCGGCGTCCTCGCCGAAATCGGCGCTCGCCATCGTCGCACCGTGAATCCCGTCGCGCCCGGTCTTGCTCCCGACATAGACGATGGGATTGCCGAGGCCGGTCGCGGCGCTGTAGAAAATCTTGTCCTGATCGGCGACGCCCACGGTCATCGCGTTGACGAGGATGTTGCCATCATAGGCAGGGTGGAAGTTCGTCTCCCCCGCCACGGTCGGCACGCCGACGCAATTGCCGTAGCCGCCGATGCCCGCAACCACGCCCTGCACCAGATGCTTCATCTTCGGGTGTTCGGGCCGCCCGAAGCGCAGCGCATTGGCGTTCGCCATCGGCCGCGCACCCATCGTGAAGACATCGCGCAGGATGCCGCCAACGCCCGTCGCCGCACCCTGATAGGGCTCGATGTAGCTCGGGTGGTTGTGGCTCTCCATCTTGAAGATCGCGGCTTGACCATCGCCAATGTCGATCACGCCCGCGTTCTCGCCCGGGCCGCAGATCACCCACGGCGCCTCGGTGGGGAGCTTCTTCAAGTGGATGCGCGAAGACTTGTAGCTGCAATGCTCCGACCACATCACCGAAAAGATGCCGAGTTCGACAAGGTTCGGCTCGCGCCCCAGCGCGGCAAGGACGCGCGCGTATTCCTCGGGGGAAAGGCCGTGCTGTTCGACGATTTCGGGGGTGATGGCGGTCATGAAGAGGGACTCCTTGCGGCAGGCCCCCTAGATCACCGTGCCGACGTCGCCAAGCCGCCGCGTCGGCGGAACCAGCGATTCTCCCCGACCCAAGCGGCCAGAACGGTCAACAGCGCAAAGGCAACGAGGGCCTGGATGTAGAGGAACGGCCCGGCGGCGGCGGGGTGGGGGGCGAACCAGTTGACCGCTTGCAGCACTAGCAGGACGCCCGCGAGCACCAACGGCGGCCCTGCCGGACCCCGGGTGCGGGACAGGTAGAAGGCAAAGGCACCGAAGGTCAGCGCCAGTTCCAGCGGCATCGCCACCCACGGCATGTTCCACAGGCCGAGGCCCAGCTTGGGCGGCGTGCCGTCGAGCGTCAGGTCGGGGACGTGGACCAGAAGATCGAGGACCCAATGCGAAAGCACCACCATCCCCGCCAGCACGCCGAGGTGCAGGCTGCGGCGATAGACCGCGACTACTCCGAGAAATACCGCCGCCCAGACCCCCGCGCCAAGCAGGCTGTGGGTGTAGGGCATGTCGTAGAGATCGAAGGGCACCATCACGCTCGCCGCCGGGTCGACCCGCATGTTCTCGATCCCGAACAGGGCGAGGGCGAAGAACCCCCAGTCGACCAGCTGCGCAGCCACGAACATTGCCCCAAGGCGCGGTCGCTCGGGACTGACCGCGGCGGCCACGAAAGCGGGGGCGAAGTGGCCGATGAACATGGGGCGCGTGCGATCAGCCGACGGGCGCGACGGCCGGTGCGGCGGGCGCGAACTTCAGCACTGCCCAGCAGGCGATCGAACTCGCCGCGCCCGTCACAAAGGCGCCCCACAGGATGTCGAGCACCGAGATATGCGTCGCCCATACCTTCATGACGGCCTGCGAGGTCAGATCGAAGGTCGCATAGCACAGCGCGCCCAGCAGGATGCCGTTGAGCATCGCCTCGCGCACCCCGCCGCCTTCAAGGCCCGGTCGGATCGCGAACCAGC
The DNA here is from genome assembly GCA_013822695.1 of Erythrobacter sp. Lineage (GTDB taxonomy): Bacteria > Pseudomonadota > Alphaproteobacteria > Sphingomonadales > Sphingomonadaceae > Erythrobacter. The sequence goes on along the minus strand of PNKW01000019.1, from coordinate 27,024 downwards.
AAATCCCGGCGATGTAGATGAGGTAGAACGCCACCGCCGCCTTGGCGTTGAAGTTCACCGCCATGATCTCGCCGATCACCGGCTTGTAGAGATTGCCCGCCGCCCAGCGCAGCCAGAGGATGTCAAAGGCGAGGAAGGCCACGGCCGCGACGCCGTAGGCGATGATCCACTTCAGCAGCATGAAAGCGATATTCCTGTGTTGTTGATCCCGGCCCGCCGCGCGCAGCCTTGACCGCGCCCGCGCGCCCCGTCAATGCTCCACGCCATGGACGAGGGCACTTCATCACCGGCAGCGGCAGCGCCGGACATCTCCGACTTGAGCTTCGAGCAGGCGCTGGCCGCGCTCGAAGGGATCGTGCAGCAGCTCGAGCGCGGCGACGTGCCGCTCGACCAGTCGATAAGCCTCTACGAACGCGGTGAGGCGCTGCGTGCGGCATGCCAGCAGCGGCTCGATGCGGCGCAGGCGCGGATCGAGCGGATCGTCACCGCTGCCGATGGCCGGGCGACCGGCACCCGTCCTTTCGATACGGAGGGCTGAGGTGATGCTGGCGGCGGCGACCAATAACCTGCTTGGCGAAGAAATCAGGCGCGTCCAATCCGAAATCGATTCGGTGTTCGATGCGATCCTTCCTATCCCCGATGACACCAGCGCCCGTCTGGTGGAGGCGATGCGCTACGCCGCGATCGGCGGGGGCAAGCGGGTGCGCCCGCTGCTCGTGTGCAGCACGGCTGCGCTGTTCGGCGTCTCGCGCGATGCGGCCCTGCGCGCGGGCGCGGCGATCGAGGCGGTCCATGTCTATTCGCTGATCCACGATGATCTGCCGTGCATGGACAATGACGATCTGCGCCACGGCAAGCCGACGCTCCACAAGGCCTATGACGAGGCGACCGCGGTCCTCGCCGGCGACGCGCTCCATGCGCTCGCCTTCGAGATCCTCGCCGATGATGCGACCAGCGAGGATCCTTTCACCCGTTCCGAGCTGATCCTGACCCTCGGACAGGCCTCCGGTATGAGCGGGATGGCGGGCGGCCAGATGATGGACATGGTCGCGGACGAGAAAGGCGTGGTCTACGATCTCCAGGCGATCACCAAGCTCCAGCAATTGAAGACCGGCGCGCTGCTCGCCGCCGCAGTCGAGATGGGGGCGATCCTTGGCAAGGTTCCGCCGCAGGCGCGCGCGCATCTGCGCGCCTATGCCCGCGACATCGGTCTTGCCTTCCAGATCGCCGACGACTTGCTCGATGTCGAAGGCGATATCGAGAAAGCCGGCAAGGCGCTGCGCAAGGACAATGAGCAGGGCAAGCAGACCTTCGTCACCCTGATGGGTGTCGATCAGGCCCGCGATCAGGCGCGTGCGCTGGTCGATCAGGCCGTGCTGCGGCTCGCGTCCTACGGCAGCGAGGCCGATATCTTGCGCGCGCTCGCGCGTTTCATCGTCGAGCGCGATCGTTAATCGTCCAAGGGGAGTGGGTCGATGGCATTCCGTCAATGCATTCAGGAAGAAAGTCGCGGCGGCGTGACGATGCGGGTGCATCGCTATGTCGAGAAGAAGATGGTCGCGCGCGGCCTGCCGACCGGGGTCGAAAGCCAGTTGCACTATATCGCCGAGCCCACCGAGGTGCACCAGCTCGAGATCGAACTGAACAACGGCGCGGTGCTGATCCAGCCGGGCGCGCTGCAATATTCCTACGGCAACCTCACCGTCGATGTGGTCCAGCACGAAGCGAACAAGGGTTTCTTCGCCCGCGCTGCCGCTGCGGCTGCGACCGGCGAAAGCGCCCATGCCACCCGCTACAGCGGCTCGGGCACGATCTGGTGCGAGCCGGTCCGCAAGCATTTCATCCTCGCCACCATGGACGGCCCGCAGGATGCGCTGCTGCTCGACGACAAGGCCTTCTATGCCTGCGCGGCGGAGATTTCGCTCTCCACCCACATGCACGCCTCGATCCAGGGGTTGTTCTCAGGCAACGGCCTGGCCCAGCCCAAGATTACCGGCGCAGGGGTGTTCGCGGTCGAGAGCCCCGTGCCGGTCTACGAGATAGACGAAGTGTCGGTGAAGCACGGGCAGGAAGTCGTCGTCGATGGGGATTTCATGCTGATGTATTCGGCCAGCCTCGATGTGAATATCGGCCCGCTGGTGTCGGGCCTGCGCAGCGCGCTGCGTTCGGGTGAGGGCTTCGTCTACAAGCTGCGCGGGCAGGGCAGTGTGTGGGTCACGCCCTCGGCGCGGATCGCCTGAAGGCTGCGCGCAAGGGAACGGGAGAGAACACAAGATGACACGCCGCGTCGGGATCTATCCCGGGACCTTCGATCCCATCACTCTGGGCCATGCCGACATCATCCGCCGCGGGTCCACTCTCGTCGACTGGCTGATCATCGGGGTCACCACCAATATCGCCAAAAGCCCGATGTTTACCGATGCCGAGCGCATGGCGATGGTCGAGCGCGAGGTGGCAACGCTCGGTCTGGGGAATATCGAGGTGGTCGGCTTCAACGCCTTGCTGATGGACTTCGCCGAGGCGCAAGGAGCCTCGGTGGTGATCCGGGGCATTCGCGGCGTCACCGACTTCGAGTACGAATACCAGCTCACCGGGATGAACCGCCAGCTCAATGACCAGATCGAGACGATCTTCCTGATGGCCGATGTCGCGCTGCAGCCGATCGCCAGCCGGCTCGTCAAGGAGATCGCGCTCTATGGCGGCGACATTGCCAAGTTCGTCAGCCCCGAGGTGTGCAAGGACGTGGTGGCCCGCGTGCGCGAGCAGGGGCTGAAGGGCGATTACTGAAGGGCGCCCGCTCTGACGCGCCGTCCCCACTTGCATGTCCTTCATTCATTGCAGTGACAGTTCGGCAAGGCTACACGCGCGTCACAATCCGGATGGAACCATGATCAAAGCCACGCTTGCTACTACCCTTGCCGCCATCGCTCTTCTCGCTGCCCCCGGCGCGGCCCACGCGCAGCAACCGAAGGACGATACCCCGCCGGTGGCCTTCGGCGATAATGCCGAAAAGCCCGAAGAGGATACAGCGCCTGCTGCCCTGCGCACCTTTTCGCCGATCAATTACGATCCCGCGGTCGATCCCGAGAACGTGTGGGTTCTCGACCTGTCGAACGGCCAGCGTGTCAAGGCACGGCTGAAGGCGGACTGGGCCCCGGGACATGTCGAGCGCATCAAGACCCTGACCCGTGCGGGCTTTTATGACGGCGTGGTGTTCCACCGCGTGATCGAGGGCTTCATGGCCCAGGGCGGCGACCCGACCGGCACCGGACAGGGCGGCAGCGAGCTTCCCGACCTCAAGGCCGAATTCAACCCCATGCCCCACGTGCGCGGCACGCTCTCGATGGCGCGCGCCTCGGAAGAGGACAGCGCCAACAGCCAGTTCTTCATCGTCTTCTACCCGCGCTTCAGCCTCGACAAGAAGTACACCAATTTCGGTCGGGTGATCGAGAACATGGAAGCGGTCGACGCGATCGTGCGCGGCGAGCCGCCCGCGCAGCCGACCTATATCGTCCAGGCCTCGATCGCGGCCGACGGCAAGGCCCCGCCGGCGCCGTCCGCTCCGGCGGCCGAGGACGAGCCGGTGACCCTCGACATGCTGAAGGCGGCGAGCGGCAAGTAACCCCCTTCCGCGGCGCGAGCCTTCCGGCTAGGGGCGCGCGCCATGAAGGTTGACCTGTTCGATTTTGAATTGCCGCCCGAACGCATCGCGCTGCGCCCGGTGCGCCCGCGCGATGCGGCGCGGATGCTGGTGGTGCGCGGGGGTGACGCGCCGTTCGAAGACCGGGGCGTGCGCGACCTGCCGCAGCTGCTGAACCCCGGCGACGTGCTCGTGTTCAACGACACCCGCGTGATCCCCGCCCAGCTCGAAGGTCGCCGCGCCGAGGGTGAGGCGAAGATCGGCGCGACGCTTCACAAGCGTATCGACCTCAGGCGCTGGCAGGCATTCCTCAGGAACGCCAAGCGCGTGAAGATCGGCGACCAATTGGTGTTCGGCGGCGGCGTCACCGCCCTTGCCGAGGAACGCCACACGGATGGCTCGCTCACCCTGTTCTTCGAAGGCGAGGAGCCGGTCGAAATCCTGCTTGATCGTGCGGGCACCATGCCGCTGCCGCCCTACATCGCCTCCAAGCGCGGCGTCGATAAACACGATCTCGAAGACTACCAGACCATGTTCGCGCGCGAGGAAGGCGCGGTCGCGGCACCCACGGCCTCGCTGCATTTCACGCCAAGGCTGGTCGACGCGGTGGACGCTGCCGGGATCGGCCGGGCGATGCTGACGCTCCACGTCGGCGCGGGCACCTTCCTTCCCGTGAAGGCCGAAGACACCGACGATCACCAGATGCACGCCGAGTTCGGCCGTATCACGCCTGAAACCGCCGACCAGCTCAACGCCGCACGCTCCGCCGGGGGCCGGATCATCGCGGTCGGCACCACCTCGCTGCGCCTCCTTGAAAGCGCGGCGGACGAGAACGGCATCATCCGGCCCTTCGCCGGAGATACCGCGATCTTCATCACCCCTGGTTACCGGCTCAAGGCGGTCGACGGGCTCATGACCAATTTCCACCTGCCCAAGTCCACCCTGATGATGCTGGTGAGCGCATTGATGGGCCGCGAGCGGATGATGGCGGCCTATGCCCATGCCATAGCGCAGGAATACCGCTTCTATTCCTATGGTGACTCCTCGCTGCTCCTCCCGTAATCGGTAGCAATGGACGAACCTATTCTGAGCATCCGAGGCCTGACCAAGACCTACAGGAACGGCCCGCGCGCACTCGACAATGTCGATCTCGATATCCGGCCGGGCGAGATCTTCGCGCTGCTCGGGCCCAACGGGGCGGGCAAGACGACGCTGATTGGCGCGGTGTGCGGGCTGGTGCGGCCTTCGGGCGGGACGATCCACGCCTTCGGGCATGATCTGTCGCGTGATTGGCGTTCTGCCCGGGCGCGGATCGGGCTGGTCCCGCAGGAACTTGCCACCGACATGTTCGAGACCGTGTGGCGCGCGGTTGCCTATTCGCAGGGGCTGTTCGGCAAGCCCCATAATGCGGCGCGCATCGAGGAAATCCTCCGCAGCCTCTCGCTGTGGGACAAGAAGGATGCGCAGATTCGCGCGCTTTCGGGGGGCATGAAGCGCCGCGTGCTGATTGCCAAGGCGCTGGCGCATGAGCCCGAGCTCTTGTTCCTCGACGAGCCCACCGCAGGTGTGGACGTCGAGCTGCGCAAGGACATGTGGGAGCAGATCGCCGCCCTCAAACAGCGCGGCGTCACCATCATCCTCACCACACATTACATCGAGGAAGCCGAGGAGATGGCCGACCGCGTCGGCATCATCCAGGGCGGGCGCATCCGCATGGTCGACGAGAAACGCGCGATGATGGAGCGGCTCGGCACCACCGAGGCGGTGATCGATCTCACCGCGCCGCTCACGCAACTGCCCGAGGCGCTGGCGGGATTCGGTGCCGTGTTGTCCGAGGGCGGCACCCGCCTGACCTACCGCGGCGGGAACGGGCAGGGCAGGGGCCGCGCCGAAGTGGCGCAGCTCGCCCAGGCGCTGACCCGCGCGGGGATCGGCTTCACCAGCCTCGACATCCACGACAGCTCGCTCGAGGATATCTTCGTCGGCCTCCTGGGCACAGAGCAGGAGGTCGCGTGATGCACTTCAACCCGCGCAGCGCCTTTGCGATCTACCAGCGCGAGATGGCGCGCGCCTTTCGCACCGCCTTCCAGTCGATCCTCGCCCCGGTGCTGACCACCTCGCTTTACTTCGTGGTGTTCGGATCGGTGATCGGCGCGCGGATGGAGCCGGTCGGCGGGGTGCCTTACGGCGCCTTCATCATCCCCGGTCTGCTGATGCTGACCTTGCTCGGCGAGACCACCAGCAATGCGAGTTTCGGCATCTACATGCCGCGCTTCACCGGCACGATCTATGAGCTGCTCTCGGCCCCCGTGGGCGTGGCCGAGACGCTCGCCGGCTTCGTTGGGGCGGCGGCGACCAAGGGGTTGATCCTCGCCGCCATCATTCTCGCCACCGCGCGGCTTTTCGTCGATTACGAGATCGCTTACCCGCTGCTTGCGGCGGTCTATATCATGCTGGTGGCATCCAGCTTTGCGCTGTTCGGCTTCATCCTCGGGATCTGGGCCGACAGCTTCGAGAAGCTGGGCATCATCCCGATGCTGATCCTCACCCCGCTGACCTTCCTCGGCGGGACCTTTTATTCGATTCGCGACCTGCCCGCGCCGTGGGACGCGGTCGCGCTGGTCAACCCGATCGCCTTTCTGGTGAGCGGCCTGCGCTTTTCCTTCTATGGTGTTGCAGATGTGCCGATTGCGGTCTCGCTCGGGCTGACGCTCGGCTTCCTTGGCCTTTGCACGGTGATCATCGCGGTGATTTTCCGCACCGGGTGGCGCCTGCGCGAGTGATGTTCGTCCGATTTCGAGCGGTGTTTGTCGGTCATGATGCACCGACAAACGGACATGAACGAAATCCTGACTGTTTGTTCATTGCGCAGCAACGGAACGCTTCCTATCTGCACCGGCGACCCGCCGCACCCTCTGCGGCAGGGTCAAGCAAAGGAAAAAGCAGATGAAAAAGATCGCATATGCGACGATCGCAGCGTTTGGCGCGATCGCTCTTCCCGCCGCCGCGCAGGCGCAGGGTGCCGCCAAGCCGGAAGTCACCATTGGCGCGCAGGTCGGCCTCCACGATCTCGGTCTGGAAACCGGTGATGCCGACCTCGAAGGCTTCGACATTGACGACAGCGGCGAAATCTACGGCGGCTTCGTCGCGGTCGACTTCCCGATCGGTGAGACCCTTTTCATCGGTGCGGAAGGCAACGGCAGCTTCGGCTCGGGCCCGATCGATGCCGATTATGGCGTGTCGGCCCGCTTCGGCCTGAAGACCAAGGGCGGCAGCAAGATCTACGCCCGTGGCGGTTACCAGTGGATCGATATCGACGCCGGTGAACTGGTCGGTGTCCCCGATCTCGATGACGAAGACCTCGGCATCAGCACCACGGTTGATGACTATCTCGTCGGCGTCGGCGTCGAAGTGCCGGTGAGCAAGATCGTGCTGCGCGCGAACATTGACACCGTGTCGTTCGACACGGTGCGCGGCACCGTTGGCGTCGGCTTCAAGTTCTAAGCCGCAGCCTTTGGGCTGAGATACGAGGGGGCAGGGGATACGAGGCACGTTCCCCTGCCCCCTTTTGCTTGCCCGCGCCGAGACGTGACAGCGCCGCGCAGGGAGGCTAGGGCGCACGCGCGATGACTGCCCCCCGATTTGCCTTCACCCTCCACGCCACCTCCGGCAAGGCGCGCACCGGCGTCATCGCGATGCAGCGCGGCGAGATCCGCACGCCTGCCTTCATGCCGGTTGGCACCGCCGCAACGGTCAAGGCGATGAAGCCCGAGGCTGTGCGCCAGACCGGCGCCGACATAATCCTCGGCAACACCTATCACCTTATGCTGCGCCCCGGCGCCGAACGCGTCGCGCGGCTTGGCGGTCTTCACAGGTTCATGAACTGGGACCGCCCGATCCTGACCGATTCCGGCGGCTATCAGGTGATGAGCCTCAGCGAGCTGCGCAAGCTGACCGAGCAGGGCGTCGAATTCCGCAGCCACCTCGATGGCAGCAAGCACATGCTCACCCCCGAGCGCAGCATGGAAATCCAGCGCCTGCTCAGCTCGGACATCGTCATGGCCTTCGACGAATGCCCCCGTGCCGACCGTCCGCGCGACGAAATCGCCGCCTCGATGGAACTCTCGATGCGCTGGGCAAGGCGCAGCCGCGAGGGCTTCGATGCCGGTGAGGAACACGCCGCGCGCGCCGCGCTGTTCGGCATCCAGCAGGGTGCGCTGCATGAAGACCTGCGCCGGATCAGCGCCGACAAGCTCACCGACGTGGGTTTTGATGGCTATGCGGTCGGTGGCCTTGCGGTGGGCGAGGGGCAGGAGGCGATGTTCGGCGTGCTCGATTACGCCCCCGACATGCTCCCCGCAGACCGTCCGCGCTACCTGATGGGCGTCGGCAAGCCCGACGACCTCGTCGGCGCGGTCGAAAGGGGGATCGACATGTTCGATTGCGTTCTTCCGACCCGGTCAGGCCGCAACGGTCAGGCTTTCACCTGGAACGGCCCGCTCAACCTCAGGAATGCGCGCTTTGCCGAGGACACCGGCCCGCTGGACGATCGCTGCCAGTGCCCGGTCTGCACCACCTACAGCCGCGCCTATATCCACCACCTCGTCAAATCTGGCGAGATGCTCGGCGCGATGCTGGTCACCGAGCATAATCTCAGCTTCTATCAGGCGCTGATGCAGGCGATGCGCGATGCCATTGCGAGCCAGCGATTTGCCGACTTTGCGAGCGACTTCCGGCGCGACTACCTGCACTGATTGCATTTGTTGCTGTGGCAGCGTAACTTTTGCGGCGAAGGAGGCGAACCTCGGTCCATGCGTCTCATGCGTTTGTTCCTGTCTGCACTCCTGTGCCTCAGCGTGCTCGCGCCGCTGTCGACCCCGGTGAGCGCGGGCAACGCTTCGGTGGCGATAACAGTCAGCGATGCGCCGCAAGATCCGGTCTGCCCGGATGATTGCTGCGAGGATTGCCCCGGTTTCACCCAGTGCCAGACGGGATGCGCGGGTGCTGTGCTGCCGGATGCCGTCGCCGAGGCCCTGCCGCGCCGCTTCGCGCCCGATCCCGCCGAGGCGATAGCGCCCCACCGTTCCGCCAAGCTGCCCCCAGCCACCCCGCCGCCGCGCGCCGAGGCCCGGACCTGACATCTGAAAATGAACACGAATTTGGAGAATTGTAATGAAGCTGATTGCCAAGATTTCCGCTGTTGTTGCCCTGCTCTCGTCTTCGGCTGCCATGGCTGCCGGTCCGGGCGCCGTGGCTGACGCCTGCTGCGCGCTGGGCGTGTGCTGCGGTCTGGGGTGCTGCTGATCGCAGCACCGCACGATCTAATCAGAAAGGAGGGGCCGGTCCTGGTGACCGGCCCCTTTTTGCTGTGCGGTGCGCCAGATCGGCTCTGAGACAAAGGCTCGACACGGCAGCAATCCTTCGCCAAACGGCGCGGATGACTGATCAGACTGTCCGTTCCCCCGAAGACTGCACCACCATGCTGCACGTGCGTGCCGGTGTGGACGCCCTCGATCGCGAACTGGTGGCGCTGCTGGCGAGGCGCTTCGGCTACATGCGCGCCGCTGCCCGGATCAAGCCGACCCGCGATGCGGTGCGGGACGAGGCGAGGAAGGCGAGCGTGATCGCCGCCGCCGTCGCGGAGGCCGAGGCGCATGGCATCCCCGGCGATGTCGTCGCCGATCTCTGGGAGCGGCTCGTCGAAGGCTCGATCGCCTATGAATTCGGCGAGTGGGACAAGATCAGGACCTGATCCGGCAGGGGGCGGCAGACGCGCGGCTGAGGCCGCACCACGCTCCCTCGATGATCGTCCCCGCGCCAGCGGTAGCAGCCAGACAGCAACGAAAAAGGGCGGCCCTGCAAGGCCGCCCTTTCGTGTTTCTTGCGATGCCCGAAAGCGATCAGCGCGAGTAGAACTCAACCACCAGGTTCGGTTCCATCGTCACCGGATAGGGCACTTCGTCAAGCTTGGGCACGCGGGTGAAGGTGATCTTGTCGGTGCCGTCAGGCATGACGTAGTCGGGGATGTCACGCTCGGCGAGGCTCTGCGCTTCGATCACCAGCGCCATTTCCTTGGCCTTGCTGCCAAGGCTGACGACGTCGCCCACGTTGACGCGGCGCGAGGCGATGTTGCACTTCTGGCCGTTCACATAGATGTGGCCGTGGCTGACGATCTGGCGCGCGGCGAAGATGGTCGGCGCGAACTTGGCGCGGTAGACCACCATGTCGAGACGCTGCTCGAGCAGACCGATCAGGTTCTGGCTGGTGTCGCCCTTCATGCGCGAGGCTTCGAGGTAGTTGCGCTTGAACTGCTTTTCGGTGACGTCGCCGTAATAGCCCTTGAGCTTCTGCTTGGCGCGCAGCTGCAGGCCGTAGTCGCTCATCTTGCCCTTGCGGCGCTGGCCGTGCTGGCCGGGACCGTAGGAACGCTTGTTCACCGGGGAATTCGGGCGGCCCCAGATGTTTTCGCCCATGCGGCGGTCAAGCTTGTGCTTGGCGCTCTTGCGCTTCGACATTAGTCGTTTCCTTCAATGTGCTGGCCCACCCCAATGGTGGGCATCCAACCCGGCATCGCTCCACCATGGCATGATCCGTGGTGCGGCGCCTGCTTCACCGGGGTGCAGGGCCCATTTGCGAAGGCGCGCGCATAGCAGGATTGGCGGGCCGGTCAAGCCCGCCGGGGCAGGAATGCCGGGCGCGTCAAGCGCCGAGGCGCCTCAGGCGCGCTGGCGCTGCGGTTCGGCGATGCCCTGCTCGAAGGCCGGGATCCGCTCGAGCGGCTCGGGCGAGGGGCCGGCGAGAACATCGAAATGCTTGCCCCGCCCGTAGCGCTTCAGCTTGGCAAAGCCTGCGCGGTAGAGCGCGCGGCAGATTGTGGCGTTGTCGGTCCAGCGGTTGTCGTGCTCGTAGAAGATGCCCATCACCCTGCCGGCGTGGCGCGAGGCGAGCAGCTCCTCGATGATGATCGGCTCATGCCCCTCGACATCGATCTTGACGAACAGCGGCAGGTCCGCGGGCAAGTGCGCTTCGAGCCCCGCCATGGTGACCAGCTCGATGGTGATGCTGCGGCAGGCGGCGCGGCCTTCCATGTGCGCTTCGAGGCTCGCCTGGCCGCTGTGCACCGGGTTGATGGTAATGGCGTGCGTGCCCGCCCTGTCCGACAGCCCGACATTGAGCGCCCGCGCTCGCTCGCCGAGCCCCGCAAGCGCGAGATTGGCCGCCAGCAGCCGGTGCGTCTCGGGCACGGGTTCAAGGGCGACGATCCGCTCGCAGAAGGGGTTCTTCGCCGCGATCAGCGAGAACAGGCCCTGGTTCGCCCCGACATCAAGGAAGGCGAAGGGGCGGTCGATGCTGGCGAGAAGGTCGGCCAGGTAGGGGCCGTAAGTGCCGTATTGGCAATAGGCGAAGGTGCGATCGGCCCAGTTGCTCTGCATCCTGACGCCGTAGACCGAACGTGCGGCGCGAGGTTCGGTTTGGCCGCGCATGCGATCGGCGAGCAGGTGGACATGGCGCATGGCGCGCGCGCGGATGACGCGCAGGTGCCGCCACAGCAGAAAGTCGCGGCTCATCCGGGCAGGGGAATGGTCGGGCCAGACCTGTAGGGGCAGCGCCTGCTCGGGCGCGGCCACCAGTTCGACAATCCGCATCTGTTCCGCTTGCCCCGTTAGCGCCGTATTTGCCCGCCTATCGAAATATTGCGGCATTTCTGCTACGGACGCGTGACCGGTTTTCAGTCCTCGGGCGGGCGTTCGAGACTGCTGAGGATGCCGCGCAAGGTGCGCACCTCGAGGTGGTTCCACCCGGGCTTGGTGAGCAATCCGCGCAAGGTTCGGCGGGTCGCCTCGGCGCGCGAGTGCGGGAAGAAGTAATTGCGCGTTTCCAGAAGCTTCTCGAAATGCGCGATCATGCCTTCGAGCTCTTCCTGCGGGGCGGGGGGGAGGGTGTCCTCCAGCGTCGGCTGCACCAGAGCCTCACCGGCGCCCGCGATCTCGCGCCCGGTCCGCGCCCATTCATAGGCGACGAGGATTACGGCTTGGGCGAGATTCAGCGAGCCGAATTCAGGATTGACCGGCACGGTCAGGATGTTGCGGGCGAGCGCCACGTCCTCGGTCTCGAGCCCCGAACGCTCGGGGCCGAAGATGATCGCATGGCGGCCGGGAAGGGTGTGGACCTGCCGCCCTGCCTCGTCCGCGCCGATCACGGGCTTGGTGACGCCGCGCTTCCTCACCGTGGTGGCGTGGACATGGGCGCAGTCGGCGACCGCCTCGGCGGTGGTGGCGTAGACCTTGGCCTGTTCGAGCACGATGTCCGCCCCGGCAGCCGCGGGGCCTGCCGAGGGGTTGGGCCAGCCGTCGCGCGGGGTAACGAGCCGCATCTCGGTCAGCCCGAAATTGAGCATCGCGCGCGCCGCCTTGCCGATATTCTCGCCCAATTGCGGGCGCACAAGGACGATCACCGGCTTGTTGAGATCGGCCATGTTATTCTTATTCTTTCGCCGCTTGCTGCACGGTGCTGGCGAATTCCTCGAAGTCGCGCGCCTCGGAGAAATCGCGGTAGACACTCGCGAAACGGATATAGGCGACAGAGTCGATCTGCCGCAGTCCCTCCATCACCAGCTCGCCGATATGCGACGAGGGCACCTCGGCCTCGCCCGAGGTTTCGACCTGGCGCTGGATGCCACTGATCAGCTGGTCGAGCCGCTCCTGATCAATTGACCGCTTGCGGCAGGCGAGCGCGACCGATTGTTCAAGCTTTGACCGCTCGAACGGCTCTCGCCGATCCCCCGACTTGACCACCACAACCTCGCGCAGCTGCACGCGTTCAAAGGTGGTGAAGCGCGCCCCGCAGGACGAGCACTGGCGACGGCGCCGGATCGAGGCATTGTCCTCGGTCGGGCGGCTGTCCTTTACCTGGGTATCGTCATGGGCGCAGAAGGGGCAGCGCATTCAGGGAGTTACTTCTTGACCCTCTGATAGAGCGCGATGCCAGCGCCCACCGCCAGACCGACCGGCAGCGACACGAAGGGCAGCAGCCACCCGGCCGCTGCGCCAATCGCGGCCCCGGTCAGAACCGGCGCGGTCGAGGGGTGGTTGACGCCCCCCTTGGCCATGCCGGTGACTTCGGCCTTCACGTCTTCGACCCAGTCCTGCGATCCGTTCGGTTCGTTCATGTCGGCTGTTCCTTACATTCCGGGATAGACGGGGAAGGCGGCGCACAGCTTGGCTACCCGCTGGCGCACGCTTTCTTCAACCTGCGCGTCACCCTCGGGGCCATTTTTGGCAAGGCCCTCAACCACTTCGGCGATGAGCTTGCCGACCGTGCGGAACTCTTCGGGGCCGAAGCCGCGGGTGGTGCCGGCGGGCGTGCCGAGGCGGATGCCGCTGGTGACGAAGGGCGAGCGGGTGTCGAACGGGATGCCGTTCTTGTTGCAGGTCAGCCAGGCGCGGTCGAGGCCCTTCTCGGCGTCCTTGCCGGTGACATCCTTCGCGGTGAGGTCGACCAGCATCGAGTGGTTGTCGGTGCCGCCCGAGACGATCCGCAGACCATTTTCCTCAAGGCTCGCGGCCAGCGCGCGGGCGTTCTCGACGATCCGGTGCGCGTAGGCGCTGAAGCTCGGGTCGAGCGCTTCCTTGAAGGCCACGGCCTTGGCCGCGACGATGTGCATCAGCGGGCCGCCCTGAAGGCCGGGGAACACCGCCATGTTCAAGGGCTTGGTATACTTGTCGTCGTTCCACAGAATGATGCCCGAGCGCGGCCCGCGCAGGGACTTGTGGGTGGTCGAGGTGACGATGTCGCAATGCGGGAAGGGCGAGGGGTGCGCGCCGCCCGCGACGAGGCCCGAGATGTGGCTCATGTCGCACAGCAGCACCGCGCCCACTTCGTCGGCGATGGCGCGGAAGGCGGGGAAGTCCCACAGCCGCGAATAGGCGGTGCCGCCGCAGATGATGATCTTCGGCTTGTTTTCCCGCGCCTTGGCCGCGACTTCTTCCATGTCGATAGTCTCGGTCGCGCGGCTCACGCCGTAGGAGACCACGTTGAACCACTTGCCGCTCATGTTGACCGGCGAGCCGTGCGTCAGGTGCCCGCCTGAATTGAGGTCGAGCCCCATGAAGGTGTCGCCGGGATTGAGCAGGGCGAGGAAAACCGCCTGGTTCATCTGCGAGCCCGAGTTGGGCTGGACGTTGGCGAAATTGCACCCGAACAACTGCTTGGCGCGATCAATTGCCAGCGTTTCGACCACGTCGGCATAGTCGCAGCCGCCGTAATAGCGCTTGCCCGGATAGCCTTCGGCATATTTGTTGGTGAACACAGAACCCGCCGCTTCGAGCACGGCGCGGCTTGCGATGTTCTCGCTCGCGATCAGCTCGATCTTGTCGCGCTGGCGGGCGAGTTCCTTGGCCGTAGCGGCCGCGATCTCGGGATCGGCATGGGCCAAGTCATTGTGCCAGAAGCCGTCCATCGGAGAGGTGCGGGCGGCGAAGTCGAGGGGGGCGGTGCTCATTGGTGGGTCTCGATGTGATCGGGCTGAAAGGGCGGCTTGCCGAGCTTGCCGACCCGGCGCTGGTGGCGCCCGGCCGGATCGCCGGCATCGGCGAATTCGGTGTCGAGAAATGTGGCAACGCAGGACTTCGCCATTTCGATCCCTACGAGACGCGCGCCCATTGCGATGCAATTGGCATCATTATGTTCGCGGGCGAGGGCCGCGGAAAGCGGCTCGCTGACCAGCGCGCAGCGCACCTGCGGGTGACGGTTGACGCTGATCGAGATGCCGATGCCAGAGCCGCACAGCGCGATCCCGAATTCGACCGTGCCCTCCGCGATGATCTCGGCGAGGCGGTACCCGTAATCGGGATAGTCGACGCTCGTGCCGGGTTCGGGGCCGAGGTCGGCGACCTCGTGGCCCTCTTCGACGAGCCATTCGGCTAGGTCGGCTTTCAGCTCCACGGCAGCGTGGTCGGAGGCGATGGCGATGCGCATGTCAGCCTACATAGGGACGCGCGTCGATTCTCTCCACCCTGTAAGCAAGGCTTTTCTACGATTGGCTCCCGGCGTGGGTCAGCCGAGCTGCTTGCGCAGCCACTTCCACAATCTCTCGACTTCCTTCGCAGCCTTGCCCTCGGGGTCGACCTCGGCGGCGGTCTCGCCCTTGGCGGAGGAGCGGTGGAAGGCAGCCCGCTCGCCCAGCTTGACCGGGCAGACGGTAAGGCCGAGGTTCGCGGCGACTGTCTCTGCCTCTGTGGTCAACAGCTTGGCGCCCGCGGGCACGGCATTGAAGACCACGAAGGCCGGCGTCCTGGCGAGGGCCACAAGATCGACGATCGGCTCGAGCGCGGCAAGGTCGAATGCCCGCAGGCGCGTGGGGATCAGCACGATGTCGGCCGCCTTGATCGCCTCGCGCGCGGCGGCATCGGCATGTGGTGGGGTGTCGATCACGACAAAATCCATCCCCTGCTTGCGCGCATTATCGATGGTGCGGCCAAGCCGCGCGGGCGGGCTGGTGACGACCACGGGGAGAAAATCCCCCCGCCAGTCGCTCCACGCCGCCGCGCTCGCCTGCGGATCGGTGTCGACAACGCAGGACTGGTGGCCCGCCTGCGCGGCGCGGGTGGCGAGGTGTACGGCAAGGGTGGTTTTGCCCGAGCCGCCCTTCTGGCTAACGATGGCGACGGTTGCGGGATCGGACTTTGCCATCGTGCCCCTTCCGGCGATTACTGGTCGAGGAACGACCGCATCTTGCGGCTGCGCGACGGATGCTTCAGCTTCCGCAGCGCCTTCGCTTCGATCTGCCGGATACGCTCACGCGTCACCGAGAACTGCTGGCCGACTTCCTCAAGGGTGTGATCGGTGTTCATCCCGATGCCGAAGCGCATCCGCAGCACGCGTTCCTCGCGCGGAGTCAGCGACGCCAGCACGCGGGTGACGGTTTCCTTGAGATTCGCCTGAATCGCGGCATCCACCGGGATGATCGCGTTCTTGTCCTCGATGAAATCGCCGAGGTGGCTGTCTTCCTCGTCCCCGATGGGGGTCTCCAAAGAAATGGGCTCCTTGGCGATCTTCATCACCTTGCGCACCTTCTCCAGCGGCATGGAGAGGCGCGCGGCCATTTCCTCCGGCGTCGGTTCGCGGCCTTCCTCGTGGAGGAACTGGCGGCTTGTGCGGACCAACTTGTTGATCGTCTCGATCATGTGGACCGGAATACGGATGGTGCGCGCCTGATCCGCAATCGAGCGGGTGATCGCCTGCCGGATCCACCACGTCGCGTAGGTCGAGAACTTGTAACCGCGGCGGTATTCGAACTTGTCGACCGCCTTCATCAGACCGATGTTGCCTTCCTGAATAAGATCAAGGAATTGCAACCCGCGGTTGGTGTATTTCTTGGCGATCGAGATCACCAGCCGCAGGTTCGCCTCGACCATTTCCTTCTTGGCAATACGCGCCTCGCGCTCGCCCTTCTGGACCATGTTGACGATGCGGCGGAACTCGGTGAGGCTCATGCCGGTCTGCGCGGCGATGTCGGCGATTTCCGAGCGGATGCGCTCGATCGCGTCTTCCTCGCGCTCGGCGAAGGCGGCCCACTTCTTGTCCTTCTTGGCGCGTTCCTTGATCCACGCGTCGTCCATCTCGTTGCCGACATAGGCGGTGAGGAAGTCGACGCGCTTGACCTTGTGGCGTTCGGCAAGGCGCAGCATCTGGCCGCCGAGCGTGGTGAGGCGGCGGTTGAAGGCGTAGAGGTTGTCGACCAGGAATTCGATCTTGGTCGCGTGGAACTGTACGCTTTCAACCTCGGCGGTGAGTTCTTCGCGCAAGTTCTCGTACTTGGCTTCCTTGCCGCCCGGGAAGGCATTGCCTGCGGCCAGCGTATCGACGCGTTCGGCCTGAAGCTTTTCGAAGGCGTTGAACAGCGAGGTGATGCGCGCGAAACGCTCAAGCGCCTCGGGCTTCAGTGCGGCTTCCATCTGGGCGAGGGAGAGGGTGTTGTCCTCCTCCTCTTCCTCTTCGCGCTTGGGGCGACCTTCGCCGTCTTCATCCTCGTCAGCGTCCGCTTCAGGCTCGTCGGCCACTTCGTCATCCTCGCGGATGGTGGGGCCGGCGGTGGCTTCGGAGATTTCGTCGTCGTCATCATCCTCGGCGCCCTCGGCCATCTTCTCGGCCGGGGGTTCCTTGGAGAGCATCGCGTCGAGATCGAGGATCTCGCGCAGTTGCATGTCGCCGTTGTTGAGGGCTTCGGACCACTGGATGATCGCGTGGAAGGTGATCGGGCTTTCGCACAGCCCCATGATCATCATGTCGCGCCCGGCCTCGATGCGCTTGGCGATGGCGATTTCGCCTTCGCGGCTGAGCAGTTCGACCGCGCCCATTTCGCGCAGGTACATGCGCACCGGATCATCGGTGCGTTCCCCGGTGGCGAGCTTCTTGTTGCCGGCGCGGGCATCCTTGGCCGGGCCCTTGCGCTCGCCGTCATCATCGTCGTCATCGTCATCGGCGACGACGTCCTCGACCTCGCCATCCTCGCGGTCTTCGGCCTCGGCTTCGGCATCCTCGTCGCTCTCGACGATCTGGACGCCCATTTCGGAGAGCGCGGTCTGGATGTCCTCGATCTGGTCGGGGCTCATCTCGCCCGAGGGCAGCGCCTCGTTGAGTTCGTCATAGGTGACGTAGCCGCGCTTCTTCGCCTTGCTGATCAGCTTCTTGATCGAAGCCTCATTGAGGTCGATCAGCGGGGCATCTTCCTTCTCGGCCATATTTCTCGTGTCAATCCGTTGCCGGGCGGCCCGCTGTTTGCAGGGCCGCCTGTTGATCCCATATACGCCGCGTCAGGCGGTATCATCCGTGTTCGCCTCGAGCTTCGCCGGCGTTGCAGCCTTGCGACGCCCGAAGGCCTTCAATCTTTCTTCGGTTGCCATGAGCTGTGCACGCAAACGCGTCTGCTCGGCAAACGACCCTTCCGGATCGCTGTCGAAACGCGCGATCGTGGCCGCAAGCGCAGCCTCAAGCGCCGGCCTTTCGACCAGCAGCGACACAGCTTCAGCCAGTTCCTCGCACGCAGCGTCGGGATCGGTGCCTTCATCAAGAAAGGCGTAGCGGATATCTGCCGACGGGGCGGGTTGGCCTTGCGTGGGTTGCCATATGGCGGTTGCCTTGCGCGAATCAAGCGTTTCCGCAAGCTCGAGCAGCGATTCGATGGCGGATGCGGCTTCGGGCAGCAGCCGGGCGAGGCTGATCAGCGCCTCGGTATGCCGCGCAATCTGCCCGGGATAGCGCGCGAGACCGGCCAGCACGGCCTGCATCAAACCCTGCCGCTGGCCGCCGGCCATCATCCCGGAAAGCTGCGCCCGCGCCTCTTCCGACAGGCCGGGAGGAGGGAGGTTCGCGCCCCTCCATGGCCCGCGCTGGCCGGGTGCCGGGCGGGGTTGCGCGGAAGGTTGCCAAGGCGCGCGGGCCGGACGCGGCGGATAGGCGAAGGCCGAGAAGCGATCACCCAGCTCGCGGCGGTAGAGGCTCTTGATCTCGGGATCAGCGATGGTCTCGACATGCGCCATCAGCCGCGCCTTGAGCCCCGCCTTGGCCTCGGGTGTGGCAAGGGGCTGGGCGTCGCGCTCGAACTCCCACAGGGTCTCGATCAGCGGGGCGGGGCGGCTGAGAAGCTCCTCCATCGCCCCCTTGCCCTGCTGCTTGATGAGATCGTCGGGATCGAGCCCAGCAGGCAGCCGCACGATCCCCAGCGAGCGCATCGGCGCCAGCATCGGCAACGCCCGCGCAATCGCCCGCATCGCCGCGCGCTGGCCCGCCGCATCGCCATCGAAGCACAAGACCGGCACTTCGACCATGCGCCACAGCAGTTCGATCTGCATTTCGGTGAGCGCGGTGCCGAGCGGCGCGACCGCATCGGCGATCCCCGCGTTCGCCAGCGCAATCACGTCCATATAGCCTTCGACCACCACCACGCGCCCGCTCTGGCGCGCGGCGGGGGCGGCGCGGTGGAGGTTGTAGAGGGTGCGGCCCTTGTCGAAGAGATCGGTGTCGGGGGAGTTCAGATATTTTGCGACCCCGTCGCGCTTGTCGAGGATGCGCCCCCCGAAGGCGATCACCCGGCCCCGCGCGTCCTGGATCGGCAGCATGACGCGGCCCCGGAAGCGATCGTAACGCTCGCCCTGCTCATTGGCCGCGCGCATCCCCGCGCCTTCGAGCATGTCCTCACCGAACTGCTGAAGCGCCTTGGGGAGCGCCTGCCGGTCATCCGGAGCCCAGCCGAAGCCGAATTCGGCCATCACCTGCGGCGAGAAACCGCGCCGCTGGAGGTATTCGCGCGCCGCGCCGCCGCTTGGCCCTGCAAGGCTGGTCACAAAGAACTTCTGCGCCGCCTCGGTCACATCGATCAGGCTGGCGCGCTGCTCGGCGCGTTTGGCCATGACCGGATCGAGGGCGGGGACTTCCATCCCGGCCATCGCGGCCAATTCCTTGACCGCGTCCATGAACTGGAGGCCCTGCTGGTCCACCATCCAGCTGATCGCATCGCCATGCGCCCCGCAGCCGAAGCAGTGGTAGAACTGCTTCTGGTCGTTGACGTAGAAACTCGGCGTCTTTTCTTCGTGGAACGGGCAGCACCCCTTCCACTCGCGCCCTGCGCGGGTGAGTTTGACCGACCGCTGGACAAGCGTCGACAGCGTGATCCGCGCACGCAGCTCGTCCTTCCATTGCGGGGTGATGGCCATAGCAGTTTAGGTGCGCCCGAACGCCTCGGCATTCAAGCGCGCCCTGTGGAAGGGTCTGTGGCTTAGCCCAATGACCCGATCAGGACAGCGCCGCCTTCACCAGCCCGCTCGCGAGTTTGCCATCGAGCACCGCGCCATGGCGGGCGCGCAGTTCGGTCATGACCGCACCCATGTCCTTCATGCTGCTCGCCCCGAGATCGGCCTTGATCGCCTCGATCGCCGCCCTGGTGGCCGCCTCGTCCATCATCTGTGGCAGGAATTCCTCGATCACGGCCAGTTCCGCGCGCTCGACTGCGGCGAGTTCCGTGCGCCCGCCCGCATCATACATCTCAATCGATTCGCGGCGCTGCTTGGCCATCTTCTGGAGCACGCTCGTCACCAGCACGTCATCGTCGGTGACTGGGGCCGCGGCGGTGCGTTCCTCGATGTCGCGGTCCTTGATCTTGGCGCTGATCTGGCGAAGCGCGGCGGTGCGGTCCTTCTCGCCCGCCTTCATCGCGGCGATGGTGGCGGCCTTGATATCGTCACGGATCATTTTTCTGGGTCATTCCTGTGGAAGGGGTCAATGGCCTGCGCCCCTAACGCAAATTCAGCGCCAAGCCTAGGTTGACGCGGGGGGGCGAGGGGCCTAGCGGGCAAAACTTAGCACCATCGCCGGAAACACTCGAACGGAGCGCCCCATGGCCGACCCCGCATCCACTCGCGCGCAACCTTCAGGGGCAACCGGCGTTTTGGTTCTGGCCGATGGCACCGTGATCTGGGGCCGGGGCTTCGGCGCGGCGGGCAGCGCAGTGGGCGAGGTGTGCTTCAACACCGCGATGACCGGCTATCAGGAGGTGATGACCGATCCCTCCTACGCCGCGCAGATCGTCACCTTCACCTTCCCGCATATCGGCAATGTCGGCGCGAATGGCGAGGACGTTGAGAGCCGCGTGGAAGGCGCTGTGGGTTGCGTGGTGCGCGAGGATGTGACCGAGCCTTCCAACTTCCGCAGCGTCGAGCGCTTCGCCGAGTGGATGGTGAGGAACGGCAAGATCGGCCTTTCCGGCATCGACACCCGCGCGCTCACCCGCCGCATCCGCCAGACCGGCGCGCCCAATGCGGTGATCGCCCATGCGCCCGACGGCAAGTTCGACATTCCGGCGCTGGTGAAGCGCGCGGCCGAGTGGCCGGGGCTGGAGGGCATGGACCTCGCGGTGCGCGTCACTCGTGACAAGCACGAGGGCTGGGAGGGCGGCTACTGGACGCTCGGCAAGGGCTATGGCCGCGCGGCGTTCGATGCCAAGCCCCACGTTGTCGCGATCGACTACGGCGCGAAGGACAATATCTTCCGCAATCTGGTGAAGGCCGGGGCGCGGGTGACGGTGGTGCCGGCCAAGACGAGCTTCGACGAAGTGATGGCGCTCGCCCCCGACGGCGTGTTCCTGAGCAACGGCCCGGGCGATCCGGCGGCGACCGGCGAATATGCCGTCCCGGTGATCAAGGCGCTATTGGACGCCGACGTGCCGCTGTTCGGCATCTGCCTCGGCCACCAGATGCTCGCGCTGGCCGCGGGCGCGAAGACGATCAAGATGCACCAGGGCCACCGCGGCGCGAACCACCCCGTCCAGCGCGTCGGCGAGGGCTGGGGGGAGACTTCGGGGCTTGTCGAGATCACCTCGATGAATCACGGCTTTGCTGTGGACGCGGCGACCCTGCCGGAGGGGGTGGAGCAGACCCATGTCTCGCTGTTCGACGGGACGAATTGCGGCATCGCGATCAAGGGCAAGCGGGCGTTTGCTGTGCAGTATCACCCTGAGGCGTCGCCGGGGCCGCAGGATAGCTTCTACCTGTTCGAGAAGTTCGTTGGGGAGCTGGGGTGACAGTCCCCGACATAAACTCACTTAGGGATGACCTGTTAGTCGAACTGGCTATGCGCCGGGCGACGAACGGTAGCCCTCAAAACGTTGTTCTGGTTTGCCAAGCTTTGCGACCGGACATCGATTGGGTCGTTAATAGGGACCTCGCGCGGAGTGCCGGTTGGTTACTCGTTCGAAACGATCCGCCACTGGCGAAGACTGTTCCCGATACGTCAAAGCCCGGTGCAATGTTGTTAGGATTGACCGCACAAGGAAAATCACGGGCAAGTGACCTATTTGAGGCTGGAAAGCCGAAGTCGTTGAAGCGTCGTCTTGCTGAGGTTCCCCGAAGTGATTGGATTGCAACGCTAGCGCTTTTGGTCTCTGTCGGCTCATGCTCTGTTGATGCCTTTTCGCAGAACCCCGCGCCCGTTGCCGAATGGCCCGGTGCGGAGATCGCCGAGGGGGTGGCGTTTCAGGGCGATGGCTCAGTGACGCTTGACGCCTCGGCCGAGACCGGCCTGCCCGTCCTCACCTTCTGGCGCCCCGTCCTGCATGACGAAGGCTCGCGCTATCCCGTTGCAGGCCGGATGGACTGCCGCATTGCCGCCAGCCAAGGCCCGTTCAGCGAGGAGGATTTCGACCCCGCCAAGCGCCACAAGGCCGTGGTCGAGCAGCGCAAGGAACAGGGGTTCATCGACAGCGAGCGCCTCGCCAGCGGCACCGACACGGTGAAAAAACTCGACGTCATCGGCCGCCGCAACGCGCCGCGCTCCTACTATGTGCTGAGCTACATCATGGCCCGCGACGGCGACCGGCTGATCGACATCCGCCGCAACTGCACCTTCGTCTTCGGGCCCGCCGCCACAAAGCCCGACGTGCTGCCCTTCGTGAACCGCTACACCAAGCTGATCTTCGCCTTTGCCGAGCAGGAACCTTGATGCCTGTTTGCAATCCGTCCCAGCGTCAACCCAAGGGGAGCCAATCATGAGCGACAACCGCAAGCAGATCGATTTGGCACGCCAGACGCTCGAGATGTTCATCGCCCATGGCGAGAACATGGCCGACACGCGCCATGTGGTGCACTACTTCTACGGGGGCAACTTCGTCGCGCTGGGGGCGAGCCTGCGCGAGCTGGGTTACGAGACCCGCCCTACTGTGAATGACGACGGCGTCATCGCCGAGCGGCACGAGGCAATCGGCGAAGAATGGCGGACCACCACGCTGGCGCATTTGTGTGAACTCGCCGACAGCTACGGGACCGAGTACGATGGCTGGGAAGCGGCGATGACCCGTCAGGACGCTGCGCCCCAACCCCAGCCCCAACCGCAGCCGCAGCCCAAGCCCGCCAGCTTCCTCTCCAAACTCTTCGGTAAGAAAAACTGATGCCCAAAAGAACCGACATTTCCTCGATCCTCGTCATCGGCGCCGGCCCGATCATCATCGGCCAGGCCTGCGAGTTCGACTATTCCGGCACCCAGGCGATCAAGGCGCTGAAGGAGGAGGGCTACCGCGTCATCCTCGTCAACTCCAACCCCGCGACGATCATGACCGATCCGGAGTTCGCCGACGCCACCTATATCGAGCCGATCACGCCCGATATCGTCGCCAAGATCATCGCCAAGGAACGGCCCGATGCGCTGCTGCCCACGATGGGCGGGCAGACGGCATTGAACTGCGCCTTGAAGCTCGACGAGATGGGCGTGCTGGCGGAATACGGCGTCGAGATGATCGGGGCCAAGGCCGACGCGATCGACAAGGCCGAGAACCGCCAGCGCTTCCGCGAGGCGATGGATGCGATCGGGCTGGAGAGCGCGCGCAGCGGGGTTGCCACCACGCTCGAACAGGCGCGCGCGGTGCTCGAGCGCACGGGCCTCCCCTCGATCATCCGCCCCAGCTTCACCCTCGGCGGCACCGGCGGCGGGATCGCCTACAACAAGGCCGAATTCGACCAGATCGTGAAGGAAGGCCTCGACGCATCGCCCACCACCGAAGTCCTGATCGAGGAATCGCTCCTCGGGTGGAAGGAATTCGAGATGGAGGTGGTGCGTGACCGCAAGGACAATGCGATCATCATCTGCTCGATCGAGAACGTCGATCCGATGGGCGTCCACACCGGCGACTCGATCACCGTCGCCCCGGCGCTGACGCTGACCGACAAGGAATACCAGATCATGCGCTCGGCCAGCATCGCGGTGCTGCGCGAGATCGGGGTGGAGACGGGCGGCTCCAACGTGCAATTCGCGGTCAACCCCAAGGACGGGCGCCTGATCGTGATCGAGATGAACCCGCGCGTCAGCCGTTCCTCGGCGCTGGCGTCGAAGGCGACGGGCTTCCCCATCGCCCGCGTCGCCGCCAAGCTGGCGGTCGGCTACACCCTCGACGAGCTCACCAACGAGATCACCGGCGCGACGCCGGCGAGTTTCGAGCCGACCATCGATTACGTCGTTACCAAGATCCCCCGCTTCGCGTTTGAAAAATTCAAGGGCGCGGCCAATGACCTGTCGACCGCGATGAAATCGGTCGGTGAGGTCATGGCGATCGGTCGCAATATTCAGGAGAGCGTGCAGAAGGCGCTGCGCGGGCTCGAAACCGGGCTCGACGGCTTCAACCGCTTCCCCGAACTGGAAGGCGCGG
This sequence comes from Erythrobacter sp., assembly GCA_013822695.1. GTDB lineage: Bacteria > Pseudomonadota > Alphaproteobacteria > Sphingomonadales > Sphingomonadaceae > Erythrobacter. Next base: position 3,196 of record PNKW01000019.1, on the reverse strand, counting down.
GCCGCGAGGTGATCACCGCCGCGCTCTCGCGCCGTACGCCCGACCGGCTGCTCAAGGTCGGCCAGGCGTTCCGCGAAGGCATGAGCGTCGAGGACATCGCCGCAGTCACCTTCTACGACCCGTGGTTCCTGCGCCAGATCGAGGCGATCATCGCCGCCGAGAAGGAATTGCAGACCGATGGCTTGCCGCGCGATGCGGCGGGGTTGCGGCGCCTGAAGGCGATGGGCTTTTCGGATCGGCGCCTTGCCACCCTCGCGGTACGGTCGGTGGGCGTGGCGGGCGGTCTTGCCGAGACCCAGGCCAAGCGTTCGGGGCTGCTCCACGACGCGCTGGTCGCCATGGCAGGCGCGACCAGCGCCGAGGAAGTGCGCGCCCTTCGCCACAAGCTCGGCGTTTTCCCCGTCTTCAAGCGCATCGACAGCTGCGCCGCCGAATTCGAGGCGATCACGCCCTACATGTACTCGACCTACGAGGCGCCGAGCTTCGGCGCGCCCGAATGCGAGGCGATGCCTTCCGACCGCAAGAAGATCGTCATCCTCGGCGGCGGGCCCAACCGCATCGGGCAGGGGATCGAGTTCGACTATTGCTGCGTCCACGCCTGCTTCGCGCTCGCCGAACAGGGTTTCGAGACCATCATGGTCAACTGCAACCCGGAGACCGTCTCGACCGATTACGACACCTCTGACCGGCTTTATTTCGAGCCGCTGACCGACGAGGACGTGCTGGAGATCCTTCGCGTCGAGCAGTCGAAGGGCGAACTCCTCGGCGTGATCGTCCAGTTCGGCGGGCAAACCCCGCTCAAGCTCGCGCAGGCGCTGGAGGATGCCGGGATCCCGATCCTCGGCACTTCGCCCGACGCGATCGACTTGGCCGAAGACCGCGAGCGCTTTGCCAAGCTGGTGAGCAAGCTCAAGCTCAAGCAGCCCGACAACGGCATCGCCCGCAGCCGAGACGAGGCGGCCGCAGTGGCCGCGCGCATCGGCTATCCGGTGCTGCTGCGCCCGTCCTACGTGCTCGGCGGCCGCGCGATGGAGATCGTCGACAGCGAAGCGCAGCTCGACAGCTACATTGCCACCGCCGTCAACGTCAGCGGGGACAGCCCCGTCCTGATCGACCAGTATCTGCGCGATGCGATCGAATGCGATGTCGATGCCTTGTGCGACGGCACCGAGGTGCGGATCGCGGGCGTGATGCAGCATATCGAGGAAGCGGGCGTCCATTCGGGCGATTCTGCCTGCACCCTGCCGCCCTATTCGCTCCCGTCCGAGATCATTGCCGAAATGGAGCGGCAGGCCGAGGCGCTGGCCTTTGCGCTGGGGGTGAAGGGCCTGATGAACATCCAGTTCGCGGTGAAGGATGGCGTGGTGTATCTCATCGAGGTCAACCCGCGCGCCAGCCGCACCGTGCCCTTCGTCGCCAAGGCGATCGGGCAGCCGGTGGCCAAGATCGCCGCGCGAGTCATGGCAGGCGAGCCGCTGTCGAACTTCGAGCCGTTCAAGCGCGATCTGCCCTACATGGCGGTCAAGGAAGCGGTGTTCCCCTTCGCGCGCTTCCCCGGGGCCGATCCGGTGCTGAGCCCCGAGATGAAGTCGACGGGCGAGGTGATGGGCATCGACGCGACCTTCGAGGCGGCCTTCCTCAAGTCGCAGCTCGGCGCAGGGATGATCCCGCCGCAATCGGGCACCGTGTTCGTCTCGGTGAAGAACACCGACAAGCAGGTGATCGTCCCGGCGGTCAAGCAGCTGCTCGATCACGGCTTCCGCGTGATCGCCACCGGCGGCACGCAGAGCTACCTTGCAGAACAAGGGCTTGCCGTCGAGCGGGTCAACAAGGTGGCGGAAGGCCAGCCGCATATCGTCGACAAGATCATCGATGGCGATATCGCGCTGATCTTCAACACCACCGAGGGGTGGCAATCGCTGATGGACAGCAAATCGATCCGTCAGGCAGCGCTTGCGGGCAAGGTGCCGTACTACACCACGGCGGCCGCTTCGGTCGCGGCTGCGGCGGCGATTTCGGCGATCCGGCCGGACCAGCTTGAAGTCCGCAGCTTGCAGGACTATTATGGCAACTGACTGACACCTCCCCCGACAAACGAGAGTGCCTGACGTCGAGCCTGTTGGACGGCGTTGACAGCAGTCTTTTCCCTCGGGGGCGGGATCACAAGAAAAACAAGCGGAAAGACGAAGAGCTATGGCGACGATGGAAAAGGTCCCGATGCTGGCCGAGGGTTACGAGCGGCTCACCGCCGACCTCAAGGTCCTGCGCGATGAGCGCCCGAAAATCGTCGAGGCGATCGAGGAAGCGCGCGCCCACGGCGACCTTTCGGAAAACGCCGAGTATCATGCCGCCAAGGAACGCCAAGGCCAGGTCGAGGCGCAGATCGCCGAGATCGAGGACCGTGTGAGCCGCGCGCAGATCATCGATCCGACCACGCTGTCGGGCGACAAGATCGTCTTCGGCGCGACCGTGACCCTACTCGACGAGAACGACAAGCCGATCCGCTACCAGATCGTCGGCCAGACCGAGGCGGATGCCAACAAGGGGCGCATCAGCTACAACTCGCCGCTCGCCCGCGCGCTGATCAGCAAGCAGGTGGGTGACGAGATCGAGGTCACGGTGCCCTCGGGCGAGAAGTTCTACCTCGTCGACAAGATCGAGTTCATCTGACGCTTCGCAAAGGGGGCGCGACATGGCCATGCTTCCGGTAAGGCCGCTTGCCGAGCGCAAGGTCGCCGCGCACTTCACCGCAGTCGGTGCGGTCAGCATGGCCGATGCCATCCCCTATGCCCCCGCACGCCCCAGCCGCCAGCGCGCCTTCGCGCGGCTGAAAGGCGCCGACGTGCTCAAGACCGACGGGCAAGGCAAGTGGTGGCTCGATGAAGAGCTGTGGCAGGGTCGCAGATCGGACCGCCGGACGAAGGCAGTGTTTGCGCTGCTGGCCGTGGGTGTGGCTGCCGCAGTCGCGGCGCTGCGGTAGGCGCGCCGTCGGCAGGTCGTTGCCGGGTCGTTGTGCATTCATTCTTTGTTTCACGTGAAACACCGGGCCGCGCCGCTCAGTCTCAGGCGAAGTGCTTTTCCATCGCGTAATTGTGGATCGGGATCTCCTCGTCGCCCAGCGCAATGGCGAAGTCGCGGCGGTGGAGCAGGGCATAGCCCGCCCGCGCGAAAACCGGCCGTGCAATCTCACTGGCAT